>CAYOLR010000266.1:0-3882 GCA_964404815.1 uncultured Halobacteriales archaeon
CCGACGACGGACCAGTTCCACATCTTCAGCAACCACAACAACGTCTCGATGAACAGGTAGGCCGCCGGCCGCGGCTTCGGACTTCGAATCGTTTATCGTTCGCCACCCCAACACCCAGAGAGAACGGCACGGAGGTACCTTCCAGTGGGTCTCGCTAGATACACCACACGTCGACTGCTCCAAGCCATCCCGGTCATCGTCGGTATCGTCACGATCACGTTCTTCCTGACCGACGCCATCCCGGGCGACCCGGTCTCGATCATGCTCGGGCCGTCGCCGAGCGCCCAGCAGGCCGCGGCGATCCGCGCGAAATACGGCCTGGACAAGCCGTTGTTTGTCCGGTACATCAACTACCTGGGCGATGTCTCGCCGATCTGGATCGATTTTACGAACACCTTCCCGTACGTCGATCTCACCTTCGGCGTCGACCTGGGTCGGAGCATCTACTACAAGGTCCCGGTCACCCAGAAGATCGCAGAACGGCTCCCCGTGACGGTCCTCCTGCTCGTGTCGAGCTTCTCGTTCGCGCTCCTGGCGGCGGTTCCGCTCGGCGTGATCTCGGCCCAGCGCCGGAACAAACCCACAGACCACATCTCCCGGGTGATCGCCCTGATCGGCGTGTCGACACCCAGCTTCTGGATCGGCCTCATCCTCATCATTGTCTTCGCCTTCCACCTCGACGTCCTGCCCGCGACCAACCTGATCATGCCGTGGGCGGACCCCGCTTCGGTGGAAGGGGCCGACACCTGGGTCGACGTCCTAGTTGTCTCCGGCAAGCACCTGTTGCTGCCAACGCTCTCGCTCGGGACATTGCAGATGGCGGCCATTACGAGGATCGAGCGCTCGGCCATGCTGGAAAACCTCTCGGAGGACTACGTCAAACTCGCGCGGGCCTACGGGGTCAAAGAGCGGACGATCCTCCGCAAGCATGCCTTCAGACCCGCCCAGCTTCCGGTCATCACGATCGTCGGATTGAACCTCACACAAGCCCTCGGCGGGGCGGTCCTGACCGAGACGGTCTTCAGCATCAATGGCATGGGGCGGCTCATCATCACGGCGATCTACAACCAGGACTATCCGCTCGTGATGGGGACGACCATCTTTTTCGGGTTGATGTTCGTACTCGGCGTGATCGTCACGGACATCTCATACGCCTACATCGATCCCCGGGTCTCCTACGGGGAACAGGAGGGATAAGATGGCAAGATCAGGCACCGACGAAACGTCGATCAGCGATGAACCGAGTACCGGCGGGGTCGCCCAGGAGGACGTCAAGGCCCGCGTCGGCATGCGCTACACCATCTTCCAGATCGCCCGCGACCCGACGGCGCTGGCGGGCCTGGCGATCATCAGCTTCTTCACGATCATTGCGATCATCTCGGCGATCGACTATTACTTCCTCGACTATTGGCTCGCCAATACCTTCTGGGTCAACCCCGAAAACGACCCCAACACCATTCAGACCCTGCTCCCGCCAGTCGGCTTCTCCAACGAGTTCGGGACCGGGACGTTAGCCCACCCCCTCGGGACCGACCATCGCGGTCGCGACATCCTCGCCCGGTTGTTCTACGGGACACGAGTGGCGATCACCGTCGGGTTCATGGCGACGGTCATCGGGCTGCTGGGCGGGACGCTCGTCGGGGCGGTGGCCGGCTACTACGGCGACTGGATCGATGACGTGCTCATGCGCGCGGTCGAGACGCTGTACGCCATCCCGTTCCTGGTGCTCGTCATCGCGTTCATGACCGCCTTCGGCCGCGACCTCACCTTCGCGATGGTCGGCGTGGGGATCGCGTCGATCCCGACCTTCGCTCGCCTCATCCGCTCCCGGGTCGTGAGCGTCCGCGAGGAGGACTACGTCGAGGCCGCCCGGGCGGCCGGCGTCCGCGACAGCGGCATCATCCTTCGCCACGTCATCCCGAACAGCTTCGCGCCGGTCCTCGTCCAGGCCACCCTCCAGATCGGCGTCGCCATCCTGATCGTCGCCGGCCTGTCGTTCCTCGGCTTCGGCGCCCAACCGCCGACCCCTTCGTGGGGACAGATGCTCTCCCAATCCCGGAACTACATGCTGCCCGATCCGTGGTTCAGCGTCTGGCCCGGGCTGGCCATCCTGATCACGGTGGTCGGATTCAACCTCTTCGGCGACGGCCTCAGAGACGCCCTCGATCCCCGAATCAACAACTAATCATGGCTGATCCACTGCTGGAAGTGAACGATCTGAAGACGCAGTTCTTCACCGAGGAAGGCGTGGTCCGCGCAGTCGACGGGATCTCCTTCACCGTCGAGGAGAGCGAGATCGTTGGTCTGGTCGGCGAATCAGGCGCGGGAAAGTCGGTCGCCGCCCAGAGCGTGCTCAGGCTGGTCGAACGACCGGGCGAGATCGTCGACGGCGAGGTCATCTTCAAGGGCGAACCCTTGGTGCAATTCGAGGAGCGCGGGGGCGAGCTCCGACCCACCGACGCCATGCTCACGAACGAGGAGATGCGTCGGCGCATCCGCGGACGTGAGATCGCCATCATCTTTCAGGATCCGATGGAATCGTTGAATCCCGTCTACACCGTCGGCGGCCAGCTGCGGGAGTTCATCGAGATCAATCGCGATATGGGCGAGAAGGAGGCCAAGGCGCTCGCCATCGACATGTTCCGCGAGGTCGGCATTCCCGAGGCGGCCGAGCGCTATTCCGACTACCCGCATCAGTTCTCGGGCGGTATGCGTCAACGGGTGCTCATCGCAATGGCGCTGTCCTGTGAGCCGTCGATGATCATCGCCGACGAACCGACCACCGCCCTCGACGTCACCGTCGAGGCCCAGATTCTGGAGCTCGTCGATGACCTCCAAGAGAAGTACGACACCTCGTTCATCTGGGTCACACACGATATGGGCGTTGTCGCGGAGATCTCCGACCGCGTCAACGTGATGTACCTGGGCGAGATCGTCGAACAGGCCGAGGTCGATGACCTCTTCCACGACACCAAACACCCCTACACCGACGCGCTGCTCGACTCGCTCCCACGTCCGGACCAGACCGTCGAGGAGTTGCACCCCATCGCGGGCGTCATGCCCGAAGCGATCAATCCGCCGTCCGGTTGCCGATTCCATCCCCGGTGTCCGGAGGCGCGCGAGGTCTGTACCCGTGTCCACCCCGAAAACCGGATCGTCGAGGACGACGGCGCCCCCCACCGATCGGCCTGCTTCCGGAACGACGAGGTGTTCGACGTGGGATACTGGGAGAGCGAACCGATCGAGCTCCAGGCGGGGACGGGCTTCGGCGCCGGTCTCGCTGAAGACCGCGGGGGTGCCGGGGAATGAGCCAGAGCGTGCCGGAGGTCGATCTCGAATCCGACGATTCGGTCGACTTCGGGGAGACGCTCCTCGAGGTCAACGGGCTTAGCAAGTACTTCCCCAACGAATCGGGGTTCCTGGCTGGACTCAAGTTCGAGCAGGACAGCGGAATACCACGGCCGTATTTCGACCGCACCTGGGTCCGGGCGGTCGACGACGTCAGTTTCGAGATCAAGAAGGGCGAGACGGTCGGCTTGGTCGGCGAGTCTGGCTGCGGTAAGTCCACGCTCGCCCGTACGGTCCTCCGGCTGCTCGATCCCTCCGAGGGCGACGTGTACTTCAAGGGCGACAACCTCGCCGAGATGGACGGTGACGACCTTCGGAAGACCCGCCGCGATATGCAGATGATTTTCCAGGACCCCCAGTCCTCGCTGGATCCACGGATGAAGGTCGGCCCGATCGTGGAGGAACCACTGCGTGCACACGGCATGCTCGACGAGGAGGGGCGCGAACAACGCGCCCGGGAGCTGCTCGGACGGGTCGGCCTCGATCCGCAGCACTACAACCGCTGCCCCCACCAGTTCTCCGGTGGGCAGCGCC
>CAYOLR010000267.1:0-3866 GCA_964404815.1 uncultured Halobacteriales archaeon
TCGACGACAGCGCGTTCTTCCGGCGGGTGAGCTCCTCGGCCTTCTTGGCGGCCTTGCGGGCCTTCGCCGCCTGGACGGCCTTCTCGATGACGGCTTCGGCCGTGTCCGGGTGCTCCTCGAAGTAGGTCGTGATGCCCTCGTGCATCGCTGACTCGACGACACCCCGAACCTCGGAGTTGCCGAGCTTGGTCTTGGTCTGGCCCTCGAACTGGGGATCGGGGTGTTTGATCGAGATCACCGCCGTCAGCCCCTCCCGGATATCCTCGCCCTTGAGGTTGTCATCGAGTCCTTTGAGGAGGCCGTGATCCGTCGCGTAGTCGTTGACACACCGCGTCAGGGCGGTCTTGAACCCGGTGAGGTGGGTACCACCTTCACGCGTGTTGATGTTGTTCGCGAACGCGTGGATCGACCCCTGGAGGTCCTCCGTGGCCTGCATGGCCACCTCGACGTGAATCCCCTCGGCCTCGTCCTCGATATAGATAATGTCGTCATGGAGCGGCGACCGACTCTCGTTGAGGTATTCGACGAACTCCTTGATCCCGCCGTCGTACAGAAACGATTCCGAGTCATCGGTCCGTTCGTCGGCGAGGTCGATCCGCACGCCAGGATTGAGGAAGGCGAGTTCCCGGAGCCGGTTAGCGAGGGTGGAGAAGTCGAACTCGTCGGTCTCGAAGATATCAGTGTCGGGCCAGAACCGAATGCTCGTCCCGGTCTCACCCTCGAGATCGCCGACCCGCTCGAGGTCGCCCTGGGGTTCCCCGCGCTCGAAGGTCTGGCGCCACACGCCGCCGTCACGACGGACTTCGACGTCCAACCGTTCGGAGAGGGCGTTGACGACGGACACCCCCACGCCGTGGAGGCCACCGGACACCTGGTAGGACTTGTCGTCGAACTTCCCACCGGCGTGGAGCATCGTCAGGATCACTTCGAGGGCGGGACGATCGTATTCCTCGTGGGTGTCGACCGGGATGCCCCGGCCGTTGTCCGTCACCGTCACCGAGCCGTCCTCGTGGAGTCGCACCTCGATCGCGTCACAGTAGCCGGCGAGCGCCTCGTCGATCGAGTTGTCGACCACCTCGTAGACCAGGTGGTGAAGGCCTCGATCGTCAGTCGAGCCGATGTACATCGCCGGCCGTTTGCGTACCGCCTGCAGCCCTTCCAGAACCTGTATCTGGCCTGCTCGGTACTGCCTATCCTCAGACATGAGAACGCTATCTCTCGGTTAGGCCCCACGGGGTTTAAATCTGTGCGTGCGCGCCCGCGCGCGTGTCTTGCGGACGGATGACAACCGTGTGACGGGCAGGCCCGTGCATCGCCCCAATCTGGGCCCGCGGATTCGAAAATTCACCCGACGGCGTTTACTTTCACTTCGCCATCGGATATGTTTTAAGTAGGGGATTGGAATCCAAGGGTACGAGGAATGACGTCCATCCAGTCGACGCTCGAGGATCGGGATGTGGCTGAGGAGTTGGCGGCGGATCAACGCCAGATCTCGATCGCCGAGTTCTTTGAGAAGAACAAGCAAATGCTCGGGTTCGACTCCGGGGCCCGAGCACTCGTTACGGCCGTCAAAGAGGCGGTGGACAATGCTCTCGATGCAACCGAGGAGGCCGGTTTCCTCCCCGATATCTATATCGAGATCAGAGAGACCGGCGACTACTATACCCTGATCATCGAGGATAACGGCCCGGGCATTACGAAGGATCAGATCCCAAATATTTTCGGTAAACTCCTGTACGGATCGCGGTTCCACAAGCGTGCTCAACATCGCGGGCAACAGGGTATCGGGATCTCAGCTGCCGTGTTGTATTCCCAACTCACGAGTGGCACACCGGCAAAGATCACGAGCCGTACACCAAATGGCACCGACGCCCAGTACTTCGAACTAATCATCGATACCGAGGAGAACGAACCGGAAATCCAGACTGAGTCAACGACAACCTGGGATCGACCTCACGGCACCCGAATCGAACTCCGCCTCGAAGCCAATATGCGGGCCCGCAGCCAACTCCACGACTACATCACCCACACGGCGGTCGTGAACCCCCACGCCCGGATCGAACTCATCGAGCCCGATGCGTCGTTCAAGTTCGACCGGGTGACTGACGAGCTGCCCGCCGAGACGGAATCCATTCGGCCCCATCCTCACGGCGTCGAACTCGGAACCGTCCTCAAGATGCTCGCCGATACGGATTCTTACTCGCTCTCGGGCTTCCTCCAGGAGGAGTTTACGCGGGTCGGGGCCAAGACCGCCAGGGAGATCCTCGACGGGTTCCGCGACAATCACTTCGGCCGGGAGATGGCCTGGCGGGCCCCGAAAGCCCACGAGGAAGCCGACGCGAGAAACGCCATCCGGGCGGCCGTCTCGAACAAGGGGGCGGACGCGACCCGCACCTTCGCCGACTACGTCGTTCGCGGGACGGACTACCTTGACGACGACGGGAATGACCAGCGGCTGGCCGGAATCGACGAACGCGAACGCGTTAGTTACTTCGAGCTCGAAGAGACCGTCTCGACGGCGGCCGACATCGTCCAGGACGAGTACGACACCCGATTCGGGAATACCGTCCGCGAGAACGCCGTCGAGGCGGCGTGGAACGCCATCACCGCCGACCGCACGGGCGACCTCTTCGAACTGATCGACGCCACCACGAGCGACCGGAAGGCAGACGAGGTCGTGCGCGGGCTCGCGGACCGGCTCGCCAGCAAGTTCGACTCGGGACCGCCGCGTGATCGAATCACCGAGCAGCAACTCCGGCGGTTCGTCGACCGGTCGGCGGACATGCTGGTCGAACACCAGGAGGCGACCTTCGGTGAGACGGCCCGGGAGAAGGTCTCGGATCGGTTGTGGATGACGATGCGAACCGTCCCCGATGACCTTCCGAACGTCACCGATGTCGCCGGCGATCGTGACGCCGCGGCGGACCTCCTATCGGCGATGCGGTCCATCGAGGTCATGGCACCGCCGACCAACTGTCTGGCCCCGATCCGGGCCGAACTCATCGAAGAGGGTCTTAGAAAGGAGGTCGACGCCGACTTCTACTCGGCCGTCACCCGCGATGCCGAAGTTCACGGCGGGGACCCGTTCATCGTCGAGGCCGGGATCGCCTACGGCGGGGACCTCGAGGATGGGGGAAAGATCGACCTCATGCGCTTCGCCAATCGCGTCCCGCTCGTCTACCAACGGGGAGCCTGTGCTACCACGGACGTAGTTCGTGATATCGACTGGCGGAACTACGGGCTCGAACAGCCGGGTGGGAACGGACTGCCCGCCGGGCCCGCGGTCCTGATGGTCCACGTCGCCTCGACGAACGTCCCCTTCACCTCGGAGTCGAAGGACGCGATCGCGAATATTCCCGAAATCGAGAAGGAGGTCGAACTGGCGATCCGGGAGGCCGCGAGGGAGCTCAAGACCCACCTCAACAAGCGACGCTCGCTCCAGAAACGCCGGCGCAAGCAGACGGTCATTGCCGACATCCTCCCGAAGATGGCCGAGAAGGTGGCCGCGGTTACCGAGCGCGAGCCACCCAACATCGACGTTTCCCTCGCGCGTATCATGAACAACGTCCTCGTCCGGCGGGAGATGGAGGACGGATCCGTCGAACTCGTCGTCGAGAACCACACCGACGCCGGGATCGACATCGACGTCACGGACATGGTCTCGGCGGAGCCGATTGACCTGTCCGACGGGACGGCCGTCGACATGGACGATGAGTGGTTCGTCAAGTGGAACCCCCACGTGACCGCCGGCGGGCAGGCCCGGTTGCGGTATTCGGTCGATGGCGAGGCCAGCTTCGACGTGAACGTGGATGGAATCGAACCCGAGAAACTCACTATCGACCAATGAGCGCCGACGCACGCGACCA
>CAYOLR010000268.1:0-3836 GCA_964404815.1 uncultured Halobacteriales archaeon
TCTACGATGACGAGGACCTGAAGGGGTACATCGAGGAGGCCGTGCGGGTCAGCCCCGACCAGCCCATCCTGATCGACGATTTCCTCGAGGACGCCGTCGAGGTCGACGTCGACGCCGTTGCCGACGGCGATGACGTGCTCATCGGAGGGATCATGGAGCACGTCGAATCCGCCGGGGTCCACTCCGGCGACTCGGCGTGCGTCATCCCGCCGGAATCACTCGGCCGCGAGGTCAACCGGCGGATCCGAGAGGTCACCGAGGACATCGCCCGGGCGCTCGACACCGTCGGGCTGCTCAACGTTCAGCTCGCCGTCAAGGACGGCGAAGTCTACGTCCTGGAGGCAAACCCGCGCTCCTCGCGGACCGTTCCGTTCGTCTCGAAGGCCACGGGCGTCCCCATCGCCAAACTCGCCGCCAAGGTGATGCTCGGCACGAGCCTCGAGGAACTCGAGGTCGCCGAGCAGGTCCCCGCCCACCCCTCGGTCAAGGAGGTGGTCCTCCCCTTCGACCGCCTGTCCGGCTCCGACCCCCGGCTCGGGCCGGAGATGAAATCGACCGGTGAAGTCATGGGGACGGCTGCGACGTTCGCCCGCGCGTACGACAAGGCCCAGGATGCGACTGGCAAGCCCATTCCCCGGTCGGGGACCGCCGTCATCGACCTCTCCGATGACGAGTTTCCCGACCCCGATAGCGAGGCGGGCCGCGAGCTCACCGAGGGGTTCGCCGAATTCTTCGACCTCGCGGAGTTCGAGGACGATGCGGCCTTCAAGGAGGCCATCAAGGCCGACGAGATCGACCTCATCGTTTCCCGAGCACGGGAGCCGCTGACCGTGGCGGTCGAGGAAACCGTGACGTATTTCTCGACCTATCCCAGCGCGAGGGCCGCCCTCGCCGCCATCCACGCGAAGGACGAGCCCCTCGACGTGCAGGCGCTGTCCGAACGCGCCAAACGGGACGAGTTCTGGGGCCAGCCGAAACGCGCGCCGTAACGCGAGTCGATAGGGGGCCGGCGGGACATCGGTCTCGATCGGAATCCCCTGGATCCCATCGCAGTTATTCTTGGGGATTACTCGGCGATCGGTCCGTGACTCACCGCCTCGACATCAATTCGCTAACGCGGATCGGCGATCTGCTGGCCTGGGGACCAACGATACCGATGGGAGGCCGGGCAGTAGCCGCTTTAACGGAGGGGGTTCGATCACGGGATATGGCCCCAGCCGAACACGTCATCGAGGCGTTCCCGGAGATCGAATCGATCGAGGACCGGTCGCTCCGCGAGGGCGTCCTGACCGCCTGGACGACAGCGATGGCCGAGACCGGCGTGGATGACCTTTACGGCGTTCCGTGGTATCCGCCGATACAGACCGACCTCGACCTCCAGGACGAGCGGCTGGTCCCCCACGTTAACGAGGTGATCGAGGCGGCTACCGGGCTCGCCGACACGGTCGCGGCTCGGGCGGCGTTGGATCTGGACCGGGACGTCCTCCTGGCTGCCGCGATCGTTCACGACGTCAGCAAACTCTACGAATTCGACGGACTCGACCCGACGGCTGTCGGAGAGTTGCTCGGTCACCCACACTACGGGATCCACGTCACTGCGGCCGCCGGCCTCCCCGTCGAGATCCAGCACGCCCTCGCAGCCCACAGCCCGAACACCGCCGTGGAGCCGGCGACGATCGAAGCCGAGATACTGCTCCGGGCGGATCAGGTCGCCGCCTCTGCCATCAAGCTGGGCGGCGTCGAGGATCTTCGCGATGCCTGAGGCTTATCCCCGCGAGGCACGTAGTTGCGATCGGTAACCGCCATGAGTGCGACGGACGAGTACATCGAACGGGTAAAGGCCCACCGTGCGGAGAAGGACGAGTTCTTCGGGGATCACCCCCATTCCCCGATCCCGCCGGATCAACGCGAAGTGTTCGACGGGTTGGATTACTTCCCGCCGGATCCTGATTATCGGTACGACCTGGAGCTCCACGAACACGACGAGAAGGAGACGATCAGCGTCGCGACGACCACCGAGGGCGAACGCGGATACCTCGTCTGGGGCGAGTTCCGGTTCGAGCACGATGGTGAGGAAGTCACGCTCCAGGCCTACAAAGCCGAGCCAGACGAGGACCGACTGTGGGTTCCCTTCCGAGACGAGACGAACGGCGAAGAGACCTACGGGGCGGGGCGATATCTCGATCTCGAGGAGGAGAACCACGAACGCGATGGGACCTGGCTGGTCGATTTCAACCAGGCCTATAATCCCTACTGCGCTTACTCGGACCGATACGAGTGTCCGCTGATCCCCATGGAGAACTGGTTAGACATCAGGATCGAGGCTGGTGAGAAGGCCTACGATTCGCCGGAAGCCTACGAAGGGGACGCGCACTGACCGCACCGGTCAGTCGGCGACGGCGATCTCCTTACCCCCGGCAAGTGCCATGACATCGTCGAAGAAGTCGAGGGTGTCGTGGGGCCCGGGATGGGCCTCGGGGTGGTACTGACGGGTGAGGATTCCGAGATCCTCGTTGTCCAGGCCCTCGGGCGTGTCGTCGTTGACGTTGACCTGCGTGACGGTCAGGTCCCCCGGCTGGCTGACCATATAGCCGTGGTTCTGGGTCGTCATGACGACCTTGTCGGTGGCGAGGTCACGGACCGGCTGGTTGACCCCACGGTGGCCGAACTCCATCTTCTCGGTCGCCCCGCCGAGGGCGTTGGCGACGACCTGCTGGCCGAGACAGATCCCCGCGATCGGCAGGTCGCCGGCATAGTGATCGACGAGCGCCTCGGCGCCCTCGAAGGTCTCCGGGTCGCCCGGCCCGTTCGAGATGAACAGCAGTGACGGATCGACCGCCTCCACGTCCTCCACCGTGGAGTCGTGTGGGAGGACGGTAACGTGGGCGTCCCGGTCGTTCAAGGATTCGAGGATCGACCCCTTGGCCCCACAGTCGACGAGCGCGATCCGTGGCCCGTCGCCTTCCATGACGATCGGTTCGTCGACGCTGACCTGGGCGCCGATGTTCCGGTGTTCGGACATGGCGGGGCAGGTTTCGAGCTCCGCCTTAGCAGCCTCGGGCGTGGCATCCGGTCCGACGGCGAGTCCACAGCGCATCGCCCCGATGTCGCGGATGTCGAGGACGAGGTCGCGGGTGTCCAGGCGGTCGATCGCGGGCGTGTCCTCCGCCTCGAGCCAGTCGACGACGTCCGCCGTGAGTTCCCGCGCGACCACCGCGTTCGGGTGGACGCGTTCGGATTCGAACCGTTCCGTTCGGACGCCGTAGTTCCCGATCAACGGATAGGCGAAGGTGAGGACCTGTTCCTCGTAGGACGGATCGGTGAGGCTTTCCTCGTAGCCGGTATACGCCGTCGTGAATACCAGTTCCCCCCGGGCGCGCCCCGGAACCCGGCCACGGGCCGAGACGACCCGGCCGGTTTCGAGGGCAAGATAGGCATCCGACATTACGATAAACGGACGTCTGGCCGGTGTATAAACGTTGCTTTCGTAGTTGGATTACGAAATTCGTAATCCTCAAGGCCGGGGGGCGAATACCCTTCAATCTCCGATGGACGACCTCGATCGCGAGATCCTGAGCATCCTCCGACGGGACTCGCGGACCCCCTACACCGAGATCGCCGACCGCGTCGGCACCTCCGAGGGGACCATTCGGAACCGGGTCGAACGCCTCTCCGAGGAGGGGATCATCGAGCGGTTCACCGTCGCCACCCACACCGGGAACGTCCAGGCCATGATCGAGATCGGTGTCGATGTCGATGTCGACACGGCCGCCGTCTCCGAGCAATTCGCCGAGTGGGAGGAAGTCGACTTCGTCTGGCAGGTCTCCGGCGAGGAG
>CAYOLR010000269.1:0-3831 GCA_964404815.1 uncultured Halobacteriales archaeon
GGCACCCCCGAGCGACACGGCAACGGCCACACCGACCGCGCAACCGACCACGACGGAACCGCCGACGGCCACCCCGACGGAGACGCCGACAGAGACCGTCGACATCGAGGCGTTGGAGTCGACACTGGCCGATCGTTCGTTCGAGGGAGATTTCTTCGACACGCACGCCCACTGGGCCGGGGCCCGGGACAAGGGGCATTCGCCCCTCGACCCGGCGACGTTTGCGACGCGAATGGCCGAACACGACGTCGGCGCCTGTGTCCTGTTCACGTCCTCCGTAATGGCGGCAGACGAGTACCCGTCCGTCCTCCAGGCGCTCGTCAACTCGGATGTCGAGTATCTCCCGTTCCTGCAACCCCAGAGTCAGTCGCATCTGGTCGAAGGCACCGTCACGAATGTCTATGCGGACCACCAGACCGCGTTCGCGGGCATCGGCGAGATCATCTTCTATGGCGGGCCGATGCAGGGCACATCGCTCACTGCGGAACCGTGGCCCACGCTGTTCGCCTTCGCCGCTGAGCAGGACATCCCCCTGATGATCCACCCGACCCAGGCCCAGGCGGATGGGCTCAAGACCATGCTCGCGGATTACCCGGAGGCCACCGTGATGGGCCACGGCGGCGAGTTCAACCTGGCTCCGGACACGCTGCTCCCGATCCTCCGGGACCACGACAACCTCTTTTGGACGGTCGACGCGGGGTCGATGCTGAACGGGCTCGTGTTGACCGCCGCGGATGCCGCGGACTTCGTCAGGAAATACGACCAGCAGGAGGGTGAACTGAAACAGCTCGTCGAGCAGGTCCTCCCGCCAATCATGGACGCTGCCCCCGACCGGGTGATGTGGGGGACGGACCTGGCGACCGACTGGAACATGGACGAGCGGGTCTATACGCGTGTCATGGACTGGACGCAGTCGGCCCTCGACTCGCTCCCGGCCGACCAGCGGGACAACTACGCGTTTGCGAACGCGAAACGGTTGTTCGGGCTCTGAGGCCGGCCGTCGGTCCCGTCACGCAGCCGGCCAATCGATGTGGCCAATGCAGAACCGATCGGTGGTCCGGAGAATTCTCTCCCGCTCACTCGTCAGAAAAGACGGATAACCTGGGCCCCGGCGCGATCAGTCGGCCGCCGCGGGTTCGGGCTGGCCGTGTTCGACGGTGGTGCCCAGCATGGCGAAGAACTCCTCGAGCCACTCGGCGAGGTCGTCCCAGTTCCGGCCGGTCAGGAGGTTGCCGTCACGGACGACGCCGTCCACCCACGAACAGCCGACGGCCTCCAGTTCGGATCGGACGGGCGGGTAGGACGTGATCTCACGGCCCTCGAGGACGCCCGCCGCGGCGAGGACCTGGGGCCCGTGACAGATCGCGCCGACGGGTTTGTCGGCCTCGAAGAAGTGTCGGGTGGTATCGAGCACCGACTCGTAGGTTCGGAGGTATTCCGGGGCCCGACCACCGGGGACGATGAACGCGTCGTAGTCCTCGGGGTCGATCTCGTCGAACGAATGGGAGAGTTCGAAGTCGTGGCCGCGGACCTCCATGTAGGTCTGATCGCCACGGAAGTCGTGGATGGCGGTCTTGATCTTCTCGCCGGCCTCCCGCTCCGGACAGGCCGTGTGGACCTCGTGGCCGACGGCCTCGAGCGCTTCCTCGGCGACCTTGATCTCATAGTCTTCGACGAAATCGCCAGCCAGGATCAGGATGGTTTTACCGGTCATGATGAATCCCGCTGGTGATTACGATACGCCGTGGTGAGTTAAACCATGCGTTACCGAACAAAATCCACCGGGCGTTTGAGGAGGATTCGGCGACCGTGCGGTGGGCGATCCGTCCGCCGGGCTGGACCCACCGGGATCGATCCGGTCCGGAGGGATCCACGGTTGATGAGACTCAGTGATTAATCGATGGCCAGCCAGCAGTATTCGAGAGCGTCACGCTCGGGGGCCGGGAGCGACACCAGACCCCTTGCCCGAGCGTGTCACATCCTCGCGTTTAAGCCCCGACGAGGGGACCATCACGCCAGAGGTACCGATGCCGCCAACGCTGGTCCATATCACCGTCGGCACCCTCATCGGGGTGGCCCTCCTCGGCGCCGCGTACGACCGGCGGTCCCTGGGCGTCGTGGTGGTCGCCGCCGCGATCCCTGACCTTGACGCCGCCCTCAGCCTCGCCATTCCCGGGGCGACGAACGCCGTGCTCCATTCCGTGTTCATCCCGCTCGGACTGGCGACATTCCTCTATTGGGACACCCGGCGCCGACCGCGGTCGTGGCTCCGTGAGCGGGCCGGCTGGTACGGCGTCCGCGTTGCGTGGGTCGCGATCGCCGCGTACGCCGTGGCCGGGATCGGCCTCGATCTCTTCAACGTCGACAGCGTCGCCCTCCTCTATCCGGTCTCGTCGCGGTTCTGGGCGATCGTCGGGCAGTTCTACCTCTCGACCCAGCAGGGCGTCATCCAGACCTATATCGAAATTGCCGATGGGGCGATCAGGATCGCGTCGCCCGGCACGATGGCGACCTATCACGTCGAAACGTGGCTCAACCCGACACCGGGGACCGGCAACCCCGCCGGCGTGGAGCGCCGGCTCCGGCTCGTTGAATCGAGCTGGCAGCTCGTCATGGTCGTGACCGGTCTCGCGGCGGCCCCGGTGAAGTGGTACGTCGAGCGGGGTGAGCACTGATGCCCTCGAGCGTGGTCCACCTCGCCCTCGCGCTGCTGCTCGTCGCCGGCCTGCTCGGGCGGTTCTACACCCGATCCACGCTAGCCATCATCGTCCTCGTCGTGCTCATCCCGGAGATCGATACCGTGATCGGCTTCGTCGTCGCCGGGGCCCACCGAACCCTGCTTCACAACCTGGTGTTGCCCGGCGGGGCAGCGGTCCTGCTCGCGTGGGACACCCGCCGTGAGGCGTCGTGGCTGCGACGGCGGTTCGGCCCGGGCGGCGTCCGCGTGGCGTGGGTAGCGGTCTTCGTCCACGTCTTCGCCGGGCTCCTGCTCGACTGGACCCACCTCGAGGGCATCAACCTCTTCTGGCCGGTGCACGACCAGTTCTTCCGCCTCGAGGGAGAACTCTACCTTTCCACTGACCGCGGGCTCGTCCAGACGTTCGTCGAACTCGCGGAGGATGCCGACACCGGCCAACGGATCGTCGATGCTGGCGGGGGCGGCACCCGTGAGGAGACCTTCGTCCCGAACCCGGTTCAGCCGTCCCCCGAACCGGAGCCCGGCCCGGTGGAGCGAGTGTTCCCCATTGCGGTGCACGGCTGGCAGTTGTTCCTGGTGCTCACTGGGCTATTCGCCGGGGCCGCAAAGCGGATCCAATCGGGGCCGGAGGGGGATGACGGGGAATGACCGCACGAATCGGGCGGGCGGTTGGGAGGCCGATCCGACACTCCGATAAAAACGCCGGCAACGAATCCGCGGTACCGGAGTCCCATTCTCGTCTCGTTTGTCCACTTTTCCTATGGTTCGCACCCACTTCCAGTCTCCTGATTTCGTCCGTAACCGGGGACGAGACGATTCCCAGAAATTGGGATCAGCGTTGGGACCTTATCAATGTGGCAGGTGGAATTGTACCTTGTGGGCATGTAGTTCAGTCCGGCAGAACGTCCGGATTACGGTCGGATCATGGGGGACGTGAGTCCGCGCGGCACGTCCCACAACCATTGGGTCAGTGCTCCGGCCTTCCGGGAGGCTCTGGGTTCGAATCCCAGCGTGTCCGTTGCCCGGGGTTGTCAGAACCGGCGTTGGGGACAAAGAACAAGGATCCGGTATGAGCTGGTTAACAGCCTTTCCGACAGGTCTGGCATCTGGTCTTCGTCAACAACGTAGTCCCA
>CAYOLR010000270.1:0-3758 GCA_964404815.1 uncultured Halobacteriales archaeon
CCTCCTGTTAGCCCAACGTAGCCCCGTCAAACGACTCTGGGACACCTACTGGGACGGCACGGTCGCCTCCCACCCGGATCCGGGGCAGTCCCAGAAGGACGCGACCCGACAACGGCTCGCCGAAGAGCTCGGCATCGACCCGGACCAGTACGACGACCTCCGGGTCACCGACCGCTTCGAGTACAAACGCTATTACCTGGAGGAGGGGTTGGAGTGGGAGGTCTGTTCGGTTCTGAAGGCGACCCTCACCGACGCTCAACTCGCGCCGGATCCCGACGAGATCGGCGGGCTCCTCTGGGTTGATTACGATCACCTCCACGATTTTCCCCGCTATTACCGCCAGCTCCGGTTCTGCCCCTGGTTCGAGATCGCGATGCGGCGTGACTTCGCGTCGGACTAGGTCGTGATCCAGACGGCGAGTAACGCCAACAGCACCGCCGGGGCCAACGGGAGGACAAGATAGGCCACCACGAACGGGAGGCCCGGCGGACGAACGTAGATCACCACCGGCACGACGATGAACGCGACGACGATGGCGGCGACGAGCAGCCACCCCTTCCGGCCGAACTCGTCGGCCGAGCCGCCCTCTGGACCGGCCATTTACAACTCGCTGTCTGGGATCACGACGACCTTCCCGAAGCCCTCCCGCTCCTCGAGGATCTCGTGGGCTCGGGCGGCCTCTGACATCGGGAGGACCTCCCTGATGCGGGGCTCGAACGCCCCCTCCCAGACGAGCGAGAGGACGTCGTCGACCTGGCCGGGGGTGGCCATGGTGGACCCGATGACCTCCAGTTGGTTCCAGAAGATACGGTTAATGTCGGTCTCCGGGCGGCCGCCGGTGGTGGCTCCGCAGGTCACGATCCGGCCACCCTTTGCGAGGCTCTTGAGGGAGTCCTGCCAGGTCGCGGCCCCGATGTGGTCGACCACCATGTCGACGCCCCGTTTGCCAGTCAGGTCGCGGAGCTCGTCGGCGAAGTCGTCCTCCTCGTAATTGATCGTGTGATCGGCCCCGATCTCGCTCGCATAGCCGAGCTTTTCGTCGGTGCTGGCGGTGGCGTAGACCTCCGCGCCAACGTAGTCGGCGATCTGAACGGCCGCATGGCCCACGCCACCGGACGCGCCGTGAACGAGGACCTGCTCACCGGGGGCGAGGTCGCCGCGATCGAGGAGCATCCGCCAGGCCGTCTGGAAGACGAGCGGGGCCGCGGCCGCTACCTCCCAGTCGACCCCCTCGGGGACGGGAACGAGGTTGTCCGCCGGGACCGCCGCCAGTTCGGAGTGAACGCCACGGACATGTTCGCCGATGATGTGGAAGCTGACACACATCGACTCCTCTCCGTGGCGGCAGAACTCGCACTCGCCACAGGAGACGCCCGCGCTGACGGCGACGCGATCGCCGGGCTCGAACCGACTCACGCCATCGCCCACGGTTTGCACGACGCCGGCCCCGTCGCTTCCCGGAATGTGGGGCATTTCCAGATCGATCCCGGGAAGCCCGCGGCGGGTCCAGACGTCGAGGTAGTTGAGGGCACCGGCCTTCATGTCGATCATGACCTCGTCACGATCCGGCTCCGGGTCCGGGAACTCCCCGTATTCGATTACGTCCCTATCACCGTGCTCCGAAAACTGGACCGCTTGCATGGTCGAAGCCTCGGTTGTCGCCGTAAAAACTGTAGTGTTACCGGGTTCAGTGAGCCGGCGGCCGGCTACCCGGGATGTTTTGGGAGCCGACGCGTAAGGATCCGCCATGGTCGACTTCCAGGAGCGGGACACCCGACGGGGACTCGAGGGATCGGACGAACCTGATGACGAACCCGAACCGGAGGACGAACCGATGGAAGGCGATCACGAAGGTGAGCACACCGAGGACCACGAACACGGTCACGAGGACGACGACAACCACGAGCACACCCACGACCACGAGGAAGAGCACGGCCATCACGCCCATGACGTCGACCAGCTCGGCGTCGCCATCCTGACCGTCTCGAGTTCCCGAACGCTCGATAGCGATCCCAGTGGAGACGCCATCGAGGCGGCAGTCGAGGCCGAGGAACACCTGGTCGTCACCAGGGAGCTCGTCGGCGACTCCCACGACACCGTCCAACAGAATATCGACGCGTTAACCAACCGACGCGACGTCGACATCCTGATCTCCACCGGCGGGACCGGGGTGACGCCGGACGACGTCACGATCGAGGCGGTCCGGCCGCTAATGGACAAACAGCTGCCGGGCTTCGGCGAGCTCTTCCGGCTGCTCTCGTACGACGAGATCGGCTCGCGGGTGGTCGCGACCCGGGCGATGGCCGGGATCGTCGATGGCGTCCCCGTCTTCTGTCTCCCCGGCAGCGAGAACGCCGTCACTCTAGGAGTGGAAGAGATCGTGCTCCCCGAGGCCGGCCACCTCGCCGGGCTCGCCCACCCAGCGGACGAAACGACCGAGGAATGACGGCCAAGCAGGCACTCCGCGAGCGGATCTGGGACACGCTCGACGAGTCAGGCCAGGCCCGGTTCCCGTTCCCGCCCCACGGGCGGATCCCGAACTTCGCTGGAGCGGAGGAGGCCGCCGAGCGGCTCGCGGCCCAGCCCGAATGGGCGGATGCGTCGGTGATCAAATCGAATCCCGACGCCCCCCAACGCCCGATTCGGCGGCGGGCGTTGGCCGACGGAAAGACGGTCTACATGGCCGTTCCGCGCCTCCGTGACCCGGAGTGCTTCATCCGACTGGCGGGGGTCGATCCCGATCGGGGCTCGACGATCGGCGGGGCGGACGAACTCGGCGATCGCGTCGGCCCCGACGAGGCCCACCCCGTCGACCTGATCGTCGCCGGCAGCGTAGCAGTGTCGCCCGATGGCGCTCGTGTCGGCAAGGGCGAGGGCTATAGCGATCTGGAGTACGCCGTCCTCAGGGAACTCGGACTCGTCACCGGGGACACGCCGGTCGCCACTACGGTTCACGACCAGCAGGTGGTGGACGGACCGATCGACGTCGATGACCACGACGTCCCACTCGACATCATCTGCACCCCATCCCGGGTCATTCGAACCGAGACCACGTTGGGCCGACCGTCGGGGATCCACTGGGAACTCCTCGACGAGGAGCGGCTGGGGGAGATTCCGGTCCTCCAACGATTGGCGCCATAGGGTCAGGCGGCGTTCGATCGGGCGGCCGAGGCTATGGCTGACCGTTGGCGAGTTCCTCGGCGACGATCTCGGGCGAGAGGAGGTCGGGGGCCACCGCAAGGTCCACCTGGCCGCGGACGAACTCGGGCATCGTCTGTTCGGAGTAGATGACGACCCGGATGTCCGGGTTCTCGTCCTTGGCGACGGGGATGGCGGTGGCCTCGCTGACGTCAGTGACGACGAGGAGGACGGCATCGGCGATGCCGGCCTCGCGGAGGGCGTCCGCGGTCCCGAGGTCGATCCGTCTCGTCTGGATGTTTTGCGCTTCGAAGGCCGATGCCAGGCCGTTGTCCGGGCCGACGATGATCGCGGTCTTCATTCGTACTCGATCGTTGCCGGGGGTTTGTGCGTCACGTCGTAAACGACGCGAGAGACGTTCGGGAGCGTGCCGGTGATCCGGCTCTGGATCCTTTGGAGGGTCTCCCAGTCGAGCTCTTGGGCGCGGGCGGTCATGCCGTCGCGGCTCTCGACGGAGCGGACGGCGACGATCCACCCGTGGACGCGGTTGTCGCCCTTCACGCCCGTGGCCTTCCCGATGCCGGCCGCGAACGCCTGCCAGGGGTCGTAGTCCTCGACCT
>CAYOLR010000271.1:0-3734 GCA_964404815.1 uncultured Halobacteriales archaeon
GAGGAGCCGAGCTACCGGGACCTGCTCCAGCTGGTCGAACAGCTCCGGGAGATCGTCTTCAAGGGGATCGACGACATCTCGCGCGTGGTCATCCGCAAGGAGCAGCGCGAGGACGAAGAGGACGAGTTCGTCCTCTACACGGAGGGGTCGGACTTCGGGACGGTGATGGAGATCGAGGGCGTCGACGCCACCCGGACCACGACCAACAACATCCACGAGATCTATTCCGTCCTCGGCGTGGAGGCGGCCCGCGAGTCCATCATCGAGGAGACGATGAACACCCTCGAGGAGCAGGGGCTCGACGACGTCAACGTCCGCCACCTGATGCTGGTCTCCGACATCATGACGACCAAGGGGACGATCGAGTCGATCGGCCGCCACGGCATCTCCGGGTCCAAGGAGTCCGTGCTGGCCCGGGCGGCCTTCGAGGTGACCGTCAACCACCTCCTCGATGCGGCCGTCCACGGCGAGATCGACGACCTCAACGGCGTGACCGAGAACGTCATCGTCGGCAAGCCCATCAAGCTCGGGACGGGCGACGTCGACCTGCGCATGCGGTCGAAGTCCGGCGGGTCGTCGGCCGACTAACGGATGGGGATCACGCTCTCAGACCGGGAGCGCCGGTTCATCGCGCTCTTCGAGGAGGTGACCGGCGCGACCGCCCGGGACTGCGTCGTCGACGAGGAGAACGATCGGGTGCTGTTCGTGGTGGCCGTCGGCGAGATGCGGACGGCCATCGGTCCGGACGGCCGGACGGTCAAGCGCGTCGAGGAGCGGCTCGGAACCGACGTCCGGCTGATCGAGGATGCCGACACGCCCGAGGCGTTCGTCGCTAACGCGCTCGCCCCCGCCGCGGTCTACGGCGTCGAGCTCGAGGATGACGGGTCGACCGTCGCCCACGCCGACGTGGCCGAAGGTGACGAGGGGGCCGCTATCGGTCGGGGCGGTCGGAACATCGAGGCCGCGCGCCGGCTGGCGAAGCGGCACTTCGACATCGACGACATCCAGCTGGCCTGAGACGCCGCCGGTTTCGGGGGGCTTATGCAGGGGCCTGATCCGCCACTAGGTGTGGCGTTCGAGGCCTCGACGGTTGCGCTGGTCGCCGCCGGCTTCTGGAGCATGAGCATGGTGCTCTCGAAGCGCGGGCTCGCCGAAGGCGGTACCACGCTCCAGGTGACGGTCGTCGTCTCGGGGATCGCGGTCCTGGTCTACTGGCCGCTGCTGTTGGTCCAGCACGGGCCGGGGTTGTTCGATGCGTATACCGGGGTCGGGCTCGGGATCTTCATCGCCGCCGGGCTGGTCGGGACGGCCCTCGGGCGGCTGGCCTCGTTTGCGGCGATCAACCGGGTGGGCGCGAGCGTGAATAACGCCGCGGTGAGCGCCCGGCCGCTGTTCGCGACCGCGTTGGCGTTCGTCCTGCTCGGGGAGGCCATCGGCCTGCAGGTCGGGGTCGGGATCGTCGTCCTCGTGATCGGGCTGGTGGTGCTCTCGCTCTCCCGTGGCGGCGACATCGGCGGCTGGGCGGCCTGGGAACTGCTGTTCTCGCTCGCGGCGGCCGGCGCATGGGCGTTCGCCGACGTCATCAGGCGGTTCGCCCTCACCGACACGCCCGCCACCGCGCTTCACGGCGTGGCCGTCAACGAGACAGCCGGGTTCGTCGCGCTGTTCGCCTACCTCGTCGCCCGGCATCCCGAGCAGATCTTCGTGCCGCCGAAACGGGCGAGCTGGGCGTTCATCGGGAGCGGCGCGTTCAACGCGGTCTCGCTGTTACTATTCTTCGTCGCCCTCGAGATCGGCCCCGTCGCGATCGCCACCTCGCTGGTGGGGGTGTCGGCGCTGTACACCGCGGTCTTCGCCTACTTCCTGCTGGGCGACCTCGAGCGCATCACGAAGGGGATCGTCGTCGGCGCGGTCTTGGTCGTCATCGGCGCGGCGATGATCACGCTCGCGTGAGCGGTCAGCCCTCCGGCGTGGCCTCGACCTCGCCCTCGTAGACGACCGTCGAGGACTCGATGTCGATGATTTGGACGGTATACGTCTCGCCGGATTCCAGCTCGAAGCTGCCGGATTGGGACCATTGCGTGTTGCCGCCCCAGCCGTCGACGGCGGTCGAGTTGACGCTGAACTCCGCGAAAGAACCCACCTGGAAAGCGACCGGTTTGCTCGACGTGTAGGTCATTACCGCAGAATCGTTCCTGACGACGATCTTCGAGCGGATGCGGTGGAGTGAATCGCCGCCCTTGTGCTGGATCGTGACGTTGTTCTCGCCGGGGTCAAGTTCGGCGGAGAGGGCGACGTTTGGGCCGTACTGGCCGGCGTACTTGTTCATCTCGAGGGCGAACGTCCCGATCACAGCAGCGAGGATGACGGTGACGGCCACCAATAAGACCACCCCGACGATGGGACTCACGGCGGGGTCGTCGACCGGCTGTGAATCGATGGTGGGAGACGTCACGGGTGGCAGCGATACCGGGAGCCGTCCAAACCGGTGTATTACGGACCGATTTCCGCGGTCCGTCTAAAAAGCGTACGCCGGTAGTTATCAGAGCGGATAATCTGTCTGGCGGGGTGAGGACTATGCCGGTGGCCGGTGTCTAGGCTGCCATGGCAGTCACACGCCGGGATGTGGATTTCGCGGTTGGCGGGACGCGGTGTTCGGCCTGGCTCTACCGGCCGACGGACGCCGAGGACGTGCCGACCGTCGTCATGGCCCACGGGTTCGGCGGTGAGCGGGGCTGGCGGCTGCCGGCCTTCGCCGAGCGGTTCGCCGAGGCCGGGCTGGGGACCCTCCTATTCGACTACCGCCGGTTCGGCGAGAGCGATGGACGGCCCCGGAACCTCATTACCCCGAAGGGCCACGTCCGGGACTGGCGGGCCGCGATCGGGAAGGTCAGACGCCTCGACGGGGTCGACGGCGAACGGATCGCCCTCTGGGGGAGTTCCTTCAGCGGCGGGCATGCCATCGTGGCCGCCGCCCGGGACGGCGATATCGAGGCGGTCGTCGCCCAGGTTCCGTTCTCGGACGGGATCCGGACCGTCCACCACCTCGTCAGGGCCGGCGGTCTCGACTACCTGACCCGGGCGGTCACGGCCGGCCTCAAGGACGTCGCCCGAAAGCTAACCGTCCGTTCGCCACATTACGTCCCGATCGCCGGTGCTCCCGACGAGTTCGCCGCCCTCAACCGGCCCGGGGCGCTCGAGGGCTACGAGTCGATAACCGATGGCGATTGGGATAACCGGTGTGCGGCCAGGATCCTCCTGACCGTCCTGGCGTATCGGCCGGTCACCGAAGCGAGGGACGTCGATTGCCCGACCTTGATCGTGGAAGCGGCGGAGGACAACATCGTCACCGGCGACACGGTCGACCGGTTAGTGAGCCGGCTCGACGACGTCGAACGGGTCCGCTACCCCGTTGGCCACTTCGACGTATACACCGGCGAAACGTTCGAAACGGTGGTCGATCGGGAGGTCGAGTTCCTGAGCCGCCATCTCGGGCCGTGAGCGGCCAACGGCCCACCATACCTAACTAGATAGGGACCGCGCTTTTCGGGGATCCGGCCCTACCGTTAGGCGGCCCGTAGGTCGGCCGTGACGGCCTCACGCCAATCCCAGTGTGCCCAACGTTTCCGCCCGTCCGCTGACCCCCTGCGGGCCGCTCAGCCTCCCCCACCCCGCTGTGGATCAACCGAGCCCGTGAATGAGGGCGGTGGCGTTGTCGTACATCTCGAAATTGT
>CAYOLR010000272.1:0-3702 GCA_964404815.1 uncultured Halobacteriales archaeon
TGAGAATAGCGGGTTGGAGTTCCGAATCTATCCCCGGCTCTCTCAGAAACCAGCAATACCCCACCCACACGCCGATCGGGCCTTGACTATTCGTGCCGTGGTACGTTCTTCATCCGATTGGTTAGCTTCGGAGAAAGCTACGCATCCGTGGTTGCTACATGGCTGCGTATGTCATCCGACGACGAAAGTCGTAATCCCGTTCCCCCGTGGGCCAGCACCAAGGGGAACGAGCTCTTGAAGGACGGGAGGCGCGTGACGATGGATGCGAAGACGGACGGGCGTGGGAGTCGGAAGGATTGCTCAGTCGTCGTTAGAATTCCCACCGAGGTGGGATCCGGATTGACGCTGGTCTCCGAGACGAGGCCGGGGCTGAGGTGCTTGCCGTGGTTCATTCTTTTGTATCCTGGCCCGGAGCGATATCCAGTCGGGATTCGAGGAACCCGGCAAAATCCGCAGCGAAGGCCTCGACCTCGTCCCAATCGGTGTATTCGTAATCGCGTGAGGTGTCCACGTCGCCGGTGGCGTCTTTGGCGATCCGTTTCAGCATCAATCGCTTGAGGAAGCCATACTTCGAGTACCGGAGCGCGCCACCGAACAGCCCGATCCGCTCGGGGTGCCATTCAGCCGCTTCGAGCAATTCGTCGACGTAACGAGCGGCCTCCGCCCGCCGCTCCGGGTCATCGACGGCCGATGACAAGGACAGTTGGAAGAACGCCGTCGGGCGGGCATTCAGGACATCGGTGTTCCCGGTGACGAACTCCTGGATAGCGGCGTGATGTTTCCCAACGTGAATCGAGGATCCCACCATGATCGCGTCGAACGCCTGCAGGTCGAAATCCGGGGGGAGAGCCTCGATGTCCTTCGTGCTGACATCGTGCCCGCGGGTTGTGAGGACGTCCTCGATCCGATTGGCGACCTTCGCGGTCTGGCCTTCACCCGTCCCATACACCACGAAGATAGCTGCCATAATCGATGCTCCGGCCTCGGTGGGATAAAAACTATCTACAGCGGGCGAACTGCTCAACGAAACGGTTCGGTGAGTTCGTGGATGACCAGGGCCCCAACGATAAGCCGGATCCGATCAACCTGGATGAGCGATCTCTGGGGGTACCTCCTGTTCTCTCACGGGTGGACCTGGGCCTGGTGGAGCGTGAACGTCCTCGGCGGACTCGACGCGTTCGGGCCCGGCCTTCCGTTCACCGTTATCGGCGGGGCTGGACCGCTCCTCGGTGGGTTGGTCATGAGCTATGTTACGTACGGTCGGCAGGGTCTCTCGGACCTCTGGGACCGACTGATCGGACTCCGCCGAATCCCGGTCGGATGGGCCGTCGTGCTGATCACCTTCTTCCCCCTGCTGGCCGTCCTGATCGGTGCCGTCGCCTTCGTCCTGACCGACGCCCCGTTCGTTATCGAGGCCCAGCAGTTCCGTGAACTCCTCGGCGACCCAACGGCCCTCCTCGTCTCCGCCCTGATAATCCTCATCGTGGGCCCGCTGCCGGAGGAGATCGGATGGCGGGGCTACCTGCTCGACCGGTGTCAGAACCGGTGGTCGGCCCTCACGTCGGGTCTCGCCGTCGGCTTCGTCTGGGCGTCGTGGCACGCACCGCTGTTCCTGATGCCGGGGTATTTCGCCAACTTCGATTTCGAACCCAGTCCCGTGCCGTTCGGCCTCAGCATCGTGCTCATTTCCGTCGTCTACACCTGGGTCTACAACAACACCAATCGGAGTGTACTCGCCGTGATCGTCTTCCACTTCCTGGAGAACTTCATCGGGCAGATTACCTCGCTCCCGGAAGCTGCTGACTCCGTCGGCATTGCGCTACGCGGGGCTCTCGTGATCGGCATCCTGGTCATCTTCGGCGCTCGCACGTTTCGGAGGCACGGCGAGGTACCATCACCGCCGTCAGTGAGCTGACCCACACCGTACTCGATGCATCGCTCAGTGGCGTGCATACCCACCCGCTCGTGAACCGCGACCGGTTCCGCTGCGACTCGGAGGGCGGTCGGCGTTGAGGTCCCGACGGGGCTCCAGGCCCAGCACCTGCCCCAGCAACCGGCCGATTTCGGAGAAACGTGGTTGGTTGATGTGTCCGTATGTCGACTGAAGCGGCCAACCCGCCCGAACAGGTCACGTCGGGGGCGAGCACCAAAGCCATCGACCTCCTCGAGGGCGAACAGGTGCTGCGGAACGAGCTCCCATCGAAGGTCAACTGGTGGAAATCGCTTTTCCTTGCCGTCGTCCTTGTCATTCTGGCGTTCATGATCATCCTCGGCGGGGACCTCGGCACCGGCCTCGTCCCGCTCATCCTGGCCGGGCTCATCGGCGTTTACGTCCGATACGCCCGCCGACGCAGTCGGTATATCGTCACGAACCACCGGGTCAAGAAATCCGTCGGGCTCCTCCGAAAAACCACGGGTGAGGCCCTGATTACCGATATCCGCGGGCTCTCGACCGAGCAGAGTTTCTTCCAGCGCCTTTTCGGCACGGGCAGCGTGCTCATCGATAGCGGGGCGGCGGCCGGGAAACTCGGCATTCAAGGGGTCCAAAACCACCGCGAACTGGCGAATACCATCAGAGAACAGCAACGCCGGCTCGAGGAAACTGATCAGGAATCGTAGCGGAAAACCGGGTCGGTCGGCTCCCGCAGCCGGAACGGCCCGTCACATCCAGGTTTTCGACTCCTTGGTAATGCGATACGCGTCGATGGCGGTGGTGATCCCGAAGATCAGATAGACGATCGTGACCAAAAAGATCGCCGCGATGCTGGTGATGATCTCGAGGAGAATGAACAGGCCGAGCAGGATCCCTCCCCGTTTGTACTTCTTGTTCAGGAGCTGGCCCAGGCCGGGAACGATGAGAGAGACGACCGCCGAGACGATCGGTCCTGGTATAGGTGCGAACTAATCCGCATTCCTGATATATCTATCTCCGGAAATGATCGGGATCGGCCGCACGATTTCACCGGCACACGGGTAGGCGATCGCGGGGCGGTCCAGCCACCGCTCCGGTTGCGGGTTCAGCGCTGATTCACGAAATGACAAGCGGATTCCGATGTGAACTCGACTGTTCCCACCCGGTTCAGTCGAGGTCGAACCGATCCAACCGCATGACCTTGCTCCAGGCATCCACGAAGTCCTGGACGAGCTGTTCCTCGCCGTCCTCGGATCCGTAGACGTCCGCGACGGCACGGAGCCGGGCGTTCGAGCCGAAGATGAGGTCGAAACGGGTGGCCTCCCACTCCACGTCGCCGGTGTCGCGGTCGCGGATCTCGAAGACCTCCTGCTCCGCCGAGGCCGGTGCCCACTCGTAGTCCATGTCGAGCAGGTTCACGAAGAAGTCGTTCGTGAGCGTCCCTGGCCGGTCGGTGAGGACGCCGCGGTCGGACTCACCGTAGGTCGCTCCGAGCGCCCGCAGGCCGCCGACCAGGACCGTCATTTCCGGGACCGTCAGGGTCAGCAGGTGGGCCTTGTCGACCATCCGCTCCTCGAGCGTGCCGTTGAAGTCGTCGAAGTCGCCATCGCCGAGATAGTTCCGGAAGCCGTCGGTCTTCGGCTCGAGCACCTCGAAGGAGTCGACATCGGTCTGCTCCTGTGAGGCGTCCGTGCGGCCCGGGTCGAAGGGCACCTCGACGTCGTAGCCGGCGTCGGCCGCGGCCTGCTCGACGGCCGCGTTGCCGCCGAGGACGATCACGTCCGCGAGCG
>CAYOLR010000273.1:0-3691 GCA_964404815.1 uncultured Halobacteriales archaeon
GCTGACCGAGACGGGCTGATCCTGCGGCCCAGGGGGAATTGCTTAAGGGGCCGTGCCTCCGAGCCTGGGCCATGCGACGCGGAGCGCGTCTCGGCTGGCCGACGGACGGAGGGCAACCGTGAGTCTGCAGTCACCCGTGGGCTCGGACCACCAGCTCGCCCGCCTCCTCCAGATCGGCGTCGTCCTCGAGGAGGTCGTCGAGGCCAGGGCGGTAAAACACGCCCGGGAGACCGAGGACGCCGACGAGACCGTGCGGTCGTTTCTCGAGGAGGCCGCAACCGAGTCCGCCGACCACCGCGACCGTCTCGAGGCGCTCGTCGACGACCTCCAGGCCGAGACGATCCCCTTCGAGGAAATCAAAACTCTCGTCGAGGAGCAATACGAGGCAGAGGGGGACTTCGACGGCGTGCTCTACGACCAGCTCTGCAACGAGGAGACGGCCTACAAGTTCTACGACGACCTCATCGAGGCCGTCGAAAACTCGGAGGCCAGCTTCAGCGTCGACCGGGACCACCTCCTCTCGGTGCTGCGGGAGATTCGCGACGAGGAGGAGGCCGGGGTCGAGGACGTGACGCAACTCATGGAGGCGCGAGAATGACGGGGGGATCGACATGAACACCGCGGACCAGTACCTGAAGGCCATCTACCTCGTCCAGCGCCTCGAGGACGGCCCGGCCTCGACGGGGGCGGTGGCGGACCGGCTGGACGTCAGCCCCGCCAGCGCCAACGAAATGATCGGGAAGCTCGAGGATCAGGGCTTTTGCAGCCACGAGAAGTACCAGGGCGTCGACCTGACGGACGAGGGCATCGGTCGGGCCCGCGAGGCACTCCAGAACTACTGCATCATCGAGCGATTCCTGCTCGAGGTCCTGGAGGTCGAGGACTTCCGCGCGGAGGCCAGACAGCTCGAGTCGGTTATCGACGAGACCGTCGCCGATCGCCTGGACACCATCATCGAGCGCGAGCCACAGTGTCCGGACTGCTTCCACGCCGAGCGGGACGTCTGCGGGCTGATCGAGGTAGAAGTCGACGCCGCGGACTGAGCGCGGCGGGCTTTTTGAGGCTTCCCTGCGAGGGCTCCAGCATGGCAGCTGTGGCGCTCGGCGCGTGGCTCCTCCAGGCCACCCCGGAAGTGGGGACGGGCGAATTACTCGATTATCTCCCGGTCCTCTACCAGTTGGCGTGGTTCTTCGGCACATTCCTCGCGGTCACGGTCCTCGGATGGTTCGTCGTCGAGCCGCTCGTGAGCCGGGCTGTGCTGGAGCGCAACCGCAACAATCCGACCCTCCGGAACGTGATTACGCGGTACGTGCGCCTGCTGTTTGTCCTCGTTGCGATCCTCGTCGGGATGGCAGCCGCTGGCTTCGGCTACGTCATCGGCGACTCGATCATCGTCGTCGCGGCGGGGACGCTGGCCGTCGGCGTCGCGGGCCAGACGGTGCTTGGCTCGCTCGTCAGCGGCATCGTTCTCGTCCTCGACCCGGAGTTCAACGTCGGCGACTACATCCAGTGGTCCGGGGGCAGCGGCCGCGTCCAGTCGATCACCCTCCGCGTGACTCGCGTTATCTCCCCGAACGGCGAACTCGTCACGATTCCGAACACCAAGCTCACCGACGACGTGATCACCCGCCCCTACGGTCGGGTCCGCTACCGAATCGTCGAACGGATCGGCGTCGACTACGACGACGACATCGGCGAGGCCATGGAGATCATGGAACGTGTCGCGGAGGACCACGAGGACGTCGCAAACGAGCCGACTCCCAAGGTTTACATCGAGGAGTTTGCGCCCGACTGGGTCACCTGCCGGATCCACTACTGGATCGCCGACCCCGCGGGGCCGGAAACCCTCCGCATTCGCTCGGCCTATGCGCAGGCGGTCAAAGCAGAACTCGAGGCCGCGGGTATTTCGGTCAGCCCGCCCTCGAAGCGGGACCTGGAGGGTGAGGTCGCTGTCGAGGAGTCCGGACGGGCCTAGGGGCGAGCGGAAATCCTCTTGTACGGGCGCCGTGTACGACGGTTTGCAGTCCCGTGGTGTAGTGGCCAATCATCATGGCCTTTGGAGCCATGGACGGCGGTTCGAATCCGCCCGGGACTACTCAAAGAAGTTACATAATCCCGGACTGCCGATCGACGGTACAAACGGCCGATTTGAGTCCTAAAACGACCGAATCCAGGATTGAAGGACATCTATTTATAAATACCGAGGAATATTTTTCCGATTCTGCCGGATCGGGTGCAGTGGTACGGAATGAGGGTCCAACGTCGGCGTCCGATAGGTGGGCGTGGGGGGTCGAAATGGGGGTGGGCGCATGAGCGAACCACTCGACGATCTCGACGACGAGGAACTTGGAAAACTCGTCCGCAATACCGCCGCGTTCCGGGCCGCGGCTGCCTGCGCACGGTTCGCTGATGAGGCCCAGGAGCTCCGGGAGAACGACACGCTAGCCTTCGATCGCTTGATCGCAGAGACGCACCAGAAGCAAGGGACGAGCGTGAGCGTCCGTGATACGACAGCCTCGATCGTCGCGACCTTCCTCGACGTCGTCCAGGAACACGGGCAGCTCGCCGAGGAGGAAGCGGACGTCGTCGAGCGAGGTGCCGAGGAGGTCGTCGATTCATGAGCGCCGAACTGGAAACGATCGAGGATATCGAGTCGGCTCTGGAAGATCTCCGTGAGGAAGTCGAACGCATTGATGAGCTGGAGGAGCTTCTTGAGACCAATCTAACGGGGGTTTTCACGCGTATCGGAGCGCTCGATGATCGGCTTGATTCGATCGAGAACCGCCTTGAGGACCTCGAGGAGGAGGTCAAGCGAGCAAGCGCTACAGCGTCGAAGAACAAACAGGGCAAGATCCAGAAGGGGATTGACGTCCTGGAGTTTGGGGCAACGAAGAAAACCCACGGGATGGCGGGAGTCGCGATTACTACTGGAGAAGTTCTCGCCGCGGCGAACTGCTCCCGATCGAGAGCGCAGACGTTGATGGACGAAATATCCGCGGCACTCGAGGAAGCCACGACAGAGTCACCGGGTGGACCAAATGCCAAGCAACTGCGGATCAGCTTCCAAGATCAAGGACTTGATGGACTTGTCGACGACCTTCTGGAGGAGTGGGGTGAAACCGGTGACTGAGACACTGTTGATTGGATCCGGTAGAAATCAAACTACCTGGCACGCCGATTGTGCTCTTTCTACGGTGAGTGCTCTCGTGAGAGCAGTTGATCGACCACCGCCAAGACAAGACTAGATTATTCCCAACGAAGTACTCCTTGTATTCTAGATGCGGACAGCGGTGGCCCTGCCGGCCGGGGTGCGGAAGAGAGAGGGTGAGAGACGGCCGGAGGTTTTAGAAAGAGCACGATCGGTGTGCCAGCTTTCTAATCTTCTCTCGCCCCGATAGGGGATATTATAGGATTAGCAAAACAGGCCAATCCTTCCTGGAGGGCGAGTTCGACGCTCGTGACCTCGATGAACCGGGGTGAGTCTCGCTGACTCACGCCTCCGCCCTCCGTTCCTTCGGGTCGCGCAGCTCCTCGAACGGGTAGCTCCGACGGCAACAGTTGCAGTAGCCCATCGCGGCCTTGTCGAGCAGCCGGACGTCCGCATGGCCCTCGGGGCAGCGGACTCTCCAGGGGTCGTCGAACGCCGATCTCGTGACTGGCATCCTACAGACTGACCTTCCAGGAGACTGGC
>CAYOLR010000274.1:0-3656 GCA_964404815.1 uncultured Halobacteriales archaeon
CGGAGCAGGCGTTCCAGAACGAGGTCGCCTCGATGCACATGAACTCCTCGGGCTCGATCGCCTACAGCCTCCCGGGGTTCCAGGAGAACGACATCAGCGTCGGCGTGACCGGGCTGCCGGTGCCCGAGGAGCGGATCGGGCATCCGATGGGCGGCGCCGCGGTCTGGGTGACCGAGAAGGACCGCAGCCAAGCCGAGCGGGCCGCCATCCGGACGTTCCTCCAGGAGATGACCGGCCCGGAGCTCCAGGCCTACTACTCCAAGCAGACCGGGTACTTCGCGTCACACCAGGGATCGTTCGACGTCCTCGAGGAGCAGGGGTTCTACGATGAACACGCCGGGACGTTCGATAAGGCCCGCGAGCAGCTCATGGCCTGGGAGCCCACCCCTTACAACCGGGGGACCCTCATGGGGCCGTTCTCGAAGATCACGAAGGAGATCGCGGTGCAGTCCGACCAGATGCTCCAGGGCAAGGCCATCGATGACGGGCTTGACGCGATAAAGGAGTTCGCCGACCGGGAGCTCGAGCGCTACGAGCGGACCTGATCTCGGAGCGTCGCTTCCATGCTATCGGTTTGCCCGGGTAACCCATGAGCGAGATATACACGGACGACTGGAAGGCCTACCTGATGTTGCTCCCGACGCTCGCGGCGAGCCTCGCGTTCCTCTACTATCCCGCGATCGAAACCTTCCGACTCGCGCTCTATAAGACCGTGGCGGCCGGCGCCCGGCAGATCTACGTCGGGCTTGGGAACTTCGAGTGGCTCCTGAACAGCCCTCGGTATCACTACAGCTTCCTGATCTCGATCGCCTTCGCGATCGTGGTCGTCATCGGGTCGATGGCGGTGGCGATCTACCTGGGGTACCTCGTCCACAGCGTCCTCGTCGGTCGGTCGCTCTACCTCGTCTCATCGATTCTCACCTACGGGTTCTCCTTCGCCATCGTTGGGTCGATCATGCTGTTCCTCATGCACCCGACGGTCGGGATCATCACCTACGCTATCGAGGCGGCGTTCGGCCTCTCGATCGACTGGCTCTCGAACGACATCCAGGCGTTCGTGATCGTCTCGATCGCGACCATCCTGAAGATGGTCGGCTACAACGTGATCTTCATCGTCGGGTCGCTCAGTAGCATCCCCGAGACGATCCGAGAGACGGCGAAGTTGGACGGCGTCGGCCACATCAAGATGTTGACGCGGGTGTACATCCCGCTCATCTCGCCGACGCTCGCGTTCCTGGTGATCATCAACACCGTCTACGCGTTCTTCCTCCCCTTCCCGATCATCGACATCATGACGAGCGGGGGGCCCGGCAACGCGACCTCGATCCTGATCTTCCAGCTCTACGAGACGGCGTTCGGGGCGAGCCAGATGGGCCTCGCCGCCGCACAGTCGCTGGTGCTGTTCGTGATCGTCGGGGGGCTCCTCCTCCTCCAGATCTGGCTGTCCGATCGGTACGCCCATTACGGGGGTGGCGCCTGAGATGAGCGTCGTGGACCTCCCGCGGCGCCTGTTCACCCCTGAGGACGTGACTCGGTATCTCCGGCTCATCAGACAGCAGTGGGGGCTACATCTCCTGCTCGTCGTGACGCTGGTCCTCCTGCTGCTGCCGGCCGCGCTCGCGGTACTCATGAGCACGCAATCCCTCACCGAGATCCTCGACTTCACGTATCTCTGGTTCGGGAGCGACGGCCTCGAGAACTACCGGATCGTCGTCGAGAAACACGGCTTCGACACCTTCCTCTGGAACAGCTTCGTGATGGCGACCCTGATCGCCATCGGGAAGCTGACCATCTCGCTGATGGCGGCCCTGGCCATCGTCTACTTCGATTTCCGGTTCAAGCGAACGCTGTTCTTCATCATCCTCCTCACGCTCACCCTGCCGGTCCCGATCCGGATCGTCCCCCTGTTCGAGATGATGGTCGATCTCGGCTGGAACGATACCCTGCTCGCGATCGTCCTGCCGTACTTCGCGAGCCCGACCTCCGTGTTGCTGCTGCGACAGCACTTCAAATCGATCTCGGAGTCGCTCGTCGAGACCGCGAAGCTCGATGGCGTGGGGCCGCTCCGGTTCCTGGTCTACGTCCTCATCCCGATGTCGAAGAGCATGCTCGTGGGCCTGTACGTCATCGCCTTCGTCTGGAGTTGGAACCAGTACCTCTGGCCGTTGGTGGCGATCCAGTCGGAGGCCAACCAGGTCGTCCAGGTCGGCATCCGACAGCTCCAGGGCGCGCAAGCCGCGGCCCAGACGCTGTGGGGGCTCATCATGGCGGGCACCATCCTCGCGCTCATCCCGCCGCTGGTGATCCTGATCCTCGCTCACCGGCCGCTGATGGAGACGTTCAACATCCAGATGAAGTGAGCGAGGTTGCAGGGAGGCGGGCGACCCCCGTCGCTTCCCGGCCCGGTCAGGATTCATCCGGGCCGGTGTACACCGTGGTCTCCGGGTGAAAATCGACCCAGGCGAACCAGAACAGTTGCCCACGCGGCGCGGCCGACCGGAGACGGGTGCCGTCGTAGGGGCCGTCCACGGCCCGACCCGTGGCGATCTCCCAGCGGGAGCCGCCGGCCTGGAGGTGGGTCGCCGACGCCCGTTCGAAACGGAGCGTCGTGCCGCCCACCGACCGGACGTAGGCCACCACCGTCTGTCGATCCGCGGTGACGGTGACGACCACCGGGCGGCCCCCAACGGTGTCGTTCACCACGCCGGCATCGGCCACGGCGTCGAGCGGGTACGCTCGGGCGGTCCCGTCGTGGACGATCCCGAGGACCTGCGCCTTCGGGTGCAGCGCCGCGGCGGCCTCCGGGAGCTCGTTGGCCCCGATCCCGATCTGCTCGGTGCCCGCATACCTGGTGTACGGGTTGTGCGTGTAGTCCCGGATCGCGTCGGGGCCCTGGACCGTGTTCGACTCCGGGGGCGGCAGCAGCACGGCCGTGTCGGGATGGCTGGTCCGCCACATCCCCCAGGTCGTAATGGAGGAGGGCACCAGCGAGAGCCGGTGGCCGGTCATCGGGCCCTGGACAGCGGCGCCGGCGATCTGGCTCCAGAGGCTCTCCGTGCGGCGGTCGTACATGACGAGATCGGAGTTCCAGAGGAGGCCCGAGACGCCGAACACCGTCGGGTCGTCCCGGACGAGCCGGTCGGCGGTGACGCCGCTGCCACAGAGCGGACAGAACGTCACCAACAACGGGCCGTCGAAACCGTCGTTGACGACCTCGTGCCAGTTCAGGATCCGCAGGGGGTAGGCCCGAGCCTCACTCTCGCGCGTGACGCCGATGACGCGGTCATCGGCCGACAGCCGGGGCTCGATCGTTTTCTCGTTGCCGTACCGGTTCGTGTACGTGATCTCGAGGCCCTGCCAGTCAGGACCGAAGGCCGGCTCGACGATGGCGGGGATGAGATCCCTCGGGGCGCCTCGAGTGAGGGCGTCGTCCGGGAGCGGGAGCTCCGTGCCCGCAACCGAGGTCACCGTGGGACGTGGCGTGGGCGTCGCCTCGTCGGGCTCGGTGCTCCTCGGCTCGTCAATGAGGCGGGAGCCGCTCGTACACCCGGCCAGCAGCCCGCCGGCGCTGGCCAGGACCGTCCGGAGCCACCGGCGACGGTGCATCACTCCGAAAACGACAGCGCGGCACAAAAGCCAGGTGGGTGTTGGCCAGC
>CAYOLR010000275.1:0-3614 GCA_964404815.1 uncultured Halobacteriales archaeon
TCAATCAACGAAGGAGGCGATTTTCTTGGCGCTGGCCGGTCAGCAAGTTGAACGAGAGAAAATGGCACACTGTTACCAAATAGCGAACCATGTAAAGGATATTTATGCTGATGATCTGACGGCCTCGGTCGGGCCTGTGGATAAACTTGTCCCGTTCTTCGAATCAGCTCTCGCAGCCTCACTGACCGATCACGACTCCGCTGATAACCCTGACTGGAACCGAGTTTCGGCTACCTCTGATCCGGTCATGACAGTCGTTAACGCAGCTTTTGCGATTGCGCTATTAGAGCGGAATGACGCAATCTCGGCCGATCATCATATCTACGATCTTGCTGCGGTCGCTCGGCGAGATGCACCGATGGTTGATTTTACCGATTTTAAGGACCGATTTCTGGGCCTGGGTGAAGTTGACTCAAGCGAATTTCGCAAAATATTGGTTGGGATGTTGCGAGAGTATGTCTCTTATCCGCCTCAATTTGCAGCGGAATAAACAAATACCACGTCTATATTTATTTTATACAAATATTGGAGATGAAAGACATCTACGCCGACGACATCACTCTCTCAATCGGGCCCGCCGACAAGCTCGTCTCCTATTTCGAGTCGGAACTCGCCGCCGCGATCGCCGATCGACCAGCCCCCCGACCGACCGGCTGGACTCGGCTTACCGCCACCGCTGATCCCGACGTCACCGCCATCAATGCCGCCTTCGCGCTCGCACTCCTCGAACGCCACGATCTGGTTGAGCCAGACCATCGGCTCTACGACCTGGCCCGGATCGCGGCGGGCGATGCCCCACGGGTAAATCTAGGTCGCTTCCGACACCGGTTCCGGAACCTCGTCGATGACCCTGGGGAAAGCGAGTATCGGCGGCTCCTCGTCGACGCTGTCCAGGAGTACGTGATCCCCGACGAACCGGCTGCGGACTGAGCGAGTATCCGGGGTGGATCGGGCTGAGGCTACAGGGAAAAGAAAGCCCTTACCGTCTGGTTTGGGTAGCTCCGGCGCCCCCAATGGTTCGCGTCCCCAACCCCGTTCGGCTCGTCATTCTCGCCATCGGTCTCGGCCTGGCTCGGATGGGTTTGGTCGACGAGGAGAGGGCGCGCCGGACCGTCGATCTGGCCTGGCCACGGATAGTTACCGGCCTCGCCAGGATGTCGAAGAATGCTGCCGACGTCGCGATGGTCGGTATCGCCGTGGGGCCGACGGCCATCGCTGGCGTTGGCTTTGCCGGTCCGTATTGGGGACTGGCGTTCACGGTTGGCGGAGGCCTCGCGACGGGCACCATTGCCCTCGTTTCCCAGCGATTTAGCGCGAAGGCGTTCGACCAGCTCGACCAGGCGGTCCGGACGAGCGTCCTCGTCGTCCTCGTTTTGACCATACCGATCGCTGCCATCTTCTGGACGATACCGGCTACGCTGATCGGGTTGCTCTCCAACGACCCCGAAGTGATAGAGCTCGGTGCGGCCTACCTCGGCATTCTGGCCCTCAGTGTGCCCCTCGCCGGACTCAACCTCGTGGGCGGGCGAGTGCTCATCGGTGCCGATAACGCGTGGATCCCGATGGTGCTCCGGGCGGGGGGTGCCGTCGTCAACATCGTGCTCAATGCGATCCTGATCTTCGGATTCGGATTAGGGGTGATCGGTGCCGCATGGGGCACCGTCTTGGCCAACGTGGTCGTGAGCGCCGCGTTCGTCATCGGACTCCTGGCCGGTCGATTGCCCGGCATCGGGAAGTTTCCCGTCGCGGTCCATCCATGGGGATCGTATCTTCACCGTGACTGCATCGGTCAACTCGCGCGCATCAGCACCCCAGTGGTGGGTCGGAACATGGTTTGGACGGTTGCCCGGTTCCCGCTACTGGCGTTCGTGGGTCTGTTCGGCCCGACGGTCGTCGCGGCGTTCGTCATCAGTCGCCGTATTTGGGGCCTCATGAACACGCCTGGCTGGGGATTCGGGCTCGCGGCGAGCAGCCTCGTTGGGCAATCCCTGGGCACCGGAGATGAAACGACCGCGGAGGCTTACGGCGTGGAAATCACCCGTATTTCGGTGGGGACATACGCGGTCGCCGGTGCGCTCGTGTTGGTCTTCATCGAGCCCATCGTACAGCTGTTCGTTGGGGATCCCGCCGACCCAACCGTCCCCGTCGCCATCGGCTTCGTCGCCGTGGCCAGCTTCGCCATCGTCCCCCAGGGGATTAGCCGGTCGATCGCCGGGGCCCTCGACGCAACCGGCGATACGCGGTGGCCATTTTACAGCCGTGCGATCGGGATGTTCGGGCTCGCGATCCCCCTGACCTATCTCGGTGCCACCACGGCGCTCGGTATAACGGGGGTGTATCTCGCGTACTTTGCCGAATCCGTTGTCCCGGCGGCGATCAACTACTACCGGTTCTCGACCGGTAAATGGCGGGCGATCAGTCGTGAATATCGACCGGAAGTCGGCGTGTCAGATGACTGAACTCTTCCGGGTTACCGTTACACCGGTTGATGAGTTGCCCGACGGTCCCAACGCCCGCCTTGTGGCACCAGGTCGGGGCAAGCGCCGAGTTCCGAAGCCGGTCGTGCGGGCACAGAAACCACGACTCGCTGGTCGATCTCGACAGGAGCGGTTCCCGATAGGCACACACGAACGGTCACATAGCGTGCGTCATTGAGGGGCCCGAGGGTCGACCGCCTAATCCGCCCCGATCCCGGTGATAACGGCGGCGAGCAGCCAGTACCCGCCGAACACACGATCGGCGTCCGGTGTGAGATCATGGGGGTGCGTTCCGAACCCCGAGAGAAAGTACGCGACGGCGGCGACCGACAGGAACGCAGCTTCGAGGTCGGTGGCAGTATGAGGCGCGTCGTCCGGATCAGGGAGCAGCTGGGAGACCGTCCCCATGAGTTCGAGTCGGTCATTTTCGATTCGGGAGACGACCGCCGTTTCCGATCTAGTCGGGACCGTAGCGAACACATCGGGAAAGGGCTGTCCGGAATCCTCGATGCCGACGACGCTGCCGATATCCGCCCAGTCGAGGTCGGCGTCGGTCAGTCCCGATGCCCCCTCCACGATCGGCCCCGCGAAGCCGTGAGCGGCGATTATTCCATGGCAGGTCTCGATCCGTTCCCGGCTGGTCCGAAGTGCGGATTCGAGCTCGGCAGACCGAATCGCCTCTCCGTCCTTCCCAAGGTCCTCGCCAATGACCCGGACGGCTCCACGGAGGTCTTCGACTGAATGCGTGAGCGTTGTCTCCGGATCGGGGCGGAATTCGAACCGATCGAGAATCGACTGGAGTTCCATTACGCGCAGTTGTGTCGACACCCACCGCAAAACCGGCGGAAAACGGCAAGACCTACCGGTAATCGGCTGGCGAAAAACCGAAAATCGGGATTCAGGGTTATCGGGCGGCGGCGGCGACGCGTTCCTTCTCTTCCTTCTGGTTGACGGCGTAGGTCGACACGTCATCGTCCGCGGCGCCGATGAGTTGGTTGGCGAGCGCCTCCTCGACCGGCGTCGCCGACTTGAACGAGGCGCTGTGGGTCCCCTCGGCGATGAACTTGAGCGCCTGGTCGACCCGGCGCTGGGGCGAGATGTCGACGGCCTTCGGGACGGAGATGCCGCCGTACTTCA
>CAYOLR010000276.1:0-3601 GCA_964404815.1 uncultured Halobacteriales archaeon
CGTGCAGACCGACGGCGCGGAGCTCGACAGCCGCGAGTTCGACGAGGAAACCCGCGAGCTCCTCGGCCTCGACGACATCGCGTCGATCATCGGTGAGATCGACGAGGCGGCCGAACTCGATATCGAGGAGATGGAACAGGAGGCCGAGGCCATCAAGGCCGGCGGGATCGAGGACATCAAGAGCGCCGATGAGGTCATCGAGGAGATGGACCAAGACGTCGACGCCGAGGCTGAGCGCGAGACCGAGTGAACGATAGCGTTTTCCGCGGGCACCGCGGAGTGTGACCGCATGACGGGGCACGGCGTCGACGAGGACAAGCGGGCCACCATCCGCCGGTTCGCCGCCCTCGGCGCCGCGACCCCACTCACCGCCCTGCTCGACACGGGCGGTTCGACCGATACCGACGTCCGGGAGGCCATCCTCGGCTACCTCGTCGCAACGCCTGGCGCCCATTTCTCGAAAGTCCGTGACGACCTCAAGCTGGGCACCGGCGAGGCCCAGTACCACCTCCGGCGGCTCGTCGACGGCGCCGTGCTCGAAAGCCGGCGCGACGGCGACTACCGCCGGTTCTACCCCGCCAACCGCTTCGAGACCTTCGAACAGGTCGCCCTCGGCTACCTCCGACGGTCGACGCCGCGAGGCATGATCGTCGAACTGCTCCGTGAGCCCGGCCTCTCCGGCAGCGAACTCGCCAACCGGCTCGACGTCTCCCCGCCGACGATCAGCAAATACGCGAACGAACTCGCCGCGGCGGGGTTACTGGTCAGGGATGACGGGTACGCCCTCGAGAACCCCGAAACGCTCCTCGTGCTGTTGGTCCGTTATGCGGACTCCTTCGACGCGGAGACGGTCGCGTTCGCCGCCGAGGCGTCGGAGCTGATCTCGGTCCGGTAGCCTACGTCGTTACCTTCCACGTCGTCCCCGACGAATAGCCCCACTTCTCGACCTCGAGGTCCGTGTCCCCCTCGATGATCGCCCGCATGTTCGCCCCGACCTCCTTCGCCGTCAATCCGAGCTCCCGGCCGATCAGCCGTGACTTGAAGTAGGTCTTCGAACCGGCGTTCCGGCGCAGGTACGCCAGGATCCGCTGCTGTTTGTCGGAGAGGTTCGGTTCGGGGGTGGCCGTCGCGCTCATGTCAGTAGAAGCGGCATCCGTGCCTAAATCCGGTTTGGTACGGGTAGGCAACCCGCCGTCATCACTCGGTTTTGTGGTGTTGCGACCCGATAAGGCCCCGGGGACACGCGTGCCAGCCCCCGCCGTTGGTACGACCGGTTAACCGGCCGGGATCCGGCCTCCAGAAGGTTCATACCGGTTCACGGCCCAGTCCGGATGAATGGCCGAACCCGTCGAGGTGAGCGTCGTTCTCCCGGCGTACAACGAGGAGGCCACGCTCGAACGGACCGTCGATCTGACGGTCGCGACCCTCGAGGGGTTTCTCACGCCAGGGACGTTCGAGGTCCTGATCGCCGAGGACGGGTGTACGGATCGAACCCCAGAAATCGCCGCCGAACTCGCCGAATCGGACGACCGCGTCCGCCACATCCACTCTGACGAGCGGCTCGGCCGTGGGCGGGCCCTCGAGCGGGCCTTCCGAGCCGCAACGGGCGACACGGTCGCGTATATCGACACGGATCTCGCGACCGACCTCGACTACCTCGAGCAGCTGATCGAGACCGTTCGATCCGGAGAGGCCGACGTGGCGACGGGCTCCCGGTGGGTTCCCGGTCACGTCGCCGACCGCCCCTCGAAGCGGGGCGTCCCCAGCTATGTCTACAACTTCCTCGCACGGACGGTCCTCCGCTCGACGATCCGCGATCACCAGTGTGGGTTCAAGGCCTTCGACCGCGAGGTACTGTACGACCTGCTCCCCCAGGTCGGGGACAACCACTGGTTCTGGGATACCGAGGTGCTCGTTCGGGCGCAGCGCGCCGGGTATCGGGTTCGAGAATTCCCCGTGGAGTGGACGCCACAAGGGGATTCCAAGGTCGATCTCGTCCGGGACGTCTTTGGCATGGGCAGCCAGATCGTCCGGACCTGGTGGCAGCTGACTGTCTCGCCACGGATCACGCGACGACGGTCGGTCGCCGCCGGTATCCTGCTGACCGTACTGGCGATCGCGCTTATGACCCAGTACATCGATTTCGGCCAGGTCTTCGAGCAGATGCGTGCCGCCGACCCGCTCCTCGTGGGCCTGGCGAGCCTGGTGTACCTGCTGTCCTGGCCGCTCCGGGGCCTCCGGTACCATGACATCCTCGAGGAGCTTGGGGTCACCGAGGGGACGGGCTTTCTCACCGGGGCGATCTTCATCAGCCAGACCGGCAATCTTGTCTTCCCGGCACGGGCCGGGGACGCCGTTCGAGCGTACGTCATGAAGACCCGGCGGGCCGTCGGGTATCCGACGGGGTTCGCCTCGCTCGCCGTCGAACGGGTCTTCGACCTCCTGACGATCACGGCCGTCGCCGGGACCGTCCTCGTCGGCCTGGTCGCGACCGGCTCGACGATCGTCCTCCCCGGCTCGGTCGGCGAAGGAGTGATCCAAAGCGGTCGCACCGCCGTCATCGTCGCCGGCGGGGTCGGGCTTGCCGCGGTCCTGCTCGTCATCGCCATCGTCCTCACCGCGCGATCCGAACGCAACCGCGTCCGCGCGGCCGTCAACCGGATGAGCGACGACTCCTATGCCCGGTACGTCGCCGCGGTCCTCGAGCGGTTCGTTGGCGATATCCAGACCGTGGCGGTCGACCCGGGTGCCTTCGCCCGCGTCGGGATGAGTTCGGTCCTCATCTGGGGACTCGACGTGGTTACGGCGATGCTGGTCCTGCTCGCGTTCAGCCCCGGCTTGGCCGTTACCTCCCTCGTTGCCGTGTCGTTCTTCGCGGTGAGCGTCGGGAACCTGGCGAAGGTGCTCCCCTTATCGCCCGGCGGAATCGGCCTCTACGAGGGGGCGTTTACGCTGCTCGTGATCGGGCTGACCCCGTTGCCCTGGGACCTGGCACTCGGGGCCGCCATCCTCGATCACGCGGTGAAGAACATCATCACGGTCGTCGGTGGTGTCGTCGCCATGGTGATCCTCAACGTTTCGCTCACGACGGCGGTGGAGGAGGGCCGGGACGCGACCCCGTCGGAAGTTAGCTAGTCACACGATAGCGGCCGTCTGACGCCGTGAGAGACCGGTGGCTTTATACGGCGATCATCCGATGAACTCGTCAGCGAAACGACATCCGGGCCGTCCATCGGTTCCCGCCCCGGAGTTCACCCGCCATCATGACGCTTAGAACGACACAACGAGAGACGGAGGAAGCGGACACCGAGGAACGGCACGCCTGTCCCGAATGCGGTGGACAGCTGATCGCCGATGACGAACACGCCGAAACGGTCTGTACTGACTGCGGCCTCGTCGTCGCCGAGGAGGCTATCGATCCCGGCCCCGAATGGCGGGCCTTCGATTCCCGCGAAAAGGACGAGAAGAGCCGCGTTGGCGCCCCGACGACCAACACGATGCACGACAAGGGCCTCAGCACCAACATCGACTGGCGGAACAAGGACGCCTACGGCAACTCCCTCAACGCCCGCCAGCGCGAGAAGATGCAGCGCCTGCGGAC
>CAYOLR010000277.1:0-3539 GCA_964404815.1 uncultured Halobacteriales archaeon
CAGCAGGTACGCGTCGGAACGCGACAGCCCGCGTCGCGTGTGCAGATGGTCGATCATGTGTCGAACCGCCAGCTTCGTCGCGTCCATCAGGTCGTCGCTGACGCCGGTGGTTCCGTACACGGCCTCGGGTTGCTCGTGTGCCGAGAACGGGCCCGTGGTCTCGAACTCCGGCTGTTCGAGGGAGCGTTCCGAGACGAGACGCAGTCGTGCCGTCACGCTCATCGGGGCCTCGACCCCCGTCACGCACACCTCTCCGTCGCCCTGTGCGGCGTGACAGTCGCCGATGCTGAACAGGGCCCCCGCCACCTCCACCGGCAGGTACAGCGTCGAGCCGGTGGTCAGGTGTTTCACGTCGATGTTCCCACCCACCCGACGCGGTGGGGTCGTGCTGTGAGGACCGCTGGCGGCGGGGGCGACGCCGAGGTTCCCGGGGAACGGAGCGAGTGGCACCTCGATCCCGTCGACGAACGCGCCGCGGTCGCCGTCGAGATCCCAGACGTGCAACCCCGGGTCGGCGAACTCCTCCGGCAGCAGCCCCAGACCCTCCTCGCCGGGGTAGAAGTACGAGAATCCGATCCCCTCGTGTGCGAACTCAAGGAGATCGACGGCGAGGACGTCACCCGGTTCGGCCCCCGCGACCGCGACCGGTCCGGTCAGGGGGTGACCGGTGCTGTCGTTCGCGAGTGCGACCACGTCGTCGACGGTCGAGCCGGCGGTCAACTGTCCGTTCGTCGCGTCCCGACAGTCGAACTCGATCACGGCCCCCGACTCGACCGTCAACACCGGGTCGTGGGCACGGTTCCAGGTGGTGTGGACGTTCGCCTCGCTCGCCTCGAGCTGATGATCCGGTCGTGGTGTGGTCATCGCCGTTTCTGTTTGACTTATCGTCACATAAGGACTGTGAGCACGAGTTCGGACCGCTCGGGGGCGGGACTCCCCGACCGTCGGCGGGGTCGGCGACAGTCACAGCCACGGGATTGAAGCGAATCGGCTCGGAACCCTACCGTGATGATCCACGTGCTCGTGAGCGGCGGTGGAGCGCTCGCCGGTGACGCCCCCCGGCGGCTCGACCGCCTCGGCGTCGCCCGCGTGTCAGATGCGGACCCGACGGCACTCCTGTTGCCCACGGCTGGGGGCGACGACCCGGCGGTCCGTGACGCGTTCCACGTGGTGTACGGCGACGCGCTCGGATGCGAGACGGACGTCCTGTGTCTGACTGCCGAAGAGCCACCGGCGGACGCCGTGGAGAGAGTGCAGGCGGCGGACCTCGTCCACGTCTCCGGCGGGGACACCCGTCGGATGCTCGCGACGTGGCGGGGACACGGGCTACTGGGGCCGCTCCGGCGGGTCGCGGCCGACGGCACGCTAGTTACCGGCGTGAGTGCCGGCGCAATCTGCTGGTTCGCGGCCGGGTTCAGCGACGCCGTCCCCGACCGCGAGTACGCCTTCATGAGCGGCCTCGGTCTGTGGCCGGATCTCGTCGTGTGCCCCCACGCACACGGCGAGTCACGCCGGGCCCGGTTTCGCGACGCGCTCGCGACGACCATGCCCACGCGTACCGGATTCGCCCTCCCCGACGGAGCGCTCCTCGAGGTCCGGGACGACCGGTACCGGTTCCACCTGCCGCCCGACGGCACGGCGTACGTCGTGTCCCCGGAAGGCGAGACGACGCGCGTGACGCCGGAGCACGAGACGGCACGGGAGTACGGCCGCCTCGGGGATATCCGGCCGACCGTCTGAGAACTGGCCCAGCGCTCGGTCGGAGGAAGAGGTCGGCGAGCGGTCAGTCGATAACTCGGTGTGACAGCTTCTCGGCGATGAACGCGATGCTGAGCGAGAACCCGACGATCACGGTACCGACGGCGTTCACGGTCGGATCGATTCCGAACCGGATCTTGGAGAACACCACGATCGGGAGCGTCTGCATCGTGGGGCTGGTCCAGAAGAACGTCTGGGTGAAGTTGTCGAACGAGATGGTGAACGCGAACATCATTCCCGCGATCACGCCGGGTGCGATCAGCGGGAGCGTCACCTCGTAGAACGTCCGGAGTTCGGACGCGCCGAGCGTCTTCGCCGCCTCCTCGATATCACGGTCGAACCCGTAGAGCTGCGACGACACCACGACCACCACGAACGGCAGCGAGATGAGGATGTGGCCGATCACCAACGACGGGTACGTGCCCTCGATCTGCAGCAGGTTGTACAGGATCAACACCGCGATCCCCGTCACGATCCACGGCACCACGATCGGCGTCAGGAACAGCGTGTTCAGCGTCTGGGAGTCCAGCCACCGCGTTTCGAAGTCGCTGCGGATGAGTCCGAACGCGGCGAGTGTGCCGATGATGCCCGAACCGATCGCCGCCAGGATGCCGGTCTGGATGCTCGTCACGAGCGCGGAGATGATGCTGTCGTCTTGGAGGAGTTGGTGGTACCACTTCAGCGAAACGCCCGGCATCGGGAACGCCGGAATCTGGTTGGGGGTGAACGACAGCACCACGACCACCAGCACGGGCGCGTACAGGAACATGTACACGAAGTACGTGTACCAGCGCAGCGCACGCGAGCTGTTCGTGTCCGAGAGGTCGAGCGCGCTCGTGACCGAGCGTCGGATGCTGTGGCGCGAACTCATCGTCAGTCACCTCCGTAGATCTCTTCGAGACCGATCAGCTGGTTGAATCCGTACACGATCCCCAAGACCACCGCGATGAACACCATCGCCATCGCGCTGCCAAGTCCCCAGTCGTTGATGCTCCGGAACATGTCCGCGATGATGTTCGCGATCATCGGATTCTGCGATCCGCCTAGGAGCAGCGGCGTCAGGAACGACCCGAACGCCATCACGAACACGAGGACGACGCCGGCGCTGACTCCGGGGAGGCTCTGTGGGAGCGTCACCTCGTAGAACGCTTCCAGCCGGTTGGCACCCAAGTTCTTGGCCGCCTCGATGTGGGACGAATCGATATCGTCGAGCGACGTGTACAGCGGCACCAGCATGAACGGCAGCAGGATGTGCACGAGTCCGACCGCGACCGCGTTCTCCGTGTACAGCAACTGGAGCGGCGACGAGAGGACGCCGAGTAGTTCCACCAGCACGTAGTTGATCACGCCCTGCGGCCCGAGGATGAGCCGCCAGGCGTACGTCCGAATCACGATGTTGATCCAGAACGGCAGGATCAACAACAGCAGGAAGACGTTCTGCCACTCACTGTCGGTGAACGCGAGGTAGTACGCCGGCGGATACGCCAGCAGGAGCGTCGCAACTGTGGTCTTGACCGCGATCACCAGTGACGATATCAGTACCGACGTGTACAGGCTGGTGTTGAAGAACTCTTGGTAGTTGCTGACGGTGAACGAGATGGCTCCCTGGGGCGGCGCCTGCTGTAAGAAGCTGTACACGAACACGATCGCGAGCGAGACCCCCAGGAAGAACACGACCCAGAACAGGGCGGGGAAGATCTGGAGGGTGGACACGACATCGCCACGGCGGTTGAAAAAACGGTTCAGCCGCCGGTACGCGCCGCTCGCGCCCGAGGCCGGCT
>CAYOLR010000278.1:0-3537 GCA_964404815.1 uncultured Halobacteriales archaeon
GGATGGCCCATTGCCTCGAGCAGCTCGACGACAACCGGCTTATCAGACCACGGTCACGGTACGTCGGAAGCACGGAACGGACCTGGACTCCGGTCGGTGATCGTTCCCAGGGTTGAACAGGTCGACTGGATCGCCGGCCGATTCGTAACGGCTGCTTACTCGTCGAGAACCTACCGGCCTCTGAGGAATATCCAGACGTGCCCGCCGACCCGCCCAATCACGAAGCCGAACCCGCCGAAGAAGGTCAGGGCGGGGGCGGCAACCGACAGGAGGCCGTATCCCCCATAGAGTATCACCAGGGTGGCAAGGCGGCCCGCCAACGTCCGCCATCCCCGGCGGATCCGATCGTCCGTCGCGAGGCCAACATACCCGGCGCCCGCAACCACGCTCACGAGGATCGCTCCCCAGAAGGCGACAGCTGAGGGTCGAGCCCAATCAACAGGGCTCTGACCACCCCATCTGAGGAGCAAGGCGAAGCCCAGCAGGAACCCGATCAAGTTCAGAGCGCTCCCAATGACACCCGCAAGCAGGCCGCGGAGGGTCGTCAGTCGCCACCAGTCGGCAGAGAACTGCTCGAACCATCGCGTGGAGGGCCGGGACATTGCCGGGGTGGACCGGAACGGCGTCTTTGGAGGGCCGCAGGTTGCACCTATTCGCCATAACACATTTATCTTTTGATTAAGTACTCAATCAACATGGGGACTAGCGGGGACGAGGACGGGGCCGACGGGGAGCTGATGATCGTTACGGGTCGCGCCCTTGGCAAGTACGGCATCGCCGACTTGACGACCCAACGGATCGCGGACGAATGGGGGAAGTCTCAATCGCTCGTGCACTACTACCACGAGACCAAGGAGGACCTCGTTGTCGCGTACGTCGAGTGGCTTCGAGATCGCACTGTTGAAAACTACGCCCGACAGGCGGACAAACCGCCGCTCGACCGGATCGAGTGGTTTCTCTTCCGGCACTTCTCCGGCCCCCATGACCCGGGAGAGCCGGCGTTCAGCACCGGGCTCGTCCAACTCCAAGCGGCGGCCCCGTATGATGACCGCCTCCGGGCGGCGCTGGTCGAACTCGATGAGGCCGCGATCGACTTCCTTCGAACCGCAGTTCAAGACGGGATCGACGCCGGCGAGTTCCGAGCGGTCGAAACTGATCAGGTCATCGCCCACCTCCTTTCCTGGCTCAGCGGGACGCTCCACCGATCGGTTACGTTTGGAGACACCACCGATATTGAGGTCCTAAAGAACGGGATAGAGGCGTTTTTGGATTCGGTGCTACTGAAAGACCCCCGGAACCGGTAACCCAACCCGACCTGATTTCGGCCGTGAGTTACGTTTTGGCAGGCCGTTCAGTCCCGGCGTCGCGGAGCCGGACCGTAAGGACGGTGCCCCGGGGATCATTGTCAGCGAAACTGACGTCGCCCCCCGACTCGGAGATTATCCAGTTCGTCAACCAGAGGCCGAGACCGCTACTGTGCTGGACCTGCGTTTCCGTTCCGGATCGGATCACCTCGCGTTCGACGCTGGGGATACCCGGGCCGTTATCGGCGATCTGGAGATCGACGAAGTCGTCTTCGTCACCATCCCTGATACTGACCGCGAGCGTCGGCGTGTCCCGGTTATTATGCTCGAGGGCGTTTTCGATCACGTTGTTGACGGCTGAATCGATGAGTGGGTGGGCCCACACGATTGCCTCACCCGGGAGGTCATGGGCGATGTCGGCGTCGGGATAATCCCGCCGGAGTTCGTCAAGGTGTTGCTCGATCACCGGCACGAGATCGATGGTGTCGAGGACGTCCTCGCGTCCCAGCGATTCCCCGGCCGTCCTCGCTCGTTCGCTGAGGTCCACCACATCGAAGGCGAGGTCCTTGATCCGATCGACCCGCTCCTCACACTCCCCGTTTCCGTTCAGCACCTCGTCGGCGTGGGCGAGGATCAGGTTGATGTCGTTCCTGATATCGTGCCGCAGGACCCGGTTCATGACCTCCAGTCGCTGTCGATGACGGGCGCGACCGGTAATGTCATGAAGGATGACGATATGGCCCCTCGGCCCGGTGACGCCTTGCAAGGGGGACACCTGGACGTCGAAATAGCGGTTCCCATCCGTCCGCCCGATTTCCACCTCCTCGTGGGTAGTGGTCTCCGATCGACCGCGCTCGACCAGCGCATCGAGTTCGGGATAGACACGGTCGAGGTGTCGGCCGATCGGGTCGCTGACCTCGGCGGCGAGCTCCCGGCCCGCGGGATTGATGTCCACTACCATCCCGTTCTCGTCGACCACGACGGTCGCATCGGTGATGGTATCGAGCAGCGCTTCGCGAGTCAGATCACGGGGAATCGGAACGATCTCGAGGAGTTCGTGTCGGAAGACCGCCCACAGGAGGGCCATTCCCGTAATGATAAAGGCCAGGGGCGTGATGTCGATGCCGGCCGGCCGGATGTCCAGGATAAACAGCACGTTCGACAGCCAGGGGGCCGCCACGCCGATCAACATCGCCGCGGTTTGGCTCCGGAAGAGGTGGTCCGTGACCGCGAACATGCGGAACACCAGGACCGCCCCGAGGAGCAACAGCAGGTAATTGTATACGACGACGAGCCAGAAGCCGATAGCGATCGGCGTGTCCAGCATGACGAGACCGTTCGCGGTTTCAAGGGTCGCATGGGAGACGTAGAAGTGATGCTGATGGTTCGTCCACACCAGCCCTAGATTAACGAGCGGACCGATAGAGAGGAGGCCGATGGTTCGACGGTTGACCCACTCGGACTGCCCGATGTATTGGAGCACGAAAACGAGGAAGGCGGTCGGAATCACGGCGATCCCAACGTACTTGACCTGCCACCAGAACAGCTTAGCTCCCAGCGTCGTGCTCGCCAACTGGAAGGTGTAGGCGACCGCCCACCACCCGGCGGCCACCATGATGACAGAGAGGGGGATGGCCCCTGGCGTCTCACGTCGTCGCAGGGCAAAGATCGCCCCAAGGCCCGAGGCAACTGCAGACAGAAGAAGGAGTCCAGCAAAGGGTGGGCGCTGCAAGACCATGGGGTGGCTGACGGTCACGGCCAATTCCGAAGGCCGCTCATCGGTCGGTTACGTAGTTCTCTTGCGTCGGTGCATCCGAATGAATAATGGGACTATTGTTAAAGGCTAGCATCGCCCACATCCCCCGATCGGGTTCGTGACCGTGACCGTCGGCAACGCGGGGTTCGTGACTGGGTCCGACTCAGTCAATGCGGTCCGCGACGATTTCGATGGGATGGGCTGCAGGGGTGCTCATCCCGTCCTGAATCTGGTGCCGACAGGAGAACCCGGTCGCGACGGGTTCGCCGCCTGACGCCCGGATCTGTTGGAAGAGGTTTTCACCGATGTCCATCGAGAGGTCGTAGTACTCGGCTTGATACCCGAAGCTTCCCGCCATTCCACAGCAGGAGACCTGTGGTTCGTCGACGGAGACCCCGGGGATCCGATCCAACACCGTGGCGCCGGCTCGATCGATCCCGAGGTGTTTGGTGTGGCAGTGTGAATGGAAGGCCACCG
>CAYOLR010000279.1:0-3516 GCA_964404815.1 uncultured Halobacteriales archaeon
AGGCTTCGCCGGGGGGCTCGTCATCCGAGAAGACCGAGCTGGGGAGCGCGCTCGCCGTGCAGCCGCTCAGGGTCGCGACCGCGCCTGCGGCGAGTCTTATGAATTTGCGTCGCTGCATGTCCTGCCACACGCCACGGGGTATGATGGCCGTTTGGTAGACACAAACGGCCGTTTCAGCCTTTCATCGAGGTCGGTTCGCCGACCCCTCGGTTGTCGACCCCCGTCGCGACCGGCACCGTCAGTAGTTCCGGGCGAAGTACGCAGTCTCGACGGCCGGGTCATCGCAGATCGCGCAGTCATCGTCGGGCGGCTCGGGGTCATCGTCGAGCGGAACCATCACGATATCCGCGGCGATCTGCTCCTTCACCTCGACCTCACAGCCGGGGTCGCCGCACCAAGCGGTACGGACGTACCCCCCGTGCTGGCCGATGAGCCCGAGTATCTCGTCACGGGAGTCTGCCTCCCGGACGTTCTCCTCGAGGATATCGGACGCGCTGTCGTAGAGCTTCCGGTAGATCGCGTCGAGGTGGGTCTCGACGGTCGTGGCGATCCCGCCGGCGTCGGCCTCGTCGCGCTCGCCGTCGGGCCGGTGCACCAGCGTGACGCTCTCCGCCTCGGCCTCGTTCGGGCCGATCTCGATCCGGAGGGGCACCCCCTTGAGCTCCCACTCGTTGAACTTGAACCCGGGGTTGCGCTCCTCGCGATCATCCAGATGGACCCGGAAGCCGTCGAGGGTCTCGGCGATCGCCTCCGCGTACCCGAGCACGGCCCCGCGGGTGTCCTCCTGCCAGATGGGGACGATCACGACCTGCTCGGGGGCCATCGGCGGGGGGAGGACGAGACCCTGATCGTCCGAATGCGTCATGATCAACGCCCCGAGTGCCCGCCACGAGATGCCCCAGGAGGTAGTGTGGGCCAGCCGCTCCTCCTCGTCCTCATCGGCGTACGTCACGTCGTAGGCCTCGGCAAAGGACGTCCCGAGGTAGTGGGAGGTGCAGCTCTGAACGGATTTCCCGTCCGGCATGAGGGACTCGATGGTCGTCGTGACGTTGGCCCCCGGGAACTTGTCGTGTTCGGGCTTGCGCCCCTTGAGCACGGGGATCGCGAACAGCTCCTCGTAGACTCGTTCGTACTGATCGAGGCGGAGCATGGTTTCCTCCCATGCGCTTTCCTTCGTTGCGTGGGCGGTGTGACCCTCCTGCCAGAGGAACTCCTTGGTCCGGAAGAAGGGCCGGGTCTCCGTCGCCTCCCACCGGACGACCGAGCACCACTGGTTGATCCGGAGCGGGAGGTCCCGATGACTTCGCGTCCATTTGGCGAGGAACGGCGTGATTATGCTCTCGGAGGTGGGGCGGACGGCGAGGGGTTCCTCAAGCTCGGTATAGCCACCCCGGGTAACCCACGCGACCTCCGGGTCGAACCCCTCGACGACGTCTTTCTCTCGTTCGAGATAGCTCTCCGGGATGAACATCGGGAAGTAGGCGTTCTGTACGCCGGTGGCCTTGAACCACCCGTCGAGGTGGTCCTGAAGGGCCTCCCAGAGCGCATACCCACGTGGCCGGCACACGATGAATCCGCCCATGGGGGCATAGTCCGCGAGCTCGGCTTTCTGCACGACCTCGGCGTACCACTCCCCGGGGGCGTGTTCTTTGGACTCGGTTATCCCGAGCTCCTGCTCCCCGCTCATGCCCGAGGGAACTGGAAGGCCAGTATTAAACCCGGCGTTGCGCGGTTAGGCCACCCGCATTTCCGTCCCGCACTCAAGGCAGTAAACGACCATCCCGTCATCCGGCGGCCGCACCCCGTGAACGGTGATCTCGTCACAGGCGGAACAAGGGACGGGCGAGCGAATCGCGTCCCAGTCGTGGCTGGAGCCGGGTGCGCCGATGGCGATCGCCCTGACCCGCTCCTCCGATCGGTTCTTCCCGACCTGGAAGTCCCCGGGCGCGAATCTGATCGCCTCCCCGGCCGAGACCGAAACCGATTCCTCCCGCCGTTTGCCGATCTCGAACGTGGCCGTCCCCTCGAGGACGAAGAACACCTCCTCCTGATCGAGATGGGCATGCGTGCCGCCACCGAACTGCTCGCCCGGTTCGAGTTCGTAATAGACGATCGCCAGTTCCTCGGCACCCAACGGTTCGGAGAGCGGTCGCCTGACGCTGTTCACCCCCATGGGATGGGGAACGTGATCGACATCGTCGACGGAGATGCGGTCCATGGGGCCCGGCTGGGTCCGAACCCCTTTGAACCCCCGTCTCACCGGGTGCCGAACGGGCCCGGTCTCTCCCGCCAAGGCCAGCCCGGGAGTCGGGTCTGGAAACCGGCGGCCAACGCCGCGTCAAGGTCGTCGACCCCGGCTGCCTCGTCAGCGTCGCCATGGACGGCCACGTCGGCAAAGTGGAATGTGGCCTCCGCCAGGAGCGTCAACGGCTCACCCCCGGCGATCACGCCCGCCAGCCGGCGGCCGAGGTACTCGTCGACGACGAACCCCGGATAATCATTCTCGACGTCCAACTCCCGGAGGATACCGGCGAGGGCGGCCACATTGACGGCGAGGTCGCCGTTATCGAATACTCGATCTACCTCCGCCTGGTACCCCTCGACGGTGACCGGCTCGACGGCGGTATCGAAGAGGTTTCCCAGTTCCGTGCGGACCTCGTTGATGATCCGGACGGTCCGATCAGCCCGGGCGTGAGTCCGGTCCCGTTCGGTTGCGACCCGATCTGGGGTGATCCGCATGGTACGTACACCTCGGAGCGGGGTAATCGGTGTTGCGAAGCCTTTTATAATTCCGGGCCGCAACGATGGCCTAAGCGGGTTTTAGAGACCTGTCCCGCAGCGAGTGGGCGGTTCGATCCACCCTGTAACCGATTGGCCAGAACAGCCGTTGTAGCTATGTGCTGTCGTCACCACGTCAACGGTTCGCCCGATCCGAGTGAGGCGCCGTTCTCGAGATCGCCCACTCGATCGGCCGGTTGGCGGGACAGTCTGCGACCCTCCACGAGAATATGAGCGCTGTACAACAACAACTGGACGATATCCAGGAGCAGATCGTCGACGAACTACCTCCCGACATTTCGGTAACCGACGTCAAATACGAAGGCCCGGAGCTCGTTATCTACACTCGGGATCCGAAGAAATTCGCCGAGAAGGGCGACCTCATCAGGACGCTCGCCAGCAAACTCCGCAAGCGTATCACCGTCCGTCCGGACCCGGACGTCCTCTCACACCCGAACGACGCCCGCGAGGCCATCCAGGGCGTCATCCCCGAGGACGCGGGGGTCACCGACCTCGACTTCCACGAGGATACCGGCGAGGTCGTCATCGAAGCGCAGAAACCCGGCATGGTTATCGGCCGCCACGGATCGACCCTCCGCGAAATTACCCAAGAGGTCGGGTGGACCCCCGAGGTCGTGCGGACCCCGCCGATCGAATCGGCGACTGTCAGGAACGTCCGGAACTTCCTCAAACAGGAACGCGACGACCGCCGAGATATCCTAGAACGAGTCGGCCGGG
>CAYOLR010000280.1:0-3480 GCA_964404815.1 uncultured Halobacteriales archaeon
GTCCTGCCCCCACGACAGGATGCCGGCGGCGATCCGACGGTGGTGGCCCGGCGCGATCTGCATTCCGCCGTGGTCCTTGACGGTTTCCATGACGGGATCCCAGACGCTTTCGGCGTTCTCCATCGCGTCCCGTACGTAGATCTCGAAGCCCTTCTCGCCCGAGAAACCGGTCTGGCTGACGAGTATCGAGCACCCGTTGATCTCCGCCTCCATGAGGCCGTAGTAGGGGATCTCCGAAACTTCCTCCCCGACGACCTCGACCATCACGTCCTCGGAAAGCGGCCCCTGGATCTGCATCGGGGCGACATCGATCTCATCGATCTCGACGTCGAAGTCCATACCGACATTGACCCCCTGGAGCCAGAGCATCAGCGTCGAATCGGAGATCGAAAACCAGAACTCGTCGTCGGAAACCCGCAGGAGGACCGGATCGTTCAGGATGCCACCGTCCTCGTTACAGAGGATGACGTACTTGCCGTGCATCGGCTCGATCTGGCGCTCGACGGCCACGTCCCACAGGGTGACACGCTCGGTGAGCGCCTCGTACTCGGCCATCGCCCCACCGTCCTCCGGCTTGACCAGACCGCGCGGGTGGTAGATCCGGTTGTAGACGGTGCATCGCCACGCCCCTTCCTCATTGTACGATTTGTGGAAGAACGGTGACTTCCGAACGCGAGTCGACACCAGCATCTGAATGCCCGGGTCGCCCGATTGTCGGAGGTTTCGCGGGACGATTCGGTCGGACTGATCGACTTCCGGGTGGTTCGGATGGGCTGGGGTCCCTGTCGGCGGGTTGTTGTCAGACATCCCCTGTTAGAAGCCGCCAGAAGGAGATAAAAGAACGGGGAACGTCGGAGTGGAGATCCGGCCATCCGAAGGGGTGACAGTGTCAGCGGCAACCGAAGAAACCCGGATAGATTCCGCAGACTCCTGGAATCCGATCGTTTCGGTCGTGAGGGGGCTAAAGGACGACCCCTCCCGAGGCGTGTCAACACAGGAACCCCCCCGTGGGGTCGATCAGTCCGATGAGATCGGCATCGTGCAACCTAGCCGATACGATTCCACAACACGTCGTTTCTCTGAAGCGATGTGGGGTTGATGAACGGGTCGCCGCCCGAAAGTGGAGTCGAATTTTCAACTCCCCCTTTCCCGCCGCTGTTGGTGAAAACATCCTAAATTTTTATGTGGCCCGGAGTGAACAGGAAGGCGCCGAGATTACACGGTTGGGGCCGACAAACGCATGAAATTGTTACCACACTCTCGAAACACGCATAGGGGTCGTTCGCCGGCGGCCGGCGGCCGAGCTGTAGGAACCAATATCGAAGGGGCCAGTCGATGAGCTCCAGGGATCTCCCGTCGACGGCCGACACCGTCATCATCGGGGCAGGGATCGTCGGAAACAGCCTCGCCTATCATCTGGCGGACCAGGGGGTCGAGGACATCCTCCTCATCGACAAGGGACCGCTTCCCGACCCCGGCGGCTCGACGGGCCACGCCTCGAACTTCCTCATGCCCGTCGAGCACTCGAAGGAGATGACCCACCTCACCCGGGACAGCATCGCCCAGTACAAGGAGATGGACACCTTCACCGAGAGCGGTGGCCTCGAGGTCGCCCGGACCGAGGAGCGGATGGCGGAGAACAGACGCCGCGTCCAATCCGCGAAGGCCTGGGGCGAACCGGGCGAGCTCCTCACCGTCGAGGAGGTGGAGGAGCTCGTCCCCTACATCAACACGGACATCATCAAGGGGGCGTTTTACAGCCCGAGCGCGGGGACTTGTGACCCGCTCCGCGCCGGCGAAATCATGCGGGAACGGGCGAGCGACATGGGGGCCCTGACGACCTCGCCGAACACCGAAGTGCAGGATCTCGTCGTGGAACACGGCGAGATCAAGGAGGTCGTCACCGACCGGGGGACCGTCTCAGCGAACCGGGTGGCCATCGCGGCCGGTCTGTGGAGCCCGAAGATCGCCAAGATGGCGGGCGTCGAGATTCCGCTCACACCGGCGGTCCACCAAATGATCAGCGTCGGCCCGATCGAGCAGTTCGAGGCCTACGAGGGCGAGATCGGCTATCCGGTCGTCCGTGATATGGACACCCAGATGTACGAGCGACCCTCCGGGAACGACCTCGAAGTCGGGTCCTACGAACACCGGCCGATCCTCTGGGAGGTCGACGACGTGCCCTCGATCGACGAGGCCCCGCTCTCGCCCACCCAACCGCCACTGACAGAGGACGCCTTCGAGCCATCGATGGAGCACGCCCTCGAGCTGATGCCGGAGGTGCTCGACGATCCGAGCGCGGGCATCCGCCACTCGATCGACGGGCTGCTCTCCGTCACCCCCGACGGCGCACCCCTCGTCGGACCGCTCCAGGACGTCGACGGCTTGTGGTCGGTCGCCGCCATCTGGATCAAGGAGGCGCCCGCCTTCGGGAAGACCGTCGCCCAGTGGATGACGCGGGGCTACCCGGAGATCGACATCCACGCCTCCGACGTCAACCGCTTTTACGAATACGGTAACTCCAGGAAGTTCGTCAACAACCGCGGGGACGAGGGCTACCGGAAGATCTACGGGATCGTCCACCCCGCCGAGCAGTGGCAGACGTCCCGGCCGCTCCGCACCAGCGCGTTCTATCAGCGCCAGGTGGACCTCGACGCGCGGTTCTTCGAGGCCGCCGGCTGGGAACGGCCGCAGTGGTTCAATTCGAACGAGGATCTCGTCCGACGCTACAACGAGGAGCTGGACCCACTCCTCCGCGGCAGCGAATGGGATTCCCGATGGTGGTCGCCGATCATCCTCGGCGAACACCTCCACCTCCGGGACAAGGTCGGCATGGTCGGCGACATGGGTTTCACTATCTTCGACGTCGTCGGCAACGGCGCCCTCGACTACATCGAGAAGATGGCCGTCGGCCGGATGGACGTCGACATCGGCAAGTCGGTCTACACGCCAATCCTCGCCGAGAACGGCGGGTTCAAGTCCGACCTGACGATCGTCCGAACCGCGGAGAACCGCTTCCGTGTAATCACCGGCGGCGGAATGGGCGGTGCCGACAAGGCCTGGTTCCGCGGTCAGCTTCCGGACGACGGGTCGGCCCAGATCGTCGACCAGACATCCGCACTATGTACCCTCGGCGTCTGGGGGCCGGACGCCAGGAACGTGGTCGACAGCGTCGCCGAGGAGGACATGTCCGACGAGGCGTTCCCGGCTTACACGGCTCAGCCGGTCACCATCGGCGAGGTGGACTGTTGGGCCCTCCGGATTTCCTATGTCGGCGAACTGGGCTGGGAGATCTACGCCCCGATGGAACAGGGCCAGCGACTCTGGGACACCATCGCCGAGGCCGGCGAGGAATACGACATCCGACCCGTCGGGATGGGCGTCTACGGGACGACAGCCCGTATGGAGAAGGGGTACCGTCTCTACGGCCACGAACTCGAACTCGAGTACAACCCCGCCGAGGCCGGCCTCACCTTCCAC
>CAYOLR010000281.1:0-3388 GCA_964404815.1 uncultured Halobacteriales archaeon
TCATGCACACCGCCCGGGAGAACCACGATATGACCTATATCGTGTTCAACAACGAGGTCTTCGGGCTGACGAAAGGCCAGACATCGCCCACGTCCCCGAAGGGCCACAAGTCAAAGACGCAGCCCCACGGGAGCGCGAAAGACCCGATCCGGCCGCTCTCGATGGCCCTCACGTCCGGCGCCTCGTTCGTCGCCCGGACGGCGGCCGTCAACCCGAACCAGGCAAAGGAGATCCTGGTCGAGGCGATGGAGCACGACGGCTTCGCCCACGTGGACTTCCTCACGCAGTGTCCCACCTGGAACAAGGACGCCAAGCAGTACGTCCCGTACGTCGACGTCAACGAATCCGACGATTACGAGTTCGACGTGACTGACCGCCAGGAGGCGGCAAACATGATGTACGAGACCGAGAGTGCCCTGTACGAGGGGACGGTGCTCACCGGGCGGTACTACGTCGACGGAGACCGACCATCCTACCAGCAGGAGAAACATCACCGCGAGGAGATGCCGGAGACCCCCCTCGCCGAACGGTACTTCGCGGCGGACGCCGATTGGGAGCGGTCCTACGATTGGATCGACCGACACAAGTAGCCGAGAGATTTTTTCGATTCGGTAGGTTTTTTTGTCGTACCACAAAACACAACGTGTGACCGAGGCGACCGAAGAACGGATCCTGAGCGTTCTCGAGGACGATGCCAAGGCCTCGTACGCAGAGATCGCCGAGCGGGCCGGGGTGTCCAAACCCACGGTCCGTAAATACGTCAACCAGCTCGAGGACGAGGGCGTCATCGTCGGCTATTCGGCCGATGTGGATCCGAAGAAACTCTCGGGTCAGAGCATCGCGCTGGTCGGAATCGACGTGGCCAGCGAACGGTACGTCGAGGCAACCCGGGCGCTGAAGGACCTCGACGCGGTCGAGACCCTGTACACTTGTAGCGGTGATCACATGCTGATGGCCGAGGTCAGGGCGCCGGACGGCGATCGCCTCGGCGAGATCATCAGCGATGACGTGCTCTCGATCGAGGGGATCACGGCCGCGCACCCATCGTTTCTCTCCGAACGGCTGAAGTAACGCCTCAGACCGGCGCCGTCTCCAGGTAGGTCCGGAGCCGGTCGACCGCCTCTTCGAGGTTCTCCATCGAGGTCGCATACGAGAGCCGGATGAACGGCTCGGCCGCGTCGCCGAAGTCGCGGCCGGGCGTGGTAGCCACACCGGCCCCTTCGAGCAGGTCCGTGGCGACCTCGAACGCCGGGCCGAGTTCCCGGACGTCGATCAGCAGGTAATAGGCGCCGCCGGGGGTGTACCCGAGGCCCAGCCCGAGATCCTCGACGGCGTCAACCAGGAAGTCCCGACGTTCACGGTAGGTCTCCCGCATCGCCGGGACGTGCGAGTCGGCGACCGACAACGCGGCGACGCCGGCGTCCTGGACGAAGTTCGGAGCGCAGATAAGCAGGTTCTGGGCCAGCCGGTTGATGGGATCAACGAACGCCTCCGGGACGACCATCCACCCCAAGCGCCACCCCGTCATCGAGAAACGTTTGGAGAACCCGTCGAGCACGAACGCTTCGTCGGTGAACTCGAGCACGGAATGGGCACGGTCGTCGTAGGAGAGGCCGTGATAGACCTCGTCGACCACGAGAGTAGCCCCGGCATCCCGGGCCACCTGGACCAGATCGCCGAGCGTTCGTTTCGACAGGAGGGCTCCCGTCGGGTTCGCTGGCGAGTTCAACAGGACCGCTTCGGTGGCCGGCGTGATGGCATCGGAAAAGTCGTCGGCGGCCGGGCGGAACCCGCGGTCGGGCGACAGGGGGACGTACTTGATCGAACCGCCGGCCTGCCGGACGAAATTGGGATAACACGCGTAGTGAGGATCGGTCAGGATGGCCTCGTCGCCGGGGTTCAGGAGGGCGAGAAAGGCGAGCAGCAACCCCGGTGACGAGCCGGGCGTGACGATCACGCGGCCCGGATCCACGGAGAGGTCGTACTGTCGGTCGTAGTAGTCGGCGATCGCCCGCCGGAGTTCGGGTTTGCCGCGGGCGGCGGTGTATTTGGTGTTCCCGGCGCGGAGGGACTCGATCGCCGTGTCGACCGCCACATCGGGCGTGGGATAATCGGGTTCGCCGACCTCGAGGTGGACGACGTCGTCGAGTTCGTTCGCCCGCTCGAGCACGTCCATGGCCTCGAACGGGGTCGTCTGGCGGGCGCGCTCGGAGACCATATCCGGACATCTCGCGGGGTCGCAATAAATGGTCGAATATCAGAATGCTTCCCGCGGATGTTAACCCCATCTGGGCCCAATCGTGGGCATGGCGGTCCTCGAACGGACGGTATGGGTCGATGCCCCGTTGGCCGAGGTGTGGGCGTTCCATTCCCGGATCGCCGGTCTCGAAGCGCTCACGCCCGACTGGTTGCACCTCCAGGTCGAGTCGGTAACGGGGCCGGACGGCGAAGCCGACCCGCCGGCGCTCGATGTTGGTTCCGAGATTCGACTCTCGATCAGGCCGGCCGGGATTGGCCCTCGGATGTCCTGGACTTCGCGGATCACCGACCGGGACCGGTCCGAGGGATCGGCCTACTTCGTGGACGAAATGCTCGATGGCCCATTCCGCCTGTGGCAGCACACCCACCGGTTCTATGCTGAGGACGGCGGAACCCGGCTCATCGACCGGGTCGACTATGCCCTCCCGTACGCTCGCTGGCACCGCCTCTCGGCGATGGCGAAGCCGTTCATCGATGGGATGTTTACCGCCAGGCACCGGGCGACGAAACGCGAATTGGAGTGAATCTTTCCGCCGCGGCGGGGTTTATCCCCCTCGCGGCCAGAGGGGTGGATACATGTCGGACGTCATCATTATCGGCGGCGGTGCGGCCGGACTGAGCGCGGCGTTGTTTACGGCGAAGAACGGCTTGGAGACGACAGTCTTCGATACCGACGAGACCTGGCTCCATCACGCCCACCTATTCAATTACCTCGGCATCGAGAGCGTCGACGGCGATGCCTTCCTGGAGACGGCTCGGTCGCAGGTCACCTCCTTCGGCGCGGAACAACACCAGGTCGCGGTCACCGGGGTGACTGGCGACGCCGACGGATTCACCGTCGAGACCGCAGCCGGGGAGAACTCCGCGAACTACCTGGTCCTCGCGACGGGGTCCAACCGCGACCTCGCGGCGGAACTGGGGTGTGAGTTCACCGATGACGACACCGTCGCGGTTGACGTGACGATGGAGACGAGCGTTACCGACGCATATGCCACGGGCGCGATGGTCCGGGCGGAGGAGTGGCAGGCGGTCATCTCCGCCGGCGATGGGGCGGCCGCCGCGCTGAACATCTTATCCAAAGAGAAGGGCGAGCACTTCCACGACTTCGACGTCCCGGCCGACGCCGAGG
>CAYOLR010000282.1:0-3381 GCA_964404815.1 uncultured Halobacteriales archaeon
GCGTCTGATCGGTCGAGATGCCCGACGACAACTCTCGACGACGGTTTCTCGTAACGACAGGCGCGGTGGGCTCGGCTCTGCTGGCCGGGTGTGCCGGCTTCGGCCAGAACGGCGGCGATGGCGCCGACGGCAGCGGTGACGATTCCATGGACGACACGCCTACCGAAACGGCGATGGATGACGACATGGGGACCACGATCACGGACGACATGATGGGCGGGATGGATCCCGCCGAGGCACCCCGAGCGTCGATCGATCGGTTCAGCGAGGCGGCCGGCAACCTCATGGTCCGGACCGACGCGAACGACCTCCCGGGCCCCGATGAACCGATCGACTTCGACAAGGCACCGTTCATCACCCACGGGTTCGGTCCCGAGGGCGAGCCGGTTTCGTATTACAACTTCGACGTGCAGCCGACCTCACCGGCACCGATCTACGCCTTCTTCCGACAGGACGAGACGCCGGTCGAAGGCCAGCTCAACGTGATCGGCGTGATCCCGGGCGATCAGGACTACAACGATTTCTGGCATGTCCACAAGGTCACCGTTACGGATGACTACGAGCCGAACACCGTAACCAGCGCGGGCGAGTTAATGGATGGTGATTATGCCATCTCCGAGACGAACGTCATCAAGAACTGCCCGGTTGTCCCCGAGGGGTCGACCGCCAGCATGCGGTATGGGGATACAGATCCGGGCCTCGTTCAGGGATGGTACGACGGACAGGTCGTGAGTTACTTCCTCTTCGAGGAGGCGCCGCTCACGATCTCAAACGGGAACGTCCCCGTTTCGCCGATCTACGTCACCTTCAACAAGAACCCCGGCGAGGAGGGCGGTGGCCCGCCATCGGGCTTCCTGACCGAATCCGGGTCCGACCAGACGCACAATGTCGTCGCGACGGTGCCCGGCGACGACGGCTATTCACCGCTCTGGCTGGTGAACATCTACGACAACGCCGACTTCGACGGCGTTTCCGACCTCAGCTCCGCAACCAGTGCCGAGTTGTTGGCATCGGGGGCGGCGACGGTCAACTGTCCGATCACGTCCCACGGGATGAACGGATAGATCGTGTCCATCCGTGCCCTCCGAGGGGGGTCGATGAAACGGATCGCGATCGTATTGGTCCTCGTCGCAGCCCTCGGTGTCGGCTACGTCATCGCGGATACGTACTTCCTTCCCGAGTCGTCCACGACCGTCAGTGAGGCCCCAACCGCCAGTGGGTCTGCCGTCGAAATGGCCTCCGGTACCTTCTCGGGGAAGGCCGGCCACCAGGTATCCGGGACGGTACGTCTCGAGCAGGACGATGACGGGTTCTTCCTCCGGTTCGAGGACTATCAACAGACGCAAGGGCCTGACGTCTACGTGTACCTGACTCCGGCGGAGGATCCCGATACCGTCAGCGAGATCTCGGCTGGTCGCAAGATCCTCATCGATGGCGGGGCCGACGGCGGCGAGAGCACCAAGGAGGGGACCTTCGTTCAACGGCTCCCGGCCGATATCGACATCGATCGATACAACGGTGTGGCTATCTGGTGTGACCGGTTTTCGACCCCATTCGGTTCGGCTCCGCTCACCTGATCCACTCCGGGGCAACGAGTCCGATCCCGGTGGTCTCGATCCGGCCACCATCTTCCGCTCCTTGGCCAACGGCGAGGTCCCTGTCACGGCCGTCGACGATCCGTTCGACGTTGGTCAGTCCGACCCCGGTGTCACTTTCCGTCCCCGAGTAGCCGGCCTCGAACCCCCGGTTGCGGTCCTCGGCTGGGGACCCAACGCCTCCGTCCTCGATCTGGCGCACAACGATCCGGTCGACCATTGGGATATCCCAACCCCGGCGTGAATGATGATATCTCTGGGAGAATAGAACCCAGAGCCCACCCCGGTTGGGACCGGATCCGTCGGGAGTCCTTGGGACCAAGCAACCGGGGCTTCGAAGCGGTCGATCACCCGACCCGAGTCGCGCGGATGAGCCCCTTCAGGCTCCCGAAGGTTTCCACGCCCTCCTCTCCAGCCGCGATCTCGAAGAAGTCGACCGCCTCGCCGGGGGCCTCGAGGAGGAACCGGTGGACCTCACTCCGGTCCTCGGCATCCAGCGCGTCGATGCGATTGACCCACGGGTCGTACTCGATGGGTTTCATCATTTGCTGCCGCTCCTCGACGGCGAACTCCGCTTCGCGGAGCCACCTCTCCCACGTCGAGAGCTTATAGGACTCGACGTGGGTCGGATCGCGCATCGCCTCCAATCGGTTGAGGTACCGCGCGAGATCGTCGTCCTCGGGCGCGACGTTGTCCTCGAACGCGAACACGCCTCCGGGCTGAAGTACCCGGGCGACCTCCTTGACGAACGTCCGAGGGTCCGGGAAGTGGTGGGCGGCGATCCGGCAGGTCACGGCGTCGAACGTTCCGTCTCCGAACGGTAGCCGCTCGGCATCGGCCACGACCCCGATTACCGCGGGATACGAGTCCACTGCGGTGCTGACCATCGCCGGTGAGGCGTCGCTGGCCACGATCCGGTCCACCCCGGCCTCCCGCAGCGCCCCGGCCGTGTGGCCGGCCCCCGTCGCGATATCCAGGGCTACGGCCCGATCCGCACACCACGAGGCCAGCCGGTCCAGGTCCCGGCCCTCCCGGTGCATCCGGCTCTCGGTATACCCCTCGGTGGCCTCGCCGAACGACTCGGCCGTGGCGGCCTTCCGGCCTGAGGGGTCGGCCATACCCCCGCTAACCGGCCAGTGGGGTAAGAATCGATCCCTTGCCACCGGCCTAGTCGTCCCGGTCGAGCAGCTCGATTCCGCTCACCAGTTCGTACGGGTCGTCGCCGCGGCGGATCCCCTCGAGGAGCGTGAAGGCCTCGCGGGGCGAGAGGAAATGTGCCGCGACCGCCCGGCCGAGCGGCGTCGGACGCAACCCCTCGATAAACCCGTATTCGAGCAGCTTTCCGATCGCGTGTTTCGTATCCAGCTCGCCGAGCATTCGGTCGTTGAGCCGTTTGGCCCCTCGGCCGGCGACGATGAGATTCGCCAACGTCTCCTCGACGGCGGCCGCCTGGTCGTAGCGGGCGATCACCGGTTCCATCTCCCCCTTTAACAGCCTGAACGCGGTCTCGTCTTCGGTCGCCTCCATGCCGCCATGATAGACACCGTCGGGTTCGACCAGCAGCCAGACCGTTCCCCGGTCGTGGTAATCGGGCCGCCCGGCCCGCCCCAGCATCTGGTGGAACTCCTGGACGGACAGCCACTCGATGCCCATTGCGAGGGAGTCGAAGATTACCTGCGAGGCGGGGAAGTCGACCCCGGCGGCCAGCGCGGCCGTCGTGACGACCGCCGCCAGCTCCTGGTCGGCGAACATCCCCTCGACCTTCTTGCGGCGCCGGTAGTCCAGC
>CAYOLR010000283.1:0-3364 GCA_964404815.1 uncultured Halobacteriales archaeon
GATGGCCTTCCACGTGGGAATACAGGTTATAGAGCTATTGGCCACCTTAACTGATGAAAAAGCTCATTAACCAGGACCGGAATCATCGAAGCACTGCCGCGGGAGTGATTAGCCCACCTGCCATCATGACCTACGATGCTATCATCTTCGACAGCGACGGGGTGTTGGTCGAGCCGACGAACCCGGATGTGCATCGTAATGCGGTTCGAAAGGCGTTCATCGAGTATGGGATTTCGGAGGTCGATGCCGAGACCGTCGAGCGGCTGGTGGAGATAACCGGCGATCACCGTGATCAGCTCTCTGCGGCCAACGTCAAACAAGTCTGTTCGGGCTACGGAATCGACCCGGAGGAATACTGGCGGCGCCGGGAACTGCTGGCCGCCGAGGCGCAGTTCGAAGAGATCGACCGGGGTCGAAAACGTTCCTACCCGGATATCGGTGTCTTGGAGACGTTGAATTCCGGATCGCTGGACCTCCCGCTCGGCGTGATAAGTAACAACCAACACAAGACTGTGATGTACGCGCTCGACGCCTTCGACATCAGCGCACATTTTGACGCGGTGTACGGGCGGGAGCCGTCTCTGTTGGGGATCGAACGACGAAAGCCAAATCCGTATTACGCCGAGCGGATAATCCACGATCTTGAGGCTTCGGAACCTTTGTTGGTCGGTGACAGTCTGGTTGATTTGCAGACGGCTGCCCGCCTGGGTATCGACTCCGTCTTCGTCAATCGGAACCACCGGGAGGACTACGAGTTATCCGAACAGCCCAGTTACGAAGTGGACGACCTCGAAGAGCTTACCGAGATCGTCTCGGCCCGACCGGTTTAGGATTTCCTCGAGAGCCAGCTCCGGAGCCGCCATTTATTCCGAATAGAGCGGTTGCCGTCTGGCGATCAGCGAGTCGCCCTCTATGGTCTGTTCCAATTCGTGACACGCGGTCTCGAGGGCGTTCGGGATTTCCCGCTCGACCACGACGCCGTCCATCCGATAGGTCGGCCCGGCCACGTTCAGGGCGCCGAACACACCGCCGTTGGGGTTTTTCACGACCTTGGCCACGCTCCGGAGACCGTTCGCGTACTCCTCGTTGGTGACAGCGTATCCACGCTCTCGAATTCGGTCGAGCTCGTCGAAGAGGTCCTCCGGGTCGGTAATCGTGTTCTCCGTCATGGCCGGTAATCCCCACCGATCGATGACGGTCTCGACTCGCGGGGTCGGGAACTCCGCGAGGATCGCTTTCCCGGCACCCGTTACGTGCATGTGATAATAATTGCCGAATTGCGCCCGGAAGTTTTCGTCGGAGGGCGACTTCTCGGTGTCACCGTACTTGACCAATTTGTGATATTTCCGATAGGATTTGTCTATCGTCATCACCCGGCCGCGGTCCTCGGTAAGGAAGTCGACCTCTTCACCGGTCGCGTCGCTCAAATTCTCAACCGTCTCGTTTATCGATTTAAGCGGCCATTGGTTTCGAACATACTCCCCCAAATCGAGAAATTTCAATCCCAGGTGATACTTCTCCCCAGACCGTTGAACGAATCCGTGGCCTTCAAGCGTTACGAGGTGCCTGTGCACGGAACTCTTCGCCATCCCGACCTCCTCAGCGAGCTGGTTGATCGTTGCCCCGCCATGTTCCCGGATGAGTGTGAGTAACCGCAACGAATGTCTCGTGGTCTTCACGAGCGTTCGTTCGTCCGGTTCTGGCATATGATAGCCAAACCGACCTCGACCTTATAAAAATTCTGTATATTCGAATCAGATGCGCGGGACGACCCACCGTAGGAACAACTATCCGGAAAATATATGTGAGACTCCCTCGCCAACGGAGCAGCAATCGATCGACCATCGATCTGCATTACGGCCCAGAGTCCCATTACCATCAGGTGGCCGCTGACCCCGAGCATTACACCGGTATTCGTGTAATGGAAGGATCGGCCGCAGTCAGCCTAATAAAAGTCCCAGCATACAAAACGAAGCCCGGGCCAGCTCGGGTCCCCGTCCGTAACGAACACGCCAGGCTGTTAGGCCTGCCGACGACCGGTCTGCGAACCCGGATGGCCGATCAGAAGCAGCTTTCGGCGATCGCCAGGAGGTTGTCCACGCTCGCACTCCGTGGGTTATCGTGGATCTCGATGGTGTCGAGGGACTTCTCAGCGATGGTCGAGAGATCGGCCTCCGCCACACCGACCTCGCTCAATCGGGTGGGGAGGTCGACCGAGTCGATGAGCGCCTCCACCTCCTGAACCGCTCGTTTCGCCGCCGCCTCTGCACTCAACCCGGTCACATCTACCCCCATGGCGCTTGCCACCTCGCCATAGCGGTGGGGGACGGTCTGTAGGTTGTAGCGCATTACCGGCGGGGTGTAGATCGCGATTGCCTCGCCATGAGGAATGTCCGGGTACATCCCGCCCGTGACCTCTGCCAGCGAATGGATCGCCCCGAACCCCGCGAAGTTCTCCCCGATTCCGGCGATATTGGCGGCGTACATCATGTGTTCGCGGGCATCCAAATCATTCCCATCTGCATAGGCTCGCGGCAGGTATTCGGGTATCAGCCCCATGACCTCGCGAGCGAGAGGTTTGACGATCCGTGGACAGGCGGCAGAAACGAAATTTTCGAGTGCGTGAGAGAAGGCATCGAACCCGGTCGCTGCCGTCTGCCGTGGCGGAAGCGAGGTCGTGAGTCCCGGATCAACGAGTGACACCGACGCCCCGAGATACGGGCCACCGGGATAGAGCGGGGACTGGCCGAGCGCCATTTTGAACCCACGATCGGTATCGGTGATCACCGACCAAAAATCGACTTCGCTCCCCGTGCCAGCGGTGGTCGGCACCGTCACGAGCGGTTTCGGATGGTTTTCGATCGGGCCGGCCATCACGTCGTCGACCGAGGAGACCTCGTAGTCTTGGACCACCCCTGAGTTCGTCGCCATCATGGCGGCCGTCTTGGCGACGTCCATCGAGCTCCCGCCACCGACCCCGATCACGAAGTCACAGCCGTTTTCGCTCAAGGCTCGGGTGGCCTCATCGACCATCGAAACCGTTGGGTTGGGTTCCACACCGTCGTAGAGGCTGTATTCGATGGCGGCGGATTCCAGGGGCTCAAGGACCTCGTCGGCGATCCCCGCCTCGAGGATCCCCTGATCGGTAACGACTAACGGCTTTTCCCACGCCTTGGCCTCGGCGATCTCACCGATCTGTTCGACCGTGTTTGTTCCGAACTCGACCCAAATGGGGAAGTTAAACGTGTAGGGTTGCATTGCTATCACTGGGTATTCTGATTTGAAAGGGCCTGGCAGGTACCCGGTCTGGGCACGCGTCTGGCTTGATACCCACTCAAATCTCTCAGTTCAGATCCTAAACGTC
>CAYOLR010000284.1:0-1247 GCA_964404815.1 uncultured Halobacteriales archaeon
GAGCACCGAGCCGCAAGGCCGATCGTCCATGGTTCTCGGAACGTCGCTCACGTGCGGGTGGTTCTAGGCCGGGCGGCCCAATGTGTAGAGGAACATCGGCGTCTGGCCCCCTGCACGGGGTTCGAAGAACTCCATTACCAGGTCGTCGAAGAACGTCAGCCCGGTTCCCCCGAGGTCCCGGTGGGCGTAGGTGGCGAGGTACAGACGGCCGGCAGTCAGCGCCGCCTCCAGCTGGGCAACCCGATACCCGCGGTCGCCCAATGCGTCAGTCACGGCATCGAGGTCGGCCAGGAAATAGACGCACACGGCGGCATCGGCTCCGAGGCGTTGACCGAGAGCCAGCCGGCCGGCCTCCTGGCGAGACTCGCCGGCGTGCAATAGCTCGAGTTCGCCGACATCGGGAAGGTACTGGTACGCACCCGGGTCGACGCCCTCCACGCCGTTGATGATGCAGTAACAGTCAACGAACTGGAGTGATGATCCGTCGCGCGCACCGCTGCCATCCTCACCGCACACGTCCATCGGCGCCCCGCGCGTCGCCCGGTCGAGGACTGTCGAGACCTTCTGAAAGGAGAGGGACTCGCGCTCGTACTTGCGGCAGGAGCCCCGGCGGTGGATCGTATTGTGGAGCGGGCGGGCCGACGCTCGCTCCGGCCCCACAGGATCGAGCTCGACGCGGTCACCGTCGCCCGGACCGCGGCCGTCGACGGGGCGTTCACCGCCATTGCGCCACTCCCTCGCCATCCCTCCGGTCTGGATCGTACTCTCCGCCCAGGCTCGGTGGATAAGTGGGTAGTCCGTGGGGTTCGATTCGAGCGTTTCAGTCGGTGGGTCGATGCGGTCGATCCCGGCCGCGGTGGGCGAATCGAGGACGGGGTCGTTTGTGCCGACGGCCACGAGTTCGAGGGGCGCCTCCCACGACGGGTCGATCCCCAGCAGGGTCGCGACGGGCTCGTCAGCGAACCCGGCGACGGTTTTGGCCGGATGATCGAGTGCTTGTGCCGTGGCGAGGAGATTGGCGAGTACCGTCCCTGAGTCCCAGAAGGCGTGTCGGTACGTGCGCGCTCCGTATTTCCAGGCATTTCGCCACCAGGTCGACGTGGCAACGACCGTGACCGGCGCCTGCTCAATGGCAGGGTCACGGCTTGCGTCGGCCAGCACGCCACGATAGTCCCCCTCACGGAGAACCGCGAGCGAGTCAGTCCGCGGATCGTAGTGATAAACGCCGGCCGCGAGGGACCCGAGAT
>CAYOLR010000284.1:1257-3347 GCA_964404815.1 uncultured Halobacteriales archaeon
ACGCCGTGGACGCTGCGGCGGCGACGATCGAGAGCGAGCCGGTCGAGTGCTCGGGCCAGTACCCGAGATCGCCACAGACCGGGTAGAGGTCGATGTGATAGAGGGCTCCGGTACAGGCCGCGGCTCGAAAGGTGTGTTCGTGGCCATGACGGCGAATCGTCTTCGTGATGCCCCCAGCATAGTAGCAAAGCCCTGCGAGCGTCTCGAGGTCGACCGCCGTGGACCCGGTCGGATCGTGCGTCGCGATCGACTGGAGTGCCGGCACCGACGGTTCAGGGATCGCGTCCCCGATCGAGACCCGTGACAGGCCCGTGTAGGCCTTGTAGGGCCGGGGTTTGTTATCGAAATCGAGCCCCGGGCCACCGCGCACGCTTCGCGGCGTGTGTTTCGTCCGCTCGTGATAATCCCGAGCTGAGACGCCGTTGACCATAGAACGGAATACGGACTCCGGCGTGAAAGAAGGTCTGTCGCCGAAAGATGCCTCCTACGCCCAATCCCGAGCCGCAGCGATTCCGCTAGTCCGTCCTGGTCCCTGGAGCGCCGCGTTTGGTGGTCACGGCCGGTTCGAATCGGCTTCGAACCTGATCACCGCGTATACCAGAAGGACTGGGATGGCGGCACCGATCATGCCCGATACAAGGGGGACAGGTCGGAGGTTTATCCCGACCGCAATGGCGAGAACGAGGACGAGGATGGCGAGGGACGCACCGAGCGTGACACTCCGCCGAGTCCGCACCATATGGTCGGTACACACGGGACGGTGGTGAATGTCGCCCCCGCATACCGAGGGATCTCAAGCCATCCGATCCCAAACCGATGAGCGGGAGGCTCGACCGGTCCTTCGACGGGCACGAACTGAATTACTGCGGGGAGAACCCGTTCATCAATCCATCCACCACTCGCTCCAGTGACGACAACAATGGCTTGCGGGCAACCGATCGGATTCTGCAATACGACAGTAAAGCCATCGTCCATCAGCTTCCGAATTCGCTATCAGGTCGATAACTGGAGATTAGGCCGGCTGACCGACTTGTTCCGCCATCAGGTTCGAGTCCCGTCGGAACAGGACCGCGAGGGAGACCATCGCGCCGGGGAACGTGATTGCCCATAACGCGGCGATCCAGATCAACGGATGGTAGTAGATTTGGAGCGCCAGGAACGGGAGGAGGAGCCCGTTCGCGATCATGAACCAGCGGACCGTCCGTTCGATCCCCGTACCGGTAAACGCGAACGCTGCGAAGAGGGTGGCGAGACTCATGAAACTGTATCCCAGGATGTCCACTGAATACAGGAACGAGTCGAACGGAACGAACAGGAACGGTTGAACGGAAACACTCTCGATGTCCCCTTGGAGGAGGCGAGGCAAGACGAACGTGAGCTGCACGTAGTAGTTGAGGCTGATCAACACGGCGTAGATCGTCGCAAACACGAGGCCGAGATGGCTCCAGACTTTGCGGCTTTCAGGCACATAATGATGGATGCTGACCATCAGAACCACGAACGCCGTTCCGAGGAACAAAGATGGAGTGAGAAGTACGACGATACCGAACGGGGTACTCATACTCTCCGGCCCGCCCGCGGATCCGAGGAGTCCGAGCCATTCGCCAAGCTGGGCAACGATATAGACCACGCTAAAGAGGGTCGCAGAGAGCGCCGACCACAATCCAATTCGTATGATCGTTTTCGCAGGGTCATCATTCATCATACTTGTACACAAGCGGCAGACATAGATAGAGGAGACCGATGTTTCTTGATTCGCGAGAATCACATCCGTCCAGTTCGATACACGTGACGCGCGTTCATCCGAGGTGACACGAACACAGACGAGACCTGCCGAGGACCGAGCTGGGTTACCGACGGATCGGCGTATCGCGGGCCGTCGGTGCGGTCACGTATCCTGGACGGGATCGGGAGGTCGGCTCGTGTGCGTTGCGGGAGCGAACGCGAGCGGCTATCAGTCGAGGTCGAACCGGTCGAGGGTCATGACCTTGTGCCAGGCGTCGACGAAGTCCTCGACGAACTGCTCCTCGCCGTCGTCGGCCCCGTAGACGTCCGCGACGGCGCGAAGCCGAGCGTTCGAGCCGAAGACG
>CAYOLR010000285.1:0-3311 GCA_964404815.1 uncultured Halobacteriales archaeon
CGGAGCCGAAGGTGGCGATGCAGGAGGTCGCGAGGCAGTGGACCGAGAGTGCGGTCGCAACCGCCAGGCTCCCGTACGCTACCGCCTCGTTGACCACGCTGTAGGTCAGGCGATCCACGTCGAGGCCGCCGTATTTCTCGGGGACGGTCATGGCGGTCAGGTCGAGCTCGGCGAGGCCGTCCCAGACGTCCTCGGGGAACGCCTGGCGCTCGTCGGTCGCCGCCGCACCCGGCCGGATCTCGTTACGAGCGAACTCGAGAACGGTATCGCGGATGGTCGCCTGTTCCGCGGAAAGGCGCATGGCCGGCCTTCGGTCGGGGGTGAAAAAACCGTTTGTCTCCCGGTGAGCCACCGAGTCATGGCATCGGACGTAAGGGTTTACACCGGTGGCCATGGTAGCCTCATGCGATGGCACCCCGTTCGCGCGATGAGACGGCAGCCCCGGAGGCTGCGGGGCTGCTCGAAGCTGCCGGGTTCGATCCCGAAGGCAGCGTTCTGACCCGCCGGCAGGCCGAGGTCCTCGCCCTCAGGGAACACGGCGTCCCTCAGGCCGAGATCGCCGACCGCCTCGGAACCTCACGGGCCAACGTCGCGGGAATCGAGGCCAGTGCCAGGGAGAACGTCGAAAAGGCCCGTGAGACGCTGGCCTTCATCGAGGCGGTCCAGGCGCCGGTCCGGGTCGAGATTCCGGCCGGGACCGAGGTCTTCGACGTCCCCGATCAGGTGTACGCCGAGGCGGATGCCGCCGATATCAAGGTCACCCATTCGGCGACCCAATTGGTACAGGTCCTCAGCCAGTCGGTCAGCGGGGCGATGGACGGGCGCGAACTCACCCGGCCGATCATCGTCAGCGTCGGGACCGACGGCAGCCTCCAGATCAGGGAGGCCGGCGACCACGCGAACGGGTGACCCGACTCAGCCCCGGAACAACGAGACGACCTCGTCCGGATCGGCCTGAATACCGCCGCCCTGTGCGAACCGTCCGCTCCCGCCGCCGCCCCCACCGAACTCCTCTGTGATCGTCGAGACGACCTCGCTGGCATCGGATCCGGCCGAGGCGACCGTCACGAAGGTCTGTCCGTCACGGCCGACGAGGACGACGACATCGGCGTCCTCCCCGGCGAGCTCGCGTGCGCGGTCGCCGAGCGTGTCGGAGTCGACCCCATCGACGGCACCGACGAGCCATGTCTCGCCGTTCCGTTCGAGTGGTGACTCACGGAGATCGTCGAGCTGGGCCATCGCAACGCGTTCCTCGAGTGCGGCGATTTCGTCCTCCAATTCCACCGTCCTGTCACGCAGTCGGGCGACCTCGTCGGGGAGTTCCTCGGTCGACATGCCGGCCGTCGACGCGGCTTCGAGGAGGGCCCGCTTCTCGGTGATCCGTTCCTCGATCCCCGGCGGGCCGACCGCGATCTCCACGCGGGTGAGCCCCTCGCCGGGATTGGATCGGTCCAGGACGGTGACGGCCCCGATCTCGCGGGTGTTCGAGACGTGGGTGCCACCGCAGGCCGCGACGTCCCAGTCCTCGACCGTTACGACCCGGACGCGCTCGCCGGTGAGGCCCTCCTCGGTCTTGACGTTGAACGCAATGTCGTCCATCGACAGCGCCTCATCCTCGGGGTAGGTCTCCCAAGTGACCGCCTTGGAATCCCAGATCGTCCGATTGACCAGCCGCTCGAGTTCGATCAGTGTATCGTCGTCGACCGTCGTCGGGGTCGAGAAGTCCACCCGCACCTTCTCGTCCGTGATGCCGAACCCGCCATACCCGAGGTCGTCGAGCACCCGCCGCCCCGCCCCGTAGAGCACGTGGCTCGCGGTGTGGGCGCGCATACAATAGGTCCGGAAGGCGGGGTCCACCTGGGCGCTGATGACGTCCCCCTGCTCGGCAGCCAGTGGTTCCGCCAGCGTATGGACCACGTCACCATCGGCTTGCTGGACGTCGAGGACGGGCGTTCCGTCGACGAAGCCACGATCGGGGGGTTGGCCGCCGCCTTCGGGATAGAAGTAGGTCCGATCCAGCACGACCGACTGATCGTCCACGGACGAAACCGTCGCCTCGAAGGACCAAGTATAGGGTTCCGCAGGAGCGAGCGAGTGAGCCATATCCCGCCGCAAGCGGCACGGGCACAAAAGCCCACGGTCAGCCGGGCATCCGCGGGACTAAGGTGACAGCCGCGAGTCCTTGGGGACGATGATCGGGAAGGTCACGCCAGACGACCTCCGCGAACACGTGTTCACCCGGACCGGGGCAGCCGATGACGCCGTCCTCGTGGGGCCTCAGTACGGCGAGGACACGGCCGCGATCGACCTTGGCGATCGGATCCTGGTGGTAAATTCGGATCCGATATCGCTCGCGACTCAGCGGATCGGAACGCTCGGCGTCCACGTCGCCGGAAACGATATCGCGGCATCGGGTGCCGATCCGCGGTGGTTGACCGCCGTCATCTTCCTTCATGACGACGATCCGGCATTGCTCGACGAGATCACCGGGCAACTCGATGCCGCCGCGACGGAGGCCGGCATCGCCATCGTGGGCGGCCATTCGGAGTATGCCCCCGAGCGGAGCCGGCCGCTACTCTCGCTGACCTGCCTCGGGGTGACCGACCGGTACGTGCCCTCGGGTGGTGCCGAGCCAGGTGATACCGTCATCCTCACCAAAGGGGCGGCGATCGAAGGGACCGCGATCCTCGCGACCGACTTCCGGGAGGAGGTAGAGGGATCCGTGTCGGCGGCGGAACTGGACCGGGCCGCCGCTTTCTTCGACGACATCAGCGTCGTCCAGGACTCGCGGATCGTCCGTGGTGTCGCGACCGCGCTCCACGACCCGACAGAGGGCGGCCTGGTGGATGGCCTGCTGGAGTTGGCGGCCGCCTCCGGCGTGGGTCTGGACATCGATCGGGACACCATCCCGATCCGCGAAGAGACGGCGACGCTGTGCTCGGCGATGGGAATCGACCCGTTACGGATCTTCGGCTCGGGCGCCCTCGTGGCCACGATACCGAGCGGCGAGGTGGACCGGATCCTAGACGATCTCGCTTCGGCGGGCATCGACGCCGCCGCGATCGGTACGGTGGAACCGGCGGACGTACCCGTCCTTCGGCTTGACGGCGAGGAGATCAGGTCCCCCATCCGCGACGGCCTTTACGCGCTGTGGGAGTAGGTCGCGCTGGACCAGTGTTGGCTTCCGCGGGAACGGGCACTACTAGTTCGATTGGAATCTACACCGGCAGGTTTTGTCAAAATATTATAGTATCGGTAGCCAGATTTCCAAATCCTCGATCGGCCGGTACAGAATGCATGCGTGGGACCGG
>CAYOLR010000286.1:0-3288 GCA_964404815.1 uncultured Halobacteriales archaeon
TGGGTTTAGACCGTCGTGAGACAGGTCGGCTGCTATCTATTGGGGGTGTGAGGTGCCTGACGGGAACGTCCGTATAGTACGAGAGGAACTACGGATGGGTGCCACTGGTGTACCGGTTGTCCGAGAGGGCACGTGCCGGGCAGCTACGCACCACGGGGTAAGAGCTGAACGCATCTAAGCTCGAAACCCACCTGGAAAAGAGGGACCATCTGAGACCACTCGTAGAAGACGAGTTCGATAGACCCGGGGTGTACGCACCGAGGCAACGAGGTGTTCAGCCCGCGGGCACTAACAGGTCGAGCCATCATTCATGGCGTCCAGATCCGACCGATCGGATCCAGGCGTTAACTGGATTGCGCGTATCATACGGTCGAGCATCCTCGAGACCGACGCTGGCGTTTACCGTGCGTTCGATTCCACGGGTCGGCCTTGAGGCGGCCAGAGCGGCGGGGATACTCCCGTACCCATCCCGAACACGGAAGATAAGCCCGCCTGCGTTCCGGCGAGTACTGGAGTGCGCGAGCCTCTGGGAAAACTGCCTGGCTTCGGCCGGGGGCCAAGTGCGAGCCGAGGGGCGCAATCAGAAGTACTACGCAGGGTCCGTCCCGGTAGGAACCTGAGACCGTCCTGTCGACGCTCGTAACTGGTGGTTCGCCGCCTCACCATTCATTCCGATTTTCATCCGTCGAACAGCGGCGGCACCGGTCGTCGCGGGGCGCAGACCTTACCGTCGAGCGCTGCCTACCCCCGATCGCGAGTCCCCGATGGCCGACGAACCCGCTACCGACCACCTGCCAGACGGATCGGCGATCAGCTACGAGGTTCACACCGACGACCCCGCGGTTGCGGCCGTCTTTGCGGCCGACCTCCAGGGTCGGCTCCGGCAGGCCCGGCGCACGCTCATCAGTGCCATGGGGGACCGGGCGGTGGCCCGGTTCGCCGCCAACGTGCCGGCGACGGAGGAGGCGTGTCGGTCGACGGAGACGTACCGTCTGCCGACGGGCGAGGCCACCGTGACCATCGACGCGAACGGCCGGGCGGCACACGGGTACCTGCGTTACCTCGTTGATGGTGCCGTCGCCTACACCGACGTGATCGACGTCGACGCTGGCCCCGCGGCGGCCATCGGGGGGCTTTTGCTCACCATCGGCGTGGGGTTGGCCGTCCTCGTACACCCATTCGTCGGCGCGCCGTTCGTCGGTGCCGCGGGCGTGATGCTCGCGAGCGTCGCCCTGTACCTCCTGTCCGTCAACGGGCATCCCGTGAGCCTCTCCCGGGTCCCGACGCCGACGGATCCCGGTTGGGGTGCCGACACGTGACCGCGTTTGGGTCCCCTCCGGCCACGACCTCTCCACAATCCGGCAGCTCTGGACTGGCCCCTCGCCGATGATCGCGGCGGTCACGGAGGCCTCACCGGCGAACTTTCACAAGAACGACTGGGCGGGAAACGGGCGGCCATCCGCCCGCTGAGGACGCTCATCGACGGGATCGTCTCGCTTTCGGGCCGCCACCCGACGGGGGTCGCGCCGGCCAACTGCAGGTCCGGCAAGAACCTCCTGGCCCGGGAGACCGACGGACCGCCTCACGCCGTCGCCGCGACGGACTCCTTGACCGCCTCGACGATCGGCTCGACCGGCTCGTCGGGATCGACGGCGACGAACAGGCCCTCGTTGCCGACGTAGATGCGGACGAAGGTGAGGACATCCATGCCGGTGGCGATGTATTCGACCCGGTCAGCCACCGGAAGTAGCTCGTCGACGAACAGGTCCATCTCGGCGAAGTCGAGGTGGACGTAGGAGTGGATCTGCTCGAAGTGCTCGAGCATCTCGGCCTCGTCCGCGTAGAACCCCATCGTCTCGTCGTCGACGTACAGGGGGTTGAACGCCTCGGCGTCGTATTCGACGAGGGAGTACAGCGGGCCCTCCAGGACGGATTCGATGGCCTCCTTGGCCGCGTCGGCATCGAAGGAGACGACGTCGGAGGGGTTCGTGACCGCCATCGATATGCATCGATGTCCCGGGAACGATAATAAACCCTCGCCCGGGGATTGCCCTCAGTGCGTTTGGGTCGAACTTGTGCGGTGACAACTTAACAACGAACTCGACCACGAGGGGTGTGATCATCGGCACTTCGTCGACCCTCGGTCTTCACCGTCGTCAACCGATCGAGGTGGTACCGACAGGAGGTCGTCGCCGAACGAGCGGGCGGCTATTACCGCCCGAACAGTCGTTGTCGGAGCGAGCGTTTGTGGGCGGGCTCCGTGAGCACTACCGAGCACTCAACGTCTTCGATGACGTCCACCACGACCGACCCCGAGAGGAGGCGGGGAATGAGCCCTTGTTCGGTGGCCCCGAGGATGACCAACGTGGCTTCCTGGGCGGCGTCCTCGATCACGGCATCGACCTCACCGCCTTCGACGACCTGGGTCGCGTCCGTCAGCCCGTGGGCCGCTGTCCACTCATCTAAGAACGCCCGGCCCTCTTCGGTGTCGTCGGTGACGTGGAGCACCATGATTTCTGACCCGAACTCGTCAGTCAACACCCGGGCGATGGCCGCGCTCAACTCCGAGGACGGCCCGCCCGCCGTGGGCAACAAGATCCGATCCGGCTCGAACCCGCGGTCCTTGAATACGAGGAAATCACACGGGAGCTCGTGGGCGAGTTCGTCGAAGGCGCTCTCGGCACGACCGGCCGTATGCTTCCCCCATCCCATGACCACCATGTCGGCCTCGTGCTCCCGGGCCGCGTCGAAGACCTCGTCGATCGAGCGGTGGGAAAAGATGGTTGACTTCTCGAACGGTACACCGTAGTAGCCGGCGTCACGCTCCGCCGCACTCAGAAGCTCCTGGGAGGTCTCCTGCTCGTTTTCGAAATGGTTGGCGGCGTACGCGAGGGAGGTCTGATCCGGGACGGTGATGATGTGGATGGCATCCACGAGGCCGTCGCGTTGATTGGCGATCGCGGCTGCCAGTGTGATGAGATCGGTTTCGTGTTCGGGGTTCGCCAACGGGACCAGGACGCGGAACTCGCCACCATCCGGTTGGACGCCGGATGCTGCCGAGACGATCGATTCGGGCATCTGGTCACGGCGTTCGAGGATGTAGTGCGAGAGCGCGCCCTGCACGGTCGTGCGTGATCGGGCGTACCCGAAATACCACCCGATCGCCCCGAGGACCAAGGCGGCACCGAGGCCGATCACAAAGGGTGCGATGAACGCGATGAGGGCGAACGACAGCCCTGCGCCGGCGATGGGCGTGAGGGGGTAGAGGGGGACGCGGTAGGTCGGGGC
>CAYOLR010000287.1:0-3286 GCA_964404815.1 uncultured Halobacteriales archaeon
AGCCTGCTCGAAGGCGGCGTCGTAGTCGTAAACGTCTTCGAGGACGAAGCGTTCCGTCTCGGCCCCGAGGAGGCTCGTGAAGTCCTTGTCGAGCTTCTGGGCGAGCCGCTGGGAGTACTCGACGTTGGCCTCGCTCCCAACCGCCCCCTCAAGCAGGATCACCCGCCCCACGTCCATCTGCTCGCGAATGAGGGGCGCGATGAGCCGGTCGTAGTCGAAGCCGACCGGCACGATATGGGTCTGCATGGGGATCCGTAGCTATGAACGACGGTTAAGCGTTACCGAGGTGTATTGAAGATAAATCTTCTTCGAAACGCCATATTGGACAAAGAAAATCAATGTTTTTAAGAACGTCAGCCGAATACTGCTTCGCACGACCAATGGACGGGAACGACAACGCGGCGGGCGAACCGATGGAGACGCCGGGCGGGGGGACCGCCAGTCGGCCACGGATCACACGTCGTGGCATGCTGCAGGCCCTTGGCGGCGGGGCGGTCGGTGGCCTCGCCGGCTGCACGGGTGGTGGGGGGGACGGCGCCGGGGAGCCGACGACGACCCCGCCGCCCACGAGAACCTCCGAGGACCCTATAACGATCGGCCTCCAGGCCGATATGACTGGCGCATTGGCGAGCTATGGGTTCTGGCACAAGCGGGTTCTGGAGGGCTACGTCGAAACCCTGAACGCAAACGACGGGATCGCCGGTCGTCCCGTTGAGCTCGTCTCCGAGGATACGGGGACGGACTCCAAGCAGGGTGTCACGGTGATGCGGAAACTCGTCCAGCAGCATGGGGCCGACTTCGTAATCGGGTCACAATCCTCCGGGGTCAGCATCGCCACGAATCCCCTCGCAAAACAGTTCTCGATCCCGTACTTCCCCCTGGGAGAAGCTCCATCCATCACCGGGACCGACGGAAACCGGTGGGTCGTCCACAACAACCACAACGTGATCCAAGCCGCCATCATTGCCGCCCAGTACGGAATGGAGACCCTGGGGAAACGATGGACGGTGGTCTATCAGGACTACTCGTTCGGCCAGCAGTACCGGGACGCGATCCGAGACCAGGTCGAGACCCGTGGTGGCGAGATCCTCACGACCATTCCCGTGGACGTCGGAAAGAACGACCTCAACCCCCACCTCAACAACGTGCCCGACGACACTGAGGTTCTGTTCAACGCGCTTGTCGGGCCGTCGGCGTTAAACTTCCTTAAACAGAGCGCGGACCTCGGGACACCCGGCAACCGGCTGGGCCCGATCGCCTCGGTCGAGGGGGTCGACATCTCGGGGATCGGTACCGGAGCGGACGGGGCCGCCTACGTGACGATGCTCCCACGTGAACTCGATCAGTTTGATAGGCCCGGCAATCGGCACCTTCGGGAGGTCGCCCGGGTGGACGAGACCGACGAGGTCCTCGTCGGCGGACACTACTGGGCCTCGTACGAGGCCCTGTCCTGGATCAAGGACGCGGTCGAGGCGACCGGCTGGGCAACAAGCGACGATAACCTGGACTTCGTCAAGTGGTTCGAGGGAGGTCCCGCGCGCGACGCCTCGGAGGCCTATCCGCAGGGCGATACTTTCTTCCGCGGCACCGATCATCAGGCCTTCATAGATATGTTCATCGAGCGGATCGACGGCGACCGCCTGGTGGTCGAGGATACCATCGAGGTCGAGGAACCGAACTTCCCGCCGGCCGCCGACTTCACTGAGCAGTCGTTCTGACCCGGGATGGCGATCGGCAGTGACCTCGCCGTCGGTGTCCTCAATGGCGTCACCTGGGGCTTGACGATCGCCCTCATCGCCCTCGGACTCTTCTTAATACTCGGCCTGCTCGAGGTCGTCAACATCGCCCACGGCTCGCTGTACATGCTCGGTGCCGTCGCTGGATGGTTCGTCGTCGACGCGACGGGGAGTTTCCTGCTGGCAGTCGTCCTCGCCCCGCTCGCCGTGGGAGCGGTCGGCGTCGCCGTCGAACGCGGTATTCTTCGCCCCATCGAAGAGGACGTTCCGATCACCCTGATCGCGACGTTCGGCTTGATGCTGGTATTCCAGCAGGTCGCCTTACTCGGCTTCGGGCCCGGCACCAGACCGGTCGCGGCGCCCACGGCCGCCGGGGTTTCGGTCGCGGGGATCTCCTATTCGGCCTATCGGCTCGCGATCGCGGTCGTTTCTCTCGCCCTCCTGGCCGGGGTCTCCGTTTTCCTCACCCGGACCCGCCACGGGCTGTGGATGCGCGGGGTCCGACAGGACCGCGAGACCGCCCGAGCGATGGGGGTACCGGTGTCCCGAGTCTACATGCTGACCTTCGGCCTCGGAGCGGCCCTGGCCGCACTCGCCGGCGTGCTGATATCGCCCATCGTCAGCGTCAACCACCTCATGGGCCTCGACGTTCTGGCCGTCGCATTCATCGTCGTCATCGTCGGCGGGCTCGGGTCGATGCGTGGGGTGCTCGTAGCGAGTCTCGTCTTCGCGCTGATCGAGAACGTGGGAAGCGTGTTCGTCTCTCCCGTGGAAGCCCGCCTCGTCGCGTTGGTGTTGATGATCGCCGCCATCGTCGTCCGACCGGAAGGGATCGTCGCGAGGCGGCCATCATGACCCCGGTCCGATGGGTCGTCGGGGTCGTCGTGGTTCTCGCGGCGCTCGCCGTGCCGCTGGTCGTCGATTCCTTCGGGTTGTTCCTGGCCGCGACGATCTTCGCACTCGGCCTCTACGGGGCCGCGTTCGACCTCCTCTACGGATACACCGGGCTGCTGAGTTTTGGCCACTCCGTCTTCTTCGGGGTCGGTGCGTACGCCGCGACCCTCGCCATCACTGATGCCGGCCTCGGGACGGTCGGTGCCCTCCTTGTCGCCTTCATCGTCGCGATGGTCGTCGCGCTCGGGCTCGGTCTCATCGCGATCCGCGTCACCTCCCACGGGTTCGTCATCGTGACTATCCTGATCGCCCTCGTTGTCCACCTCATCGCGACCACCTGGACCGACGTTACCGGTGGCACGGACGGGCTGACCGTCGTCGTCCCACCGCTTGCGATCCCGGGGGTCGGCGAGTTCGTCCTCGTGGATCCCGTGGTTCGTTACTATTTCGTCCTGGCCGTCCTCGGTGTCTCGCTCTTCCTCATGCACCGGCTTGTCGAATCGCCCGTCGGCCTTGCGTTCCGCCTCGTTCGGGACAACGAGCGTCGGGCCCGACTCCTCGGGTACAACGTCGCCGGATACAAGCTCGCGGCCTTCGGAGCGAGCGGGGCCTTCGCCGGTGTCGCCGGTGCCCTCAGCATGTGCGTCTCCGGCTTC
>CAYOLR010000288.1:0-3282 GCA_964404815.1 uncultured Halobacteriales archaeon
GTCGAGTTCCAACTCCTCGAGGCCGCCCAGACAGTCTCCCGGTTGGATCATCGGGTAGTTCGTTCCGAAGAGGACGTTGTCGCTCCCGTAGGTCCGCAGGAATTCCACGAACTCGTCTGGATACCGTTTCGGCTTGTAGGCGGACGTGTCGATGAAGACGTTCTCGTATTTCGTCGCGAGGGCCATCATCTCCTCTGTCCAGGGGTGGCCGATGTGCCCGGCGACGATCGTTAATTCGGGGAACTCCCTGGCAACGTTGTCGAGATACGGTATTGGGCGGCCGGGTTCCGAGGGTTTCAACGGCCCCGTATGGCCGACCTGGAGACAGAACGGGACGTCCTGTTCGACACACTCGGCATAGACCGGGTAGTAGCGGCGGTCGTCCGGAGGGAGTTCCCAGAGCCAGGGGACGACCCTGATCCCGACGAAGTCGAGGTCGGTCACACACCGTCTGACCTCCAGTACCGCCTCCCGGGGGCTATCCAGGGGAACCGATCCGATGCCGACGAACAGGTCAGGGTGCGCGGCGACGATGTCAGCGACGTAATCGTTTGATAGCATCGGCCCTTCGGGGCCCCACCAGGCCGAGATGAGGGCCGTGTCGACCCCGGTGTTCTGGTAGGCTTGGACGGTCCACTCGAGGGGCATTTCGGGAATCCCGTCGTCCGCTTGCCACCGAAGCAAGGGGGCGAACATGTCGTGGTTGAGGAACTCCTCGGTCGGGTGCTGCATCCAGGCGTCGACGACCGGGATGTCCTCATGGTCCATGGGTAATGAATCGGGGCACCGGAGTAAATACGTAGGGCTCACGCGAGGTCCCGGTGCCCCCGATTTTCCTCGACCGACAGTATCATTTCCGGACTCCCGTTTTGTGGTAGCATGGGACAACCGGCAACGGCGGACCTCGAGGCCGCGATGGCCGACATCGTCGGGGCCGACGACGTGTCGACCCGGCGGGACGAGCTGGTCGGCTATTCCCGGGACGCCTTCCCCGGCGACGGCGCCATCCCGGATATCGTCGTCCGGACCGAAAGCGCCGAGGAGATCCGGTCGGTGCTGGTCTGGGCGAACGACCGGGGCGTTCCCGTCGTGCCACGGGCGATGGGCACCAGCCTCACGGGCGCGGTCATCCCGACAGACGGTGGGATCGTGATGGACGTCCGTCCGATGGACGACATCGTCGAGCTCAACCCGGACGACATGCTCGCTCGGGTGGAACCCGGCACCCGCTGGCAGGTCCTCAACGATGCGGCTGCCGAGTACGACCTCCATCTCCCGGTGGACCCCGGGAGTTCGAGCGTCGTCACGGTCTGTGGCATGATCGCGACCCACGCGAGCGGGATGCGGGCCATCAAGTATGGCACGATGGGCGACCACACGCTCGATCTCGACGTGGTCCTCGCCGACGGGACCACCCTGCGGACGGGATCGCAGAGCCTCAAGAACAGTGCCGGCTACGACCTGACGAGCCTGTTCGTCGGGAGCGAGGGGACCCTCGGCGTGGTCACCGAGGCGACGGTTCGCCTCACGCCCGAACCGCCGCAGGCACGGACCTTCATGGCGCTCCTGGACGACCTCAAGACGGCCGGCGAGGTCATCGTCGACGTCAAACGGTCATCCTTCGACATCTCCGGGATGGAGCTACTCGACCGGACCCTCCTCACCGCGCTCCAGGCGAGCGGGTTCGACGTGCCCGAGGCCGAGGTGATGATCCTGTTCGAGCTGCAGGGCGGCTACGGGTTCGAGGAGGAATACGAGGCGTTGACCGCACTGGTCGAATCGGGTGGCGCCGAAATCAGGGAGAGCGACGATCCGGACGAGCTCTGGGAGGCGCGACGCTCGGCCTATCCGGCTCTGGTCCGCCAGAAGACCCACCCGATCACCGGCGACCTCGGCGTGCCCATCAGCAAGCTCCCGGAAGCCCTTCGCCGGATCCGCGAGGTGAGGGACGACGTCGGCCTGGAGATCAGCGTCCTCGGACACGCCGGCGACGGCAACCTCCATTCGCTCATCCTCGCCGACGAGGACGAACTCGAACTCGCCCACGACGCCAACGACCGCATCTGTCGGGCCGCCGTCGATCTCGGGGGGACCGTAACCGCCGAGCACGGCGTCGGCATCGAGAAGACCCACCTGCTGGAGTACCAGTACGGCGAGGGCGGGATGGAGACGATGCGCCGGATCAAGCAGGCCCTCGACCCGAACAACATCCTGAACCCCGGCAAGATCGCCCCGCCCCAGGGAAACCATGAGTGACGACGAACCGGCGCCCGACGGCGGCGTGGACGCCAGCCCGTCGGCGGACTTCGGCCGCCTGCAGGGACACGAACTCGAGGACGATCTCGGGACGGACAGCGACCACTGCATCCGGTGCGGGTTCTGTACCACCGCCTGTCCGGTATTCGAAGAGACCCAGTGGGAATCAGTTTCGCCGCGGGGGCACGCCAACGTGATCGCGGCCTATCTCGACGGCGACCTCGAGGATCCTGATCAGTTCGAGGAGAACCTCGACCTCTGCATCAAGTGCAAACAGTGCATCGCGCCGTGTCCGGCCGGCGTCGAGATCCCGAAACTGGCGATGCGGGCCCACGAGCGACACCACGAGGAGGAGGGGACGTCGCTGGGCGACCGGCTGTTCGCCCATCCGCGTCGCCTTAATCGACTGGGGAGCCTCGCGGCACCGGTGTCAAATCTTGTGAGCCGGCTCGGGCCGGTCAAGGCCGTGATGGAGTCGGTGCTCGGGATCGATGCCCGACGGCCCCTCCCCACGTTCCGACGGCAATCCTTCGAGGACTGGTTCGACGCCCACGATCCAGAGCCGGCGCAGGGGAACCTCGATCGGGAGGTCGCCCTCTTCGTGGACTGTTACGTCAACTACAACGAGCCGGGGATCGGTAAGGCGGCGGTGCAGGTCCTGGAGCGGATGGGGGCGGACGTGCGACTTGCCGAGAATACGTGTTGCGGCCGCGCCGCCCTCTCGAAGGGCTTCATCGACGCCGCCGAGGCCTACGCCGACGACCACATCGACCACCTGGTCGATCTCGTGGAGGATGGCGCCGATCTGGTGGCGGTAGAGCCCTCCTGTGCGGCGATGTTAAAGGACGAATACGCGGACTTCTACGGTCCCGATCGGATCGCAGCGTTGACGGAGAACAGCTACGAGCTCATGGAATACCTCGAGGCCTATCTCGACGATGCCGGGCTCGAGTTCGCGGAAGACGAGCGGTCGGTGGCCTTCCATTCACACTGCCACACCAAACACCTCGGGATCGATCGAGCCGG
>CAYOLR010000289.1:0-3265 GCA_964404815.1 uncultured Halobacteriales archaeon
TATGGAGAGTCCTGTACTGTCACCTCGTATCCCATCGCACCGATAGTATCGATCAATCCGGCGAGGTCAGCGGTAGCCGGTGCCTCGATTTCACCGCTGCTCGTTTCGTAATCGATCTCGGCGGCTTCGATGGCCGGTTGGTTCCGAAGATACCGTTCGATGTTCGAGGCACAGTGTTCGCAGTGCATGTCTTCAATACACAGTCGATACCGCATCATCCACCACCGACCAGGACTCGGAGCCCGGCAAACACGAGCAGGAGGCTTCCGAACGCCAGCAATACCGCGCCGTTCACCTGGCGGAGGGTACCGTACCGCCCGCCGAAGATGCTAGCCGCTCGGGTAGGCTGTTCCCGCAGGACGGCCCCGATGACCGCCACTGGGAGCACTCGACCGAGGACGTAGGTCGAGAGCAATACTGCCCCGAAAAGCGCGTTGGCGGCCACGACGACCCAGACTAACAGGAGATGATAGGTCGGCATCGCACACCCGCCACCGGTCCCGCCATAGACGGCGCCGAGGAGCACGAATTCCGAGGCGCCGGACTGCCGGTCGACTTTCGCTCGGAGGGCATCCATGAACGGGAGCGAGAGGGTGGGCAACGAGAGCGTGCCGACTTCGCGGAGCCCCCACCCGATCGACACTACCCCAATGGTCCCTATGATTGTGCCGGCCACGTAGACCCCGACCGAGGGATAGGTGAAGACGAGTGGCTTGAGCTTCGCGCCGGCCCACCCGAGGAGATACCCGAGGCTTCCCAGCACGGCCATAGCACCCAGCGCATAGAGGGTCGTGCGCCGCAGGAAGGCGCCCCGAGATTCGGCACCGGAGGTTGCCGGGAGCAGCGACATGACGATCGGGAGGTTACACGGCAGGAAGTTCATCGATAGCCCGATGAGGAAGGCCACCGCCAACCCAATCACGAGCCCCGGAGCTTGAGACCCTACTGTCGTTACATTCGATACCGCTCCCATCACCCCGGCGACATACACCTTGAAGGCCGGGACCGATGCAAACACGATGAGTCCAGCGACGGCCCCCACTACTAGCGCCCCTATCGCCAGACGATCATTTCGAGCAGTGGCTGTCATGGTCGGGGAGATACCCTCGGTGGCTAGCTAAGCACGATTCACCAACCCTAGGTTCTGAACGCAGAAAGTGTTCCGGTAGTGGCAACTTGGCGGAAATAGGGCCGGGCTGATTCGAGGTGCAGGAACGGCCATTCGAGTCAACTTTTCATCGGCATGTGTCCTCGAATCTCACTTGCGCGACTCGGGCAGTCTATGCAGCACGGGGAAATGGTCACTCATAACGACTGGCATAATTCGGCTACTGGCCATAGGGGATTCAACCATCAAGCTCGATCGTCGATAATGTGCCCAGAAGACGCTTTCAACATCCTAACACTTCCATAGCCGGGATGTTGCCGTTCAGCCGCGACGGTATCTCCGTTCTTTCCCGCCGACGACCGACGGTATCGGCGGCTGTGGTTCGCTATTCGGCCGGAAACAGCCCTTGCGTCCGAGGAATACCCAGTGGCCGGAGTTTGGCGACGTTACCGTCAGATATCACTGTGGAAAGGCCCCCTCATCTCGCTCATTGATCCCATTCTCACCCAGTCCATGGCCGGGATTAGCCAGGCGATTCGATTAACGATTGTTCACGACCCAACCGACAACGGGGCTCAAGATCCCCGGATGTCCGGCCGGAACTCAACCGACAACCGTTATCCGATCGTTGAGCCGGATCGAGAGATCCACCGATCCGATCCCCTATTGTTTATGGATGCGAAGCCAACGCGTCACCATGCCGGATTCCATCTGCTCTTTATCGGCTACCGAGTTGGCCGCCGAGATCCGATCGGGAACCCTCTCCCCGGTAACGGTCATCGACGCCTACCTCGACCGGATCGAGACCCGGAATCCGACGGTTAACGCCTACGTGACGGTCCTGGCGGAGGACGCCAGACGGCAAGCCCGGGAGGCCGAGGAACGACTGGAGAACGACGAACCGGCGGGCCCCTTGACGGGCGTGCCCGTCGCGATCAAGGACTTCCTCGGGTTCAAGGAAGGCGTCAGACACACCTTCGGCTCCGAGGCCTTCCGGGACTTCACGGCGGACCGGGACGCGATCTTCGTGCGACGACTTGAGGCCGCGGGCGCGATCGTCCTCGGCAAGACCAATACACCGGAGTTCACTCGGAAGGGGACGACCACGAACCCGTTGTTCGGGAAAACGCGGAACCCGTTCGATGAGACGAAGACGCCGAGCGGCTCCTCCGGCGGGAGTGCCGCCGCCGTGGCTGACGGGATGGCGGCCCTCGCCCAGGGGAGCGATGTCGCCGGGTCGATCCGGGCGCCGGCATCCGCCTGCGGGGTGTTCGGCTTCAAGCCGTCACCAGGACGCGTCCCCTATTCGTTCAGGCCGAACGCGTTCCTCGGGAACACCCCATATCTGGAGATCGGCCCGCTGACCCGCACCGTTGCAGACGCCGCGCTGATGCTGGACGTGATCGGCGGTCCCCATCCACGGGATCCCCGGAGTATCCCCGACGCCGACATCGATTACCTGGCAGCGATCGAGCGGCCGGCAGACCATATGACCGTGGCGTACAGCCCCGATTTCGCCCTCTATCCCGTCGACGAACGTGTCCGAACGGTGTTCACCGAGGCGATGGATTCGTTCGGATCGGTGTTTGCCGGGGTGATGCCACGTGACCCCGAATTCGACGACGACCTGGAAACGATCCACGAGTCCTTCCTGGTCATGCTCTCCGGGGCCTCGGCCGAGATCGACCGCTGTTTCCACGATGAATATGGCGTGGACGTCCTCGGCGAACATCGGGACCTCGTTACTGACTACGTCGCCGAGCGGAGCGAGATGGCCCAGGACCTCTCGGCGCTCGAGTTCACTCACGCCGGCGCGATGCGGACCACGGTCTTCGACGCCTTTCAGGACATCTTCGAGGAGCACGACCTGTTCATGGTTCCGACCCTGTCGGTTCCCCCGTTCGATGTCGACATTTCGGGGCCGACGGCGGTCGACGGGGAAACGATCAACAAGTATCACGGGTGGATGATGACCTGGCTGTTCAACATGACGGGGCACCCGGTCGCGTCGATCCCGATCGGAACGACGAGTGACGGGTTGCCGATCGGGGCGCAAGTCGTCGGCCGCAAGCACGCCGATGGTGACGTGCTCTCTGCGTGTGCCACGATCGAAGAGGCGCTCCCGTGGCACGATGCCTATCCGCCTGGGTAATCGTA
>CAYOLR010000290.1:0-3265 GCA_964404815.1 uncultured Halobacteriales archaeon
GGAGGGCATCGACGCCATCGTCATGGGCTCGGGATTCCAGGGCTCGATGGGTGGGGTGCTCGGGAGCACGGCAGATAAGGTCCTGCGCACCGCCCGAGTCCCGGTGACCGTGCTTCGGCGTGGCGAGACCGGCTGAGGGTTCCGGCCTCCGTGGTCGCATCGCCGGCAGTCCTGGGCGTACCTACCAGGTCTCCCTGAGGTAGATGGCGAACGTAAGGCTGAGGAAGGTTACCCCGGCGATGAGAAGCTTGCCAAGCACGAACATCGCGAGGGCGAAGACGAACAGGATGAAGATCAGGACGGTCAGCACCCGTTCGACGTTCACCGGTGCTTCCGTCTCGCTCATCAGGCCTGGCTACCACACCCCGAACTAAAGCCGTTCCCCTGTCGGTGGCCCGACCCGCCGCCAACGTTCAGCGCCGACTCTGGTGGCGAAACCAGTGGTCGAGATCCCAGTGGTACTGACAGTCAGGACAGGTGGCCCACTCGGGGATGTCGAAGAGGTTAGGATGTCTGACGCCGTGGTCCATCTCAGTATTACACCGAGGGCAGACGAGCCCGAGCAGTTCGAGCTCCGAGAACTCGTCGGAACCGAACGTCCGATAACAGTTCACGCAGTCGATAGCGCTCGAGGACCGCCGCTGGGGGATTTGAGCATCACAGCCTGGACAGCGGAGCAGCGCGCTGGGCCGGTTCGACCAGCCCTGGACACTGTCGACGGTGGTCGTTTGTGCCTCCGGGATCGATAGGGTGAATGTCTTGGAGTCTTCGTCGACGCGTAAGGGGTCTGCAAGCGCCTCGTAGAGCCGTTTGAGCAGCCGATACGTCTTGGCTCCCGTCGACATCCACCGGGCCTCAGGGGAGTGTTGTAATAAGTGGCTCGACGCGAGTGGACCTCGCTTGTAGTAGGTGGATCGGCGGTCCGGTGTCGGGAGCCCGCCGTCGACAGCTATTCGGCCCCGCCCTGGCAACCGGACACTGATGGATGGCCTCGCGATCCCGTGGTTCTTACAGGTACCCGACCCAACGGCCGTGTTCGATCTCCCGGGGATCTTGCGTGGACCGTCCGTGTTCGTCGTCATACTGCTCATCGGGGCCGGTTTCGTATGGCGGTACGATACCGTCCTCGAACGGTGCATCGAATCGTCAATCGAACGGCCCCTCTCCTCGCTCGGGTACGGTATCGCGGCCCACGTGACCATCGCGTTCTTCACCCTGTACGGGGTTAGTCAGCTCCGCCAGGTCGAACCGTCCGGTGTCCCGTTGACGAGTCTCGGGTACCTCATCGGCGGTGTCATGCTGACCGTCGCGGCCGCGATCGGCTTCACCGTCGTCGGCTCGGCCCTGGTGGAGGTCAGGTGGGGCGAACGACGAGGGGCTGGCCTCCTCGTCGGGGCGGTCGCCGCCGGTCTCGTGTCACTCGCCGGCCCGTTACTCGGGGGGATCGCCTGGATTATCGTCGTCTCGACTGGGATCGGCGGACCCGTCAGGAACTGGTTCAACGCGGCCGAGGACGTGCAATCGAACCGCTGAATCATGATCGTCCCCGGTGGGCAACATTCAATCGGGTGGAGCGCCAACCCCCGGTGATGAACCCGTCGGCCGCCGTCCTCCAGCTCGGATTCCCGGACATTATTCCGGATCTGGTCGGCATCGCCGGGACGGTCGTGCTGGTGCTCATGCTCGTCGCGTTGGCCGGGTTCGCCTACAAGAGCCTCACGGGTGGCGTCGAGTGGCCGGAGGACCGCGAGGAGGACGACGACGCCCTCCGCCGAGGCGACCAGGACGACGAGTGGGACTACTACTGAGCCGGCCGGATCGACGCGCCCCTTCGAGGCTCCGGACGGAGTCACCGCTGGGCGACTGAAGGAAAGAGGAAAAGCGGCGCGACCGTCAGTCGTCCGATTCGGCGTCGCGGACGCCGGTGACGATGTCGCCCCCGGAGGTGTCCACGTCGACCTCGCCGGTCTCGGACATCTCCTGGACGCGCTCCTGGAACTCCTGGGATTGCAGGATGTTGTACTCGGTGTCGAGTCCGACGAAGATCGAGTACACCATCACCAGGAGGATAAATCCGAACGGGAGACCGGTCGTCACGGACGCCGTCTGGAGCGCGGTGAGCCCGCCACCAATCAGCAGGACCGCGGCGACGGCCCCCTCGGTGATGGCCCAGAAGATGCGCTGGGCCTTCGGGACGTCGTGCTTCCCTCCGGACGTCAGGTGGTCGATGACCAGCGACCCGGAGTCAGACGAAGTCACGAAGAAGGTCGTCACCAGGAGGATGGCGACGAGGGACGTAAGGGACGAGAGCGGGAACGACCCGAGCATCTCGAACATGGCGAACGCCCGGCCCGCGTCGTAGATCGTCTCGTAGATGGGCGCGCCCATCTGGGTCTGGGCGTAGATTGCGGCGTTACCGAAGACGCCCAGCCAGACGAAGGAGAATGCCGTCGGAATCAGGAGCACGCCGGCCACCACTTGCCGGACTGTCTTCCCCCGCGAGATGCGAGCGATGAAGAGCCCGACGAACGGCGACCACGCGATCCACCAGCCCCAGTAAAAGATAGTCCAGAGCTGGGCCCAATTGTCGTAGCCGCCAGCCGCGTTGGCCGGGACGTTCTGCCCGGTGAAGAACGCCATCGCTGGCAGGTTCATCAGGTAGGTGCCGACGTTCTGAATCGTGGTGTTTAGCAGATAGAGGGTCGGACCCACGAGGAGGATGAACGCCAGGAAGATGAACATGATGTAGACGTTGATGTGACTGAGGCGCTTGACACCCCTGTCTAGCCCCGCAGCCACCGACAGCGTCGCAATGCCGGTGATAACCGCGATGATCCCGACCTGGAACGGCGTTCCCTGTGGAAGTCCGAACACGACGTTGAGGCCAGCGTTGACCTGTTGGGCACCGAGGCCCAGCGACGTGCCGAGACCGAACAGGGTGGCGAACACCGTCACGAGGTCGATGAGGTGTCCCCACCAGCCGTAGATGCGGTCTCCCATCAGCGGATAGAACACCGACCGGAAGGTCAGCGGCAGGCCACGGTTGAACGAGAAGAACCCGAGGCCGAGGGCCACGATTCCGTAGATGGCCCATGGGTGGAATCCCCAGTGGTAGAACGTCGTCGCCATCGCCGCGCTCGACGCTTCGTTCGACATCCCGGCCGCCATCGGGAACAGGTTGGTGCCGTCCCCGAAGTGGTACATCGGTTCGGCGACGCTCCAGAACATGAGGCCGATCCCCATGCCGGCGCTGAACAGCATCGCG
>CAYOLR010000291.1:0-3254 GCA_964404815.1 uncultured Halobacteriales archaeon
TCGGCCTTCTCGACGAGCAGTTCCGGGGTTTCGACCTCGCTCACATCGAGCTCCACCGGCGGGACGTCGGTCTCGGGGTACATCCTCGCCGCGCCCGGCAACGGGCGGAGGTAACGGGAAGTCCCGTCGTCGTTCGCCCCTCTGGTCTCCTCCGGGACGCCCTTGAGGGCGGCCGCCGCGCGCTGATCTACCGCCGTCGCAGCTTGGAGAGCGGTCTCGGGGTCCTCGTGAGCGACTAACGCGATGGCGTCTTCCCCTCGCTCCGCGCCTGTCGTCTCGAACAGCGATTCGATCTCGTCCTCGGTGATCCCGTAGGCCGGGAGCTCGTCGGTATGGAATATGCCCCCGACGTCGTGGCGCTTCGCGTGGTCGGCGAGCTCGGTCCCGAGCCGTCTGTCCGGCTGCAGTTCGCGACCGACCAGTCCGTCGAAGCCGTGCATCACCACCGCGTGGATCGACCCGTCGCCGTCGACGACGTCCCGCAGAATTCCGCTGTCGGTGTCCTCGAAGGTGTCCGTGACCAATTCGATATCGCCCATGCCGGCTCCTCGTTCCCGGAGGTCGTCGCGAATCTCCAGTAGCGCCACCTGGCGGTCGACCTCGAGGCGGACGATGTCGTCGATGTCGTCGAGCTGCTGGACCCCCTTGATTTCGACCCGCGCCCCCTCGGCGATCGAGACGTTGACGTCCTGGCGGATCGTCCCGAGGCCGCGTTTGACGTGCCCCGTCGAGCGCAGGAGCATTCCGATGTGCTCGGCGGCCTCGCGGGCCTGGTCGGGAGACCTGATATCCGGGCCGGTCCCGATCTCGACGAGAGGGATCCCCAACCGATCCAGGCTGTAACGGGTCCCGGATTCTGTCTCTCCGATCCGCTGGGCCGACTCCTCCTCGAGCATCAGGTCGTCGATCGCGACACGGCCCCGATCGGTGTCGATCACCCCATCCTGGGCGATCAACGACGTGCGTTGAAAGCCTGAGGTGTTCGACCCGTCGATGACGATTTTCCGCATGACATGTGCCTGGTCGACGGGCGTCATATCCATGAGTTGGGCGATCTCAAGCGTCACTTCGAGGGCTTCGGCGTCGATCCGATGTGGCGGTTCATCGTCCTCCTCGACGAGACAGGTCGAGTCGTAAGCCAGGTACTCGAACTCCCGGTCGACCTTGGATTCCTCGAGCGCCGCCTCGTCGATCTCGCCGAGTTCGGAGCGGGTCGGATGGAGGTATCGAGTAAAGGTCCGAACGGCCTCGTCGGGATCTCGGAGCTCAGTCGGACATGCACAGAAGAGCTTAGATTCCGTATCGAGTTGCTGGTGGATTTCAAGCCCGGCCACCAGCCCGAGGTCTTCGTAATCGTACTCGCTCATTACCCGAACTGTCGGCGGGCATGAGGTAAAAATCGTTCAGTCTGCGTCCCGTCGATTTTCATTACAACCGTCCAGAATCCGTCGGTGGGATTCAGACGATCGAATGGCGTCTGAAGAAGCCGACCTGCCGATAGAGGCGACAACCGATACACAGTCCCGTCACCGCGGCCAACCCCGCCGCGAGGGCGACAAGGCCGGCGATCACGTAGCCGATTGTCGGGATCCCGAGGATGATGAGAAGGCTCGCCACCGAGGTCCCGACGGCGCCAAGGAGCTTGGCGAAACGATGCGGGGCGGCCGGTTCCGGTTCGTCCGGCCGTCCGACCGCCGGCTGGACGAGCGTTCGCCAGAGGATCCCGTACGGATCGTACCGCCATCGCGTGAGAAGGGCGGTCAACAGGACGGCCGTAACGAGGTAGATCAGCGGCGGGAATCCCAGGGCGATTCCGAGGACGAGACCGGTGGTCGTGAGTGCCTGACCGAAGCGGGGTGCCCGAGGGTCGACCACCGATCGGTTCGACCCGTCAGTGTCGACCATGCGGGTTACGGTTGCCATTACACCGGGAAACGTCGTCACCGGTTATACGCCGTCCGTCGACGGCGTTCGGTGCCGCTACCTACGACGGTTCCCGACGGCGAACGCAGGGCAATCCTCCGGCGAAACCCGGTGCCGGCAATCGGTCTCCCGATCAGCGGGCCGGCCATCACTCACTCGAGGGGCTCATCGGCGTCAGAGAAACGGGCAATATCTGCCCCTACGTCAGTCCGAGCCGCCGAGGATCCCCCGGCGGGTCATCTTCCGGGGGTCGAGGACCTCGTCGGCCGACGCCTCGTCGAGATACCCGAGGTCGATCGCCACCTCGCGAACGGTCCGATCCTCCTTGAGCGCGGTCTTGGCGACCTCGGCCGCCTTGTCGTAACCGATGTGCGGGTTGAGAGCGGTCGCCAGGGCCATGCTCTGTTCGACCTGGTCCTCACAGTGGTCCCGGTCGGCTTCGAGCTTCGCGATGAACCGCTCGGCGAACGTCTCGGCCGAATTCGCGATCAATCGTGCCGAATTCAGGAAGTCCTGTGCCAGCACCGGTTTGTAGAGGTTCAGGTCGAGCTGGCCCTCACCGGCGCCGTAGCCGATGGTGGCATCGTTCCCGACGACACGTTTGTGAACCTGATTGACCGCTTCGGCGACGACTGGGTTGATCTTCCCTGGCATGATGCTCGATCCCGGTTGGTTCTCGGGCTGGTCGATCTCCCCAAACCCGTTCCGGGGACCGGAGGCAAGCAGCCGCAGATCGTTGGCCATCTTGTTCATCGACCCGGCGATAACGCTGAGGGCGGAGTGGGCCTCCGCCATTGCGTCGTGGGCGGCCTGGGCCTCGAAGTGGTTGTCGGCCTCACGGAACTCGACCCCGGTCTCGTCGGAAATGTAATCGGCGGCGATTCCGGGGAAGTCAGGGTGGGTGTTCAGCCCCGTCCCGACCGCCGTCCCGCCCAAGGCGAGCTCGGCCAGATGGGGACGGACGTTGTCGAGCCTGCCGAGCCCCTTTTCGATCTGGACGCGATAGCCGGAGAACTCCTGGCCGAGCGTGACCGGGGTGGCGTCTTGTAGGTGCGTCCGACCCGTTTTGACGACGTCGTCGAATTCCTCCTCCTTGTCGGCCAGCGCGTCACGGAGGGTCTCAAGCGCCGGCCGGACGTCCTTCTCGAGTGCCTCCAGGGCGGACACGTGCATGGCCGTCGGAATGACGTCGTTCGATGACTGGCCGAAGTTGACGTGATCATTGGGATGGACGGCTTTCGAGCCGACCGCCTCCCCGAGGAGCTCGGAGGCCCGGTTGGCGATGACCTCGTTGGCATTCATGTTCGTCGAGGTGCCCGAGCCGGTTTGGA
>CAYOLR010000292.1:0-975 GCA_964404815.1 uncultured Halobacteriales archaeon
CCTCATCTCGGACGAGGTGATTACGGGCTTCGGCCGCTGTGGCGACTGGTTCGGCATCCAGACCGAGGGGGTGGAACCCGACATGATCACGTTCGCCAAAGGGGCCACCAGCGCCTACGCGCCGCTGGCCGGGGTGATCGCCAACGACGCGATCGGAGAATTCGTCGAATCATCCGACACGTATCTCGGACAGACCTTCGGTGGTCACCCGATCGCCTGCGCGGCCGGCGTGGCGGCGATCGACGAGTACGCGGATGGCCTCCTCGCCAACGTGGTCGATCTCGCCCCCACGCTCGAATCCCGGTTACGTGACCTCGAATCCCTCGACGGCGTCGGCGACGTCCGGGGCCGCGGGTTCCTGTGGGCGATCGAGTTCACGGATCCGGCGACCGGCGAACCGTTCGTCGACCCCCGGACCACTGACGCACACAACCCGGTGGACGACGTCATCGCCGAGGCCCGTGAACGCGGACTCCTCCTCGGGAGCGGCCGCCCCGGATTTCAGATCATCATCTCACCTCCGTTCTGTCTCACCGAGGACGACATCGACGAGGCGGTCGGGATCCTCGAGACGTCGATCACCTCGGTCTTCGGCTGATCGGTTGCTTTCAGATTGACTCGTCCCGGTCGGCGACGCTCGGGTGTTGTCGAGGCGGGTCGCCCGGTGGGTCATCAAACCGATCACGCAGGTACTCGATCGCCCGACGCTCACGGCGCATCCGTTCGTGAGCATCGATCTCCTCGCAGCCCGGCGGCACGTCCCGATCACGGCCGGTGAAATAGCGCTCGGGAACCACCCAGTCGTGGTAGAACGGTCGGTCGAGGTCCTCCAAGACGGTCACCGCCACCTTAGCGCCGTGACCGGCGGCCACGACGGCCTGATGGGGCTTCTGAGCCAGCCGTCCGGCCGCGTACAGCCCCTCGACGCCGGTCCGCCCGCGGTCGTCTGTCACAACGAACGCCTTGCCCGGTTCG
>CAYOLR010000292.1:985-3246 GCA_964404815.1 uncultured Halobacteriales archaeon
GCCGGCAAGCCGGCCGGCGGCATAGAACCCGGACAGGTCGGTCCGTCCCCGGCCGTCAACGGCGATGAACCGCTTGCCCCGATCGACGATCTCCACCGACGGCAGCTCCTCGAACGGCTTGGTCTCGTTTTTCGTGGCCGCGATCACCACGTCTGCGCTGGACACCTTCTCATCCTCCATCTCGATGCGGAACCGACCGTCCGAGCGGTGAACGAGAGATACGCGAGTCCGTTCCATCGAGCAGCCAGCCCGTCGTGCCTGTGCCTCGACCAACTCCAAGAAATGTCGGGCGTTGACGCCGAGGGGAAACCCCGGGAAGTTCTCGAGGTGGGCGTTCCGTCGGAGGATCGAGTCCCCGGTGTCGAAGACCGTGGTAGCGAGTCCGTGTCGGGCTACAAACACGCCGGCCGTCAACCCGGCGACACCGCCCCCGACGATCGCCACCGAGGGGTTGTCCGAGCGATCCATGCCTGACCACGGCGGACCGCCCTCGTAAGCCGATTGGTTCCGCGATCGGCAGAACCATCAGGGCTATTGGCCGATGGTCACTAGCCGGTGTATGCCCTCCCGGACGGCGACCGCGATCGCCGGACTTCTGATTAGCGTCCTCGTCAGTCTCGTCGCCTGGGTGGTCTTCGACTTCCCCTTCCTCTTCCTGTTCGTCCCGTTCATCCCGTTCCTGTTTCGTCGCGGCAAAAGGGAGGAACCACCGGTTCGGGCGTGCCCTGAGTGTGGGTTTACCACGCGAAACCGTGATTTTACGTACTGTCCTCGGGACGGAACGCCCCTCGAGGGTGATCAGACCAAGCCCACCGACTCGTTCCGGTGATAGAGATACACCGGGACCATCAACAACAGGAAGAGCACCGTAGTGAGAATGTACATCCAGACGTCGGGTTGCCACCGGTCGCTCACTTCCCGGACGTACATGAGGTCGAAGTACATCGCTGTCGGCACGATCACGTACCCGACGATGAGGAACCACACGCCCGAGTCCACGACGCCGTAAATGAGGAGAAGGACCCCCAGATAGACGCCGAACACCCAGTGGGCCCAGCGATCCGGGGGCCGTTCTGGCGGGGCCTCGCCGGTCTCGTCCTCGTACGCGAGGCCCTCGACCGTCTCACCCCGGTCCTCGACCTCCATGTAAGGACCTGATCGTGAGCGCGTAAAAACCACACCGTTCAGCTCAGGCGAGCGGCGGCAGCCCGTCAGCCTTCAATGCCTGCGCGATGGTGTTCTTCTGGATCTCGTCGGTCCCGGCGGCGAGCCGACGGCCTCGAGCTACCCGGTACAGGTACTCCAGTGGGTGATCACGTTGGTACCCGTTGGCCCCGTGGATTTGTAGCGCCTCGCTGACGACCCGTTCGACCATTTCACCCGAGTAGAGTTTGGCCAGTGCAGCATCGAGTCGATCGGGGACGCGTCCCCGGGCCTCGGCCCGGCGGGCCGCCCGGTGGGTAAGGGCCCGCGAGGCCTCCACCTCCCGAAGCATGTCGGCGAATTTCCACTCGATCCCCTGGAAGTCGGCGATAGGTTGCCCGAACTGTTCTCGGTCACGGGCATACTCGAGCGCACGATCCACGGCACATCTGGCCCAGGCGTTCGCGAGCGTCGAACTCCCGATGCGTTCCCAGTTTAACTGTATTTTGGCGCTAAGTCCCCTTCCTCAAGGAGCAACGCAATAAGCGAAGCAACCGAGTAGCGCAGTAGGGAGGGGATACAGCGCCGTCATCGTCTTTCAAACACTCCGCGACGACCGACCCACAGGCCCCCGCAATCACAAATCTTTATTTGTGTAGTTTGTGTATAGTGTGTTGTGGCGACTCGTAAAAACATCTCCATCCGCGACGACCAAGAGGAGTGGATTCAGGGCAATCACCTGAACCTTTCCTCGTTCGTCCAAGAGAAATTGGACGAACTTATCGAGGAACGAGAGTCATAGATGCACTACAACTACAAGTATCGACTCGACCCACCGGAAGCCCTCACCGAGACGCTTTTGCATCACGTCGATACTTGTAGGCAACTCTATAACCACGTCCTCTACAAACTCAACGAGGCAGACGAGATTCCAGCCCGCTTCAAGGTACAGGGGACGCTCCCCTACCTCAAATCGTGGTGGAGTGACCTGAACGACGTTCACTCTAAAGTATTGCAGATGGTCGTAAAGCGGGTCTTCGACAATCTATCCAGGCTCAAAGCGCAGAAGGAGAACGGACGCGCCGTGGGGATGCTCAAGTGGAAACCGCCTCGGGAGT
>CAYOLR010000293.1:0-3232 GCA_964404815.1 uncultured Halobacteriales archaeon
TCGCACCGACGACGGCGATCGACGAGGGGTCGAGTAGCGGGGCCAGGTCGGGGGCGGCCATCTCAGTCCCCGAAGGCGCCGGCCTCGCGCCACTCGTCGAGCGTGGTCTGGTCGCCCACCTCGGCGAAGACCTCCGCGGTATGCGCCCCGAGTTCCGGCGCCGGGCGGTCGATGCTGGGATCGTAATCGGCGTAGTTCACCGGGTGGCCCGGGAGCAGACACTCCCCGCCGGTCGCATCCACGTGGTCTCGGACGAGCCCACGTGCCCGCGTCTGTTCGTGCTCGACGACGTCGGCGACGTCGTTCAGCGGCCCGGCGGGGAAGTTCGCCGCCTGGAGCGCGTCTAGCCAGTGCGCGGTGGGCTCGGTGCGGAGTTCCGCCTGAATGGCGTCGATGACCGTCTCCCGGTTGGCGACGCGCTCGTCGTTCGACTGGTACTCGCGGAGCTCCTCCCGGCCGATGACGTCGACGAAGTCGTCCCAGCGGTCGTCCGATGGGACTCCCGTCACGAGGTACCCGTCAGCCGTCTCGAACAGCTGATACGGGACGAGCGTCTGGTGGGAGGTTCCCTGGGGCCCCGGGACGTGGCCGTTCATCGAATACCAGGTGAGGTACTCGTTGAGCAGGCAGACGATGGAGTCGAAGAGGCCGACATCGAGCTTGCCGGTGAAGTCGCTGACGTGGTCGCGCTGATACAACCGGGCCAGGATCCCGATGGTCGCGAACATGCCCGCCGTGAGATCGCCGATCGCCTGGCCGACCTTGACGGGATCGCCTCCCTCGGGACCGGTGATCGACATGATCCCGCCCTCGGCCTGCAGGATGAGGTCGAGCCCGGGTTTCTCCCGCGCGGGCCCGGTCTCGCCGTAGCCCTTGATGCTCGCGTAGACGAGCTCCGGGTTCCGCTCGGCGAGGGTTTCGTAGCCGATCCCGAGGCGCTCGGTCACCCCGTAGCCGAAGTTCTCGACGAACACGTCGGCCGCCCCGATGAGTTCGCGTGCCGCCTCAAGCCCGGCTTCCGATTTGAGGTCGAGCGTGACCGAGCGCTTGTTCCGGTTGTTCGCCTGGAAGTACCCCGAGAGCCCCTCCGGGCCGGGGCCCTGCGACCGGGCCGGATCGCCCACACCGGGGCGTTCGATCTTGACGACGTCGGCACCGAGATCCGCCAGCAGGGCACCGCAGAACGGCCCGGCCCGATGGGCCGTCATCTCCACCACGGTAACGTCTTCGAGAGGGGCGTTTGACATACCACATGCTGGCGTCGAGCGAGTGATAAAGATAGCCAAATCGGCGGCCGCCGCCCGGCTCAGCCTTCGTTGAACTCGTCGACCAGCCGTTCGCGCTCCTCGGTATCGAACTGGTCCCACCACACCTCGGCCTCGTACTCGCGGGCCGTTTCGAGGTCGGGCGCTTCGGCGGCGAAATTGATCGCTTTCTTGGAGTTCTTCACCGCCAGTCGGCCCGTGTCCTGGATGGCGTCGACGATCCCGTCGACCTCGTCATCGAGCTGTTCGTAGGGGACGACCCGGTTGACAAGCCCGATCCGGTGGGCCTCGTTGGCGTCGATGAGCCCCGCGGTGAAGACGATCTCCTTCGCCTTGGCCTCGCCGACGAGCTCGACCGCCCGTCGTGTCGAGCCGCCGCTGGGGATCTGGCCGATGTTCGTCACCGGCACGCCGAACTTCGCGTGATCGGCGGCGATCCTGAGGTCACAGAACATCGCCAGGATCAGCCCACCCCCGACGCAATACCCGTTGATCTTTGCGATCACCGGGCAGTGGAGGTCACGGGCGGCCGTGTAGACGTCCTCGAAGAACATGTCCTGTCTCGGAACCTGGTGGGGGTGGTCCTCGGCCGGTCCGGCGTACTGCTCGATATCCGCCCCGGAGGAGAAGGCGTCATCGCCCTCCCCCGTGATGACGACCACGTCGACGTCCCGATCGAGCCCGATCTCGGCGAACGCGCGGCGGAGATCGAACATCGTCTCCGTGTTGAGCGCGTTGTAGACCTCCGGCCGGTGCAGTTCGATCGTCGCGACCCCGTCCTCGATGTCGACCGTGATGTACTCGTAGGCGTCGTAGCTGACCATGTCACAGGGTGAGTACCCGTCCGTAGAAAGAGCCTTCCGATTCAGCCGAACCCTTCTTGATCCCCCGGGTCGGCGCCCATGGTATGGTATCCTACGGCTATCTCCTCCCCACCCGGGGTGTCGTACTCGGAAGCGAAGACCGGGCGACGCTGACCGCGAAAACCCAGGCCGATATCGTCGGCCTCGCCCAACGGGCGGAGGCGATGGGCTTCGGGAGCGTGTGGGTTGGCGACAGCATCCTGGCGAAACCCCGGCTGCACTCCCTGGCGACGCTTGCGGCCGTCGGGGCCGCAACGGACGGCGTCGATCTCGGGACGGCGGTCCACCTCCCACCGCTCCGCCATCCGGTCACGGTCGCCCACCAGACTGCGACGCTCGACCAGTTGAGCGGCGGCCGACTCCGGTTCGGGATCGGCGTCGGGATCGGCGACGACGTCGAGGCGGAGTACGAAAACCTCGGCCTCCCGTACGGTCGCCGCGGCCGACGGCTCGACGAGGCGCTGGAGGTCATCACCCAGTTGTGGACCGGTGAGCCGGTCGATTTTGACGGGGAATTCTTCTCGCTCGACGCCGCCAGCATCGGGTTCGGTCCGGCCGTCGACCCGCCGATCTACATCCCGACGGCGGCGTTCGATCCCGCCGAGGGGTTCCCGGCCCCGTTCCGGCGTCGGCTCGTCGAGTACGGCGGCGGGTGGCTCCCGATCGGGCTGGATCCGCCCCAGTACGCTGCGGGACTGGACCGGGTGACGTCGATCCTCGAGGACGCCGACCGCGACCCGGCCGGCTTCGACGCGGCCTACTACATCGACGTCGTCATCGACGACTCGACCGAGGCCGCCATCGAGGAGGCCCGCCGGTTCCACGATCAGTACTATCCCGCCCGGGAGCCCGAACCGGACGAATGGTACCGCCATCGCGGCGCCTTCGGGCCGAAAGACGCGGTCGCCGACGAACTCGCGGCGTATGCCGAAGCCGGCGTCGACCGGTTCGTCGTCCGCTTCCCCGCCGCCGATCAACGGACCCAGCTCCGCGAGTTCCGGTCGATCCTCGGGTAGCCCTCACGCGGCGAACGTCTCGTCGGCGACAAGGATGACGGCAATGCCGAGGAGGGCGATCCCGCTCGTTGTGAGGAACCCGAGCCGG
>CAYOLR010000294.1:0-1651 GCA_964404815.1 uncultured Halobacteriales archaeon
GTCCGCCGAACCGACGAGGGGCTCGAGGTCGCCTTTCCCGGTGCCGCCCTCGCCGCGGCTCGCACCGGTGAGGATCTCGCCACCCCGTTCGTCATCGCCCTTCTCTGGGTGACGACGTTCGACGGCCTCGTGGCGACGCCGGCCTGGGCCACGGCCGCCGGGGTCGTCGTCGGTATCGGGGTCCCCGGCCACCTCCTGTACCTGGTGACGGTCGTGCTCGGGTTTTGGTTGTTCCTCTGGGCCTTCCGGTTCGCCGCTCGCTCCGCCCGTCGGACCGGCGATACCTACGTCACCGCCGCCGCGATCGGCGACTGGATCGCGCCATCCCTCGTCCCGATCGCCGCCGGCTATCACCTCGCGCACTTCCTCGGGTACTTCCTTTCGCTCTCGCCAGCGCTCGTGGGCGTGCTCGCTCACCCGTTATCGGCCCCACCCGCACCGCGGGCACTCGTCATGCCCGGATGGTTCGGCGGTCTGGAGCTCCTCTTCGTCCTCCTCGGGCACGTCCTTGCGATCTGGATCGCCCATTCGCGTGCGTTCGAACTCTTTCCCGGTCGGCTCCAGCCGATTCGCAGCCAGTACCCCCTCATCGTCGTCATGATCGCGTATACCGTTGTCAGCCTCTGGATCGTCTCCCAACCGTTCGGATCACCCCCATACGTATGAACACCGTCCGCAACCCCGCCACCGACGTGCCAACCGGGCAGGAGCCAGCCGCGGCGTGTCCGTACTGTGGTCGCCCGTTTACCCGTGAGAGCTTCAGGAACCTCCACCTCGGAGAGGTCCACGGCGACGCCCTCACCGCGTCCGAGCGGGAGACCTACGCCGCTGCCGTCGACGCCGAGGACGAGGAACTCTTCATGTACCACCTCAAGATCGTGGCCGGGATCGCCGTGATCTACGCGTTCTTCGTCCTGGCTTACATGGTCGTTCTCGGCTAACGAGGGGATCCGACGAGCGGTAGAAACCGCGGTGGAGACCGGAGCCTGGAGGTACTGGGGAGAAGGTCCTCGGGTGATGGCCGTGGTCAGGAGCCGACCAGGAGCTTGATCGTGACGACCGTCATGAAGATGAGGCCGAAGACGAAGAAGCTGGTCCCGAGCGCCTGGGCGCTCTTGGCACCCCGAGACCGGCTCGCGGCATACAGGCCCCAGAACCCGAACGCGACGACGAGGAGGCCGAAGAGGCCGGCGAGTGCCATCCCGACGGTCTGCTGGGCGCCCTCGGGGATTCCCTGCCCGGAGACGAACATGATGGCGCCGCCGCCAAAGACGACCACGAGGACGACGAATGCGGCCATCCACGAGGCCGGACTCCGAACCGCCCTGGTCAGGGCGCCGGTTGCGGTTTCCACATCCGGCGTATACCGCTCCCAGGGGAGGAGCCACGCGAATGCGAAGCCCACGACGAGCAGGAAAACCCCCATGAGGATGCCGCTCAGAACGTAGCCACCGAGCGCCATGGCCTCACCTCCGTGAGTTCCATCGTTGGCCGGAGGTATCTGCCGGCCACTATTAAGCGTTGATATGCGCCCGGCTGTGGCCGACGTACCGCGGTTCACGCAGGGATAGCAGCGGACGATGACGGGCCGGGTCGATGTCCGGTCGCTGGCGGGACACGATACGCCCCACCTCCGGGCAGGCCCCGACAT
>CAYOLR010000294.1:1661-3227 GCA_964404815.1 uncultured Halobacteriales archaeon
CGCGTCGGATCGGCGGCGTTGTAAAAGGACTTTGTTTTGCCGGAAGGCGAGCCCTCGCAGCCCTCGTCGACGTCGCCGTCGCAGTCGTTGTCCAGAGCATCGCAGGCCCCGACATCCGCCTCCCCCCGACGGCGAGGCCAAGGTCGGGGATCGCCGGCAGGTCGTCGGTGCTGGAGTCTGCCCGCTCGGACCGGCACTCGGTTCTGTGAGCTGTCGCGCACCGACTGCCTAACGGTTTTTTACCGGGGCACCCTACCGGTCGGTATGACCATCATCATCGTCGGTGGCGGCCGGGTCGGACTCCGTACCGCCCGCACGCTCGCGGAGGAAGGATACGGGGTCGTCATCGTCGAGAAGGATCCCGATAAGGTCACGCGCATTCAGGACGAGGGATTCCGCGTGATCCATGGTGACGGCGGCGACGAAAGCGTTCTCGATCAGGCCGGGATCGAGACGGCCGAAGCCATCGCGGGGCTCACTCCCGACATCAACGTGAACTTTGCCGCCTGCATGATCGGCAAGGAGTTCGGCTGCCGGACCGTCCTCCGGCTCGACGAGGACTATCGCGAGGAGATCTATCACAAGTACGCCGAGGACGTCGACGAGGTGATCTATCCCGAGCGCCTCGGTGCTGCGGGTGCCAAAACGGCGCTCCTCGGTGGGAACTTCAACCTCATTGCCGATCTCACTGAACGGCTCCAACTCCTCTCGGTGACGATCCCCGAGGGTGCGCCGGTCATCGGCGGGAGCGTCAACGAGCTCTCGTTCGAGGATGCTCGCATCTACGCCCACGGACGGGACCACGAACCGCTTACGATCCCCCTGCCGGGGACGCGGTTCGAAGCCAACGACCGCGTCGCCATCATCGCCGAACGGGAAGCGACGGATAGTGTCCGGGCCGCGATCATCGGCGAGGAACCGGCCGGTGGCGACGAGGAACCGGCCGGGGACGAAGTTCGGGCGGACACCGAGTGACCCACCCGAACGCAAGGTGTCGAAAAACGGTGGCGCGGGTGGCACGCCGGGCGCGCCGTCGTGGGAGGAGAGGGTTGTGCGCGCCCGGTGGGTTCCTCCGCTGCAGTCGTCTTAAAGGTCAGTCAGACATCCGTCCGACCCGCCCCGACCACGGCCCCTTATCGGGAGCAGCCGCCAACTGGGCGCTATGACCTGGCAGTCCCTCTTCGAACGGGCGCCGGACGACGCCCCGAACGTGGCCGCGATCCGGGACACCCTGGCCGCTTGTCGCGATGACTGACCATGATCCCGACGGATCCGGCGAGACGGACCCGGCCGTGGGCCGGGTAGTCGCAGATGCGGACGTCCTCGCGGCGGACCTCCTCGTCGACGGGGTCGCCCGGACGGCCCTCGACCGCATCCGGGGCCACTCCTGGCTCGAGCTCGTCGCGAGCGAGCCGCTCCTCGACGACGCCGATTGTGTGATCACGCGCCTCGCTAACGAAGAGCTGGCGGCCGACTGGCGGGCCGCGACCAGGGCCGTCGCCACCATCGTTTCCCACCCGTCCGAGGACCACCCGGCGCTCGCGACAGCGGTCCACGGGGACGCCC
>CAYOLR010000295.1:0-3215 GCA_964404815.1 uncultured Halobacteriales archaeon
GTGTAACTCATCGCTCGGCCACATTCGCAGTCGTAGGTCATAGTCATAGTCAATTAATAATCATGCTGTCAGGTGTATAGGCCTTGCGTGGGTCGTGTTCACGGGAGGGTCCTCGATTAAGCTGTCTACAAGCGTCCACGAACCTCAACGCTACGGATTCGGGCGAGAGTTTTATGTAACTGAAATCGTATGCTAGATAATGGCATACACGCTCACGTGCGACACCTGTGAGTTCGCTCGGGAGATCTCCGACGAGATCGACACCTACGCGGTCGCGAAAGACCACGAGAGCGACCATCCCGATCACTTCGTCTACATCGAGCAACACGCCTGATGGAGCCGGGGGCTATCGTCGACCACCGAGGGAGCGATCGGTAGCATACCGGCTGTGTGGAAGGCTCCATCGAATCACTCACAGGTAGCGGGTGCGACGACGCATGGATCGGCCTGGACAAGGTTCGGGGGCCGGGGTCCGGGCAGGTTCGGATAGATCGTTGCCGACCGCCAGCGGAGCAAGGCCTTTGACCCAGCCACCGCATCCGGGGACATGTCCACCGGATCCGTAGTCTCCCACATCGATTGCCGGTCGTGTGGCGAACGCTACGCCCTCGATCTGACCGAGTACCCCTGTCCAAACTGTGGTGGTATCCTGGATCCGCAGTACGACCTCGATGCACTGGCTATCGACCCATCCGACTGGGAGGCGCGCTCGGGGTCGATGTGGGCCTACCGGGAACTCCTCCCCATTCGGGACGGTGACGCCATCGTCTCGATGGGCGAGGGCGCGACACCGCTCGTCGAGGCGCCGACGCTGGCCGATAGACTCGGGGTCGCGAACTTGCTGATCAAGGACGAGGGACAGAACCCGACGAATACGTTCAAGGATCGCGGCCAGTCAGCGGCGATCTCCGCGGCAGTCGAACGGGGTGCGACGACCGTCGCCCTGCCCTCCGCCGGAAATGCCGGCCAGGCCGCAAGCGCCTACGCCGCTCGGGCAGGCCTGGACTGTCACGTGTTCCTGAACCACCAGGCAGGAGACGTGAAGAAGAACCTCGTGCGGGCACACGGCGCGACCCTCCACCTCGTCGAGGGGAAGATCGGGGATGCCGGCGCGGCGTTCGCGGACGCCCGCGACGAGCACGGGTGGCACTCGGTTGCGACCTTCCAGACGCCCTTCCGCCACGAGGGCAAGAAGACGATGGGCTACGAACTCTTCGAGGATCTCGGGTGGTCGACGCCCGACGAAGTCGTCTATCCCACGGGCGGCGGCGTGGGCCTGATCGGGATCTGGAAGGCCTATCTGGAGTTGGCGGAACTCGGTTGGATCGACGGTGGCTCGCCGCGGTTGACCGTCGCCCAGAGCGAGGGCGCCGCGCCCGTCGTCGAGGCCATCGAGGCGGGACGGTCGAGCCACGAGCCCTGGGACGAGCCCGACTCGATCGCGAAGGGCGTCGAGATTCCCGATCCAGGCGCATCGTCGTGGGTGCTTTCGGCCGTGGACGCATCCGGCGGTGCTGGCGTCGCCGTCTCGGACGAGAACGCGGTCGAGGCCGCCCTCGACATGGCCCGGAGTGACGGCATCGAGATGTGCGTCACCAGCGCCGTGGCGATGGCCGGCGCGATGGCTCGGGCTGACGCGGGCGCCTACGACGCCGACGAGACCGTCGTGGTGATCAACACGGGAGCCGGGTGCAAGACCGCAGGCATCCTCGGTTCGGCGGCGAGCGCTCGCGATTCCTGAGAGAACGGGACATGTCCCGGCTGTCTCGACGGAGAATCACACGACGCGCTGTCTCGAACGGGGGAAGGAACAAGGTCAAAAGGGATGCTGGTGCAACTGTCACCGAGGGTCTATCTGGATGGCACCGACCCGAGACCGGATCTTCCTCGCCTCGGTGGTCTTCGTCGTCCTCCTGGCGCAGGTGCTCCTGTACCCCGGAATCGACACCCTTGTCACGGCCTTCGGCGCGACGACGCCGCTCGGCGCCAGCATGTGGTTCCTCGCCGTCGAATTCGTCGGATTCATCGTGTTTGCCCCGATCTGGGGAGCGGTGAGTGATGCGCGGGGGACACGTGCGTCACTCATCATGGCGAGCGGGATCGCCGGCGCCGTCGGCTACGTCGGGCTTGCCCTCCTGCCAACCGCGGGCGAACTGCCGTTCCTCGCGGTGATTGCGCTCAGATTCCTGCAGGGCGGCGCCACGATCGGGGCGCTCTCGCTGGCCATGACGATGCTGATGGACCTCGAGGGTGGGCACGGACAGAACATGGGCGCGGCCGGCATCGCCATCGGCCTCGGGACCGCCATGGGCGCGCCACTCGGCGGCCAACTCTACGAACTCGGCCCGGTCGTCCCCCTTTATACGGCCGGTCTGTTGTTGGGGTCCGTCGCGCTACTGAGTTCCGTCCTCAGGGAGAACCCACCCGAACGGAATCGCAATTCGATCGGGCGAATCATTACGGGGATCCGCGAGACGCCCCCACTCTTGCTCCCGTACTCCTTTGGTTTCATCGACCGATTGACGGCCGGATTTTTCGCCCTCGTGGGCACACTTTACTTCCGGACCGTTTTCGATCTCAGCCCCGGGGCGACCGGGCTCATGCTGGCACTGTTTTTCGCCCCCTTCGCCCTCCTGCAGTACCCGATGGGGGTGGTCTCGGACCGGATCGGCCGCACGCTCCCGGTCGTCGCGGGCTCGGTGCTCTACGGGATCGGCGTGATCGCCGTCGGGCGCGCCCCGAGTGTGGAACTCGCGGGACTGGCACTGGTCGGCGTGGGGATCTGTGGCGCCCTGATGGCCCCGGCGACGATGGCGCTGGTCACCGACCTCGCTGCTCGGACCGAACGTGGGGTCGCCATGGCCGGCTTCAACGTTTTCGGGAGTCTTGGTTTTCTAGCCGGTATCGTCGTCGGTGGGACGATTGTTGAGCTGGCCGGCTACGGATCGGCGTTCCTCCTGGTCGGGGGACTCGAACTCCTCCTTGGCCTCGGTGCGGCGCCGGTCTTCCTCCGCGCGGGAATCGACCGAGCGTAGCGACCCACCCATTGCGGCCAGGAGGGTAGCCGATGGTCCCCGAGTTCCCGATCGATTACTGTTCTCCCTCGAGATCGGCGATCAACCGGTCGATTTCCGCGCGTCCACCCGACTCGACGTTCTCGCCGTGACTCACGAGGACGGCGTCGAACGCGTAGTCGCCGAGCCTCGAGATGCTGG
>CAYOLR010000296.1:0-3209 GCA_964404815.1 uncultured Halobacteriales archaeon
CCGTCGGTCACGACGATGGCCCGGATGTCCTCGACATCGGCCTCGAGCCTGGACAGGACGGTATCGAGCTCGGTCCCGACCGCGCGGCCGGCACGGACGTCGTCCGTTGCCGCGCCGGTCACGACCGCGATCTCGACATCCTCGTCCGGTTGGTCGAGCAGCGAGAGGCCCTCGAAGAGGACGTTGACGTCGGAGTCCTCGGCGTCCGCCGTCGCAAGGGCGACGGCCGCCCGTTCGACGGCGTCGCGGCCGATGACCGGGGTTTCGATCCCGGTCTTCCGGCCGAGATCGTCGTCGAGGTCGACGCAGAGGACCAGCAGCATTGGCGTGGGATACGGGCCGATCCGTTAACTGTGTTGTCCCCGGTAATCGGCCAGCGTGGGGGACTCGAGCGACCGCCATGAGACGATCGTCACCCGGGCCCCGGTGGCGGGGGACCGCTCCGGGCGGGCACCGGGTCGTCCTCGTCGGCGGCGAGGCATCCACCGCCAACGGGCGGCGGAATCGGCGCAACGTAAGGGTTTAGCCCCCGGCTTACCAATCACCTCCAATGGCTGACTGCCCCCTCGCGGACGATTGTCCGAGCTTCTCGGAGCGGATCGAAGGCCTCGGTTGCCAACACTACGGGAACCGCGGCGGGGCGGAGTGGTGTAACCACTACAACATGCCGATCAGCGAACTGAAGCAGCAGCCGGTCAAGGTCGGCGAGGAGGTCGTCGTCGAGGTGGTCGACATTCACGAAAGTGGGGCAGGTGTCGGCCACACCGAGGACGGCTTCGTGGTTTTCGTCGATGGACTGCTCCCCCCGACGCGGGCCCGGGTGAAGATCACGAACGTCAAATCCAACCATGCCCGGGCCGAGGAGCTCGAACGGCTCCCGATGGAGGACGAGGAGGACGACGGGGGGGCCGAAGAAGCCGCCGAGGCGGATGACGACGATGCCGCCGCAGAGGACGATGCGGACGAGGAGGACGAGAGCGGCGGCAAGGAAGCCCAGCCCCGCCTCGGCAGCCGCGACAACTTCTGGGGCGGGTAATCCGACAACGGGCGGTCAGAACTCCTTCGTTTCCCTGAGCCGATCGACCGCCTCCCGGACGCGTTCGGCCTGTTCCCGGGGGACGACGAGGATCCGGTCGTCGAAGGCAGCGATCACGAGGTCGTCGACGCCGATGGCCGTGACGTGGGCGCCGTCGGTGGCGATCACGTTGTCGTCGGCATCGATGGCGAGCGTCTCGGCGAGCTGCCCGTCGCTCAACCGCCCGATCGCATCCCACGAGCCGAGGTCGTCCCAGTCGAACGCCGCCGGGACTAGAACCACGTCGTCGGCCCCCTCCAACACGGCGTAATCGATACTGACGGGGTCGACCGCACCGAACCCCCCTTCGGCGTCGCCCCGTTCCAGCGCGTCCACCAGCGGTCCGAGCGGTGAGGCGCTCGCCGCCCGGCGGATCGACGTCGCTGTCCAGGCGAAGATGCCAGCGTTCCAGTACCAGCCCGCCTCGACGAACCGTTCGGCGGCCGACCGGTCGGGTTTCTCGTGAAACCGCTCGACCTCGATCCATCCGTCGTGCGATCGCCCGGGTTCGATGTACCCGTAACCCGTCGCCGGCCGATCCGGCTCGATGCCGATCGTGACCAGTCGGTCGGTTTTCGCGGCGACCCGCGCCGCCCTCCGAGCGGTCCCTTCGAAATCGCCGGCGACGTAATGGTCGCTCGGGAGCACGAGCATGACCGGGTCGTCGAACCGGTCCTCGAGCCGGTGGGCGGCGTAAACGATGGCCGGGCCGGTATCCATCGCCGCCGGCTCGATGAGCACGTCCGCGGCCGGGACCTGCTCGGAGACCGTCTCGGCGAAGGCCGGCCGGGTCGAGACGACCACCGCGTCGGCGAAGGGTACCCGATCGACGGTCCGTTGGAGGAGGGACCGATCGCCCCCGAAACGAAGGAACTGCTTGGGCCGGTCTGAGCGGCTCGCCGGATAGAGCCGGGTTCCCGTCCCCCCGGCCAGGACGACGGCCACGATCGGGCGGTCCATGCCACCGGGTGGAGGCCCCCGCCCAAAGGCCCATCGACGGGGTTTTTCCGCCGCGGGATCGATCCCAGGTGAGTGCTTCCACCGCCGGACCGGCTGGTCGTCTTCCTGGCCGCCGCGATCGCCCTCATCCTCGCGCCGGGGCCCGACACGGTCTACGTTCTGACCCGTGGCGCGAGCCGCGGCGTCAGGACCGGGCGACTTGCCGCGCTCGGGATCGCCACGGGCGTGCTTGTCCACGCGACGGTGGTGGCCCTCGGCCTGGCCGCCCTGCTCCGGGCCTATCCGTCGGCCTTCACCGTCATCAAGTATGCCGGCGCGGCCTACCTCCTCTACCTCGGCCTCGCCACCCTCCGACGCCGCGGGCAGGCAGAGACGGCCTTCGTGGATCCCGATGAACATGCGACCGGCGCCTACCTCCGGGGCGTCACCGTGAACGTCCTCAATCCGAAGGTTGCCCTGTTCTTCCTCGCGTTCCTTCCGGGGTTCGCCCCCGATGGTTCGGCGACGACGATGCTCGCCCTGGGTACGATCTACGCCGCACTGACCCTCGTCTATCTGGGGACGGTCGGCTCGGTGTCGGGGGCGGCCGCTGCCCTCCTCCGCGGCGACGGCCGCCTCGCCCGGTGGCTGGACGTGGCCGCCGGGATCGCCCTCCTCGGGCTCGCCGCCCTCCTCGCGGTCGGGTGAGGGTTCCACTTCCGCCGCGCTAGCCACAGTTTAAATACCTGAACGGCCCTACCCACGACTGTCTCCCACCGAAAACCACGCGGAGACAGTGAGCCAATGACCGATTTGCGTACCCAAGCGGAAGCGATACACGAGCAGTTTTCAGACCACCTCGACATCGACGTTGACGACGTCGAAGCCCGCCTTTCGACCCTCGTCACGGACTACAAGGTCCCCCTCGACGAGGCCCGGCGGAGCGTCACCAACCACTACCTCGACGAGGCGGGGCTCGACCGCGACTCCCTCGGCGGCAGTGGCGGCGGGAACGAACACGTCGACGTCGCCGACATCGATGAGGCCGAACAATGGGTCGACATCACCGCAACGGTCGTCGAGCTCTGGGAGCCCCGGAGCGATTCGATCGCCCAGGTCGGCCTCCTCGGCGACGAGACCGGCACCATCAAATTCACCAAGTGGGCGAAATCCGACCTCCCCGCTCTCGAGGAGG
>CAYOLR010000297.1:0-3193 GCA_964404815.1 uncultured Halobacteriales archaeon
GGAGCTCAAGGGCGTCCCGCTCCGGATCGAGATCGGCCCGAACGAGGTCGAGGAGGGGTCGGTGACGCTCGTCCACCGGCCGGATGGGGAACAGGAAACCGTCGATCGCGAGGGGCTCGCCGACACCGTGGCGGACCATCTCGATTCCGTCTTCCACAAGCTCTACGCGGCCGCCGCGGAGAACCTCGAATCCAATATCCGTGACGCCGATTCCGTTCCGGAAATCTTGGGGACGATCGGGAAGCACGGCGGGTACGTCCGGACGGCTTGGTGTGGCGACGAGGCCTGCGAAACGGTCATCAAGGACGAGATCGCCGCGGACATCGTGATGGTACCGCTCGACGAGGACGCCGAGCCGCCCGCCGAGGAGTGCAGCATTTGTGGGGACCTGGCGGTCGAGACGGCGTATTTCGCCCGCAACTACTGAGCCGCCGGCTTTCCTGAATAATAGTGTATAATAATAGTGCCTCTCATACCTTATATTTCCTTATTTGGCATTACCATACAATAATACTTTCAGGAGCAAGCCTATATGCGGCGCATCACGTCCGGGTAGGTATGCAATCGCACACCCCCGCGAGCGATCGGCTCGCGGACCCCGCTGACGCCCGCGCGAACTGTGGCGTCGGCGTTGTCATGGATTTCGACGGGGTACCCGGTCACGACGTGGTGGCCGATGGCCTCGAGCTCCTGACGAACCTCGAACACCGTGGCACGACCGGCGCGGAACAGAACACCGGCGACGGGGCCGGCATCACGCTCCAGATGCCCCACGACTTCTTCGACGCCGTCCTCCCGATCGACCTTCCCGACACCTACGCGGTCGGTTCCTTCTTCTTCCCCAAAGATCCTGACGAGCGTGCCGACCTGAAGGCGCTCGTGGAATCGGTGCTCGCCGATCACGACCTCGGCGTCGTACACTGGCGTGACGTCCCCACGAACAACGAGATGTTGGGTCAGACGGCACTCGACTCGGAGCCCCAAATCGAACAGGCATTCGTCATCCCGGAGGTCGACAAGGCCACCGACGCCTTCGACCGCTCGCTCTACATCGGCCGACGCGCTCTCGAGAACGAAATCGAGGAACGTGACCCTCCCGGTGCCGGCCGCTTCTATGTCTGCTCGCTCGACCGCAAACTCCTGGTCTACAAAGGCCTCCTCAAGTCGACCCAGCTTCCCGAATACTATCCTGATCTCGGGGACGACCGGATGCGGTCGACGTATGTACTCGTCCACGCCCGGTTCTCGACGAATACCCTCGGCGCCTGGGAGCTGGCCCACCCCTACCGCCGGATCATCCACAACGGCGAGATCAACACCATTCGGGGGAACATCAATTGGATGCGCGCCCGGCAGACCGACATCGATCACCCGGACTTCGGGGACGACATCGAAACGATCAAGCCGATCATCGCGGACGAGACCCAGTCCGACACCGCCTCCGTCGACAACGCTCTCGAACTCCTCCTGCAGTCCGGTCGCGCCCTCCCCCACGCCCTCCGGATGCTGATCCCCGAGGCCTGGCGAGCCGAGGAGAACCTCCTCCCGGACGACCGGGAAGCCTGGTACGACTACCACGCCTCGCTGGTCGAACCGTGGGACGGCCCGGCACTCGTGATCGGGACCGACGGCGAGCGCGTCGCCGGCGGCCTCGACCGGAACGGCCTCCGCCCGTGTCGGTACGAAGTAACCGACGACGACCGGCTCGTCATGGCCAGCGAGGCCGGTGCGCTCGTCACCCCCGACGAACACGTCCGCGAACGCGGCCGCCTGAAACCCGGCCAGCTCTTCGTCGCCGAACCAGGCCGGGGGATCGTTCCCGAGGACGAGGTCTTCGATGAACTCACCGACGATCGCTACGCCCGGTGGCTCGAACAGGAACAGGTCTCGCTCGCCGACATCGTGGCCGACCCCACGCCCACCCCGAGAGACCGGGTTGAGGGACTCCGGGCCCAACAGGCGACGTTCGGCTACACCCACGACGAACTGGACAACCTGGTCGAACCGATGGCCACCGGCGGAAAGGATCCCGTCGGTTCGATGGGCGACGATACGCCACTCGCCGTCCTTTCGGAGTTCAATCGCCCGCTCGCGAGCTACTTCAAGCAGCTGTTCGCCCAGGTCTCGAACCCACCCGTCGACAACATCCGGGAGGAGCTCGTCTTCAGCCTCGAAACCAGGCTCGGCTTCCAGCGAAACCTCTTGGACGAATCGGCGGACCACGCCCGCCAGCTGGTGCTCCCGTCGCCCGTCCTCAGGGACGACGAGCTCGCCGCCATCAGGGACATGGACGACAACGGCATCACCGCCGAAACGGTGGACATCACCTACGACCCCGAGGGGACCGATCTCGAGGCGGCCGTCGAAGCCGTCCGGACGGCGGCCGACGATGTCGCCCGCGCGGGCCATGATATTGTCATCCTCTCCGACAGAGGGACCAGCCCCGACAACGTCCCCATCCCGAGCCTGTTGGCGATGGGGGCGGTCCACCACCACTTGGTCCGGAACGGGCTCCGAAACCACGTGGGCGTCATCCTCGAATCCGGCGATCCCCGGACCGTCCACCAGTTCGCGACCCTGGTCGGCTACGGGGCGGACGCGGTCAACCCTTACCTGGCCTACCAGACGATCGAGGATTTCGTCTCCGGGCCGGAGGGTGCCGATCCGGAGTCGGCCATCGACGCCTACATCGGCGCCCTGGAGGACGGCCTCCTGAAGACGATGTCGAAGATGGGGATCTCGACGGTCGAATCCTATCAGGGCGCCCAGATCTTCGAGGCGGTCGGGCTCGATTCGGCCTTCGTCGCCGACTACTTCGAGGGAACCGAGAACCGCACCGAGGGGATCGGGATCGCCGAGATCGAGGCCGACCTGCTCGAACGGCACGCCGTCGGGTTCGACGACGACCCCGATCTCGAACGCCAGGGCGAATTCGAGTTCCGCTCGAACGGCATCTTCCACCAGTGGAACCCCCAGACGGTCGGGGCCCTCCAGAAGGCCGTCAGGGCCGGCGACTACGAGCAGTACCTCGAGTTCGCCGAGATGATCAACGACCAGCACGAGCAGCTCCAGACGCTCCGGGGTCTGCTCGAGTTCGAATCCGACCGGGACCCGGTCCCCATCGACGAGGTCGAGCCCGTCATCGACATCGTCAAACGGTCGAACACCATCTACGAAGTGACCCGAGAAGTCA
>CAYOLR010000298.1:0-3168 GCA_964404815.1 uncultured Halobacteriales archaeon
CGACGCCGCCTTCGAGCAGGCTTACGACCTGATCAACGCCGAACTCGATGCCGATCGCCGAGACGGGCCTGCGGAGGTTTGGGTCAACGTCAGCGCGATGCCCCGGACGGTGAGCTTCGCCTTCGCGACAGCTGCTCACTCCATCATGGTCGAGCGCGAGGACGATCGCGACCGCATCCATACCTACTACACCGTCCCCGAGAAATACCTCGAGACGGAACTCGCCGAGGAGCTACGCCGTGGCATCGACCTCCTTTCCGACCTCCAGTCGGAGATTGACGACGAGCGAGTCGAGGACCACGTACAGAGCGCCGCGGACCTCCTCGCCGAGTTCGACGAGCGCGGAACGACGATCGGTGCGAAGATGGTCGGGGACAGTCACGTCGTTGAATTCCCCGTCGCCATGTTCTCGAACGTCAAGCCGTTCGAGGAACTCATCCTCTACACCCTCGGAGAACACGGGGCCTTCGAGAGTGTGAGCGAACTCGCCCAAACGCTCGCAAACGAGTTAGACGAAGAGTACACTGACAGTTTCCGGTCGAAGGTCATCTACAACGTCGACCGGCTCGGCCCCGGCGGAAAGGGGTACATCGAACAGGAGGCCCACGGGAAATCCCATCGCACCCGCCTCTCACGCATCGGGGAACTTTGGGTGCGAGCCCACGCCGACACGGTTCCCGACGCCATCCGGACCTGACCCTTCTGTCCGCCGACGCGGTCAGGGCTGTACCCCGTCCGTCACCGGTTCCGACACGCCTATGGCAGTCGTGTTCGCACCTGTTCGGAGACGTCCCCGTATGGCCCTCGAACTCGCCGCCATCCTCGCTTTCGTCACCGCCTTGAGCTTCGGCGCCAATGCCCTCATCGTCAAAGTCGGGATGACCGAGGTCCGCGAGGCGAGCGGGGTCTCGCCGTCGTTCACCGCGGCTTTCGTGAGCATTCTCACGAGTGCCGTCATCTTCATCGCGGTCACCATCGGGTTCGGCGTCCCCATCGAGGCGGTTACGCCACGGGCGATCGCCCCATTCCTCGTCGCCGGCGTTCTCTACCCGGCGATGTTCCGCCTGTTCTACTTCCGGGGAATCGACGTCGTCGGAGCGAGCATAGCGGCGGCGCTGGTCGCTGCCAACCCCGCGGTGGCCGCTCTCGTGGCTGTTCCCATCCTCGGCGAGGAAGTCACGGTGCTGACGGCCGTCGGGATCGCCTTCATCGTGGGCGGTGGGGCCGTTCTCCAGGCCAGTCAGGGGGCCGAGGGCTCCGCGGCCGACCGCATCGTTCGGGAGCTTCGGCAGGCCTCCCCGCGGGAACTCCTGTTTCCGGTGGCCGCCGCCGTCTCGGTCGGTGTCGGATACGTCATGATCAAGTTCGGTCTCAACGGATTTCCGCATCCACCGGCCGCGACGGCGATCACCCAGCTCGCGGGATTAGTCACGTTCGGGGCCCTCCTCGGGCTCTCCGCGGAGCGGCGGTCGGCCTTTCGAACGACGCTCGAACACCGTCGGGCACTCGGAATCTTCGTGCTGGCTGGCGGGATCGTCGCCACCGGATGGCTTGCCCAGTTCTTCGCCCTCCAGCTGGGAACGGTGGTCGTGGTCATCCCGCTGGTGAACACGTTCCCACTGGTCGTCGTGGCCGGAACCTACCTGAAGGCGCGCGAACTGCCCCGGTCCCGGGCGGTCATCCTCGGTGTCGTAGCGATCGTGGTCGGCGCCACGATGATCCAAGCCTTCTGAGAGGCCATCACCCGACCGGCCCCTCCTCCAGGATCGTGGGATCGTGACCCGGGAGGACGTGGTCCGCCCGTCGCTCGATCGCTCGTGCGCTCTGCCACCAGGCGATCGCATCGACGTTCGTCCCGGTGATGTACGCAGCCTGGTCGCTTCCCCGCAGATTCTCGTAGGTCGGGATGGCGTCCCCGGCTACCACGACCGTACCGACGTCGGTCTCGACAGCCACCGACTGGTGCCCGACCGCGTGTCCCGGTGTCGGAAACGCCGTCACCCCGGGACCGATCGAGGTCTCACCCTCGATCGGTTCCAACGGAACGGAGAGCCATGGCGGCGTCCGGCCGATGGCCTTTGACTCGTAGGGGACGGCGTGCATGTCGTACGGGGCGATGGCATACTCGAGTTCGGTTCGGGACACCAGAATATCCGCGTCCTCGAACCGTTCGAGATTGTAGCAGTGGTCCCAGTGGAGATGCGTGAGGACCACGGTGTCGATGTCCCGAGCGGTCAGACAGTGGCGATCGAGAGCGGCCGCAAGGGTCTGGTCGGCACCCCGTTCGCAGGGGTAATGGAGAGTTGACATACGGTCGGGGTCGCCGAACGAGGTATCGACCAGGATCGTCTCCGGGCCCTCGATCAGGAAGACGATCGACGGCGCCGGGATGACCTCCCCACGGTCGACACCGGCGGTGAGAATGCTCTTGTCGAGATGGACGGTGCCGCAGTGCAACGGGGTGACGGTCGGTGCCATACGGGAGCCTCCGTGCCAGCGCCGTGATTCTTCGGGGGAGGTCGGTGGCGACGGCGCTGATCGAGATCATCCATCGTCCCGGACCGCGAGAGACCCGTCCTCAGTCGTCGGCTCGCGCCTCGACAGACGCCGAAAGTGCGGAGACGAGGTCGTCCACAGCATGATCCTCAAGGGATCTGACCACCGTCACCGCCTGTTCCCGATCGGCCGACGAGAGCCCCGCGCCTTCGGCGAGCGTGTCGAACTTCGCCTCGACGGCGTCCCACGAGAGCGGGTTCTCCGGCTCGCCCCGGGCCTCGTCGACGAATCGCTCGTGGGTGGTGCCGTCGGCGTCGACGACGACCCGCGCGGCCCACCGCTCCGGGAACGGGTCCTGAACGGCGTCCGTCGTCTCGACCGTGGTGGCGTCCATGAGCCGTCGCAGGTTCGGGTCGTCGAGGTCGGGCTGGGCTTCGAGGAACGCCTCCAGCCCCGCCTGGCCCCGCGACAGGCCGACCGCGACGCCGAAGGGCATGCTGAACTGGCAGTCGACGAAGTTGTCCGGCCGACGCTTGCGCTCGATCGGGTCCCCGGTGAGCTTGACGCCGGACCGGGGGAGCTCGACCCGGACCGCCTCGACGGCGTCGGGGTCGACCTCCGCGGCGATGTCGATGACGGCATCGAGCGCCGGGTGCATGTACCGGCAGCAGG
>CAYOLR010000299.1:0-2532 GCA_964404815.1 uncultured Halobacteriales archaeon
CGACATCCTCACCCATCAGGAAGACGTCCTCGTCGCGCTCCATCTCCTCCCGGATGGCGGCCCGGATGGCCTCCCGGAAGGTACCGGTCTCCATCTCCTGTTCGGGCGCGGCGGAAGCGCTCATCGGCCGTCACCTCCGCGGTGGCCACCGTCCGCACGGAGTTGCTCGGCAAAGTGGCGGATCTCCGGGGCCGGCTCGGCGAACATGTCCTCGTACGCCGCGTCCGGCGAGGGCATTGGGGCCTCTTTGGCGGTCTCGACGGCGGCGTCGAGCGTCGCCGCGACCTCCTCCTGGAGGCTCTCGAAGTCGCCGTCATCGAGTTCACCGCGCTCCTCGAGGTACGTCCGGAAGGTCTGGATGGGGTCGCGTTCGGCTTTCACTTTCTCCACTTCGGCCTCGTCCCGGTAGGGCTGTGGATCGCCCTCGAAATGACCCCGGTACCGGTAGGTCTCGGCCTCGATCATCGTCGGGCCGTCGCCGGCGACCGCACGCTCGCGGGCCTCGCGGACGGCTTCCCAGACCGCCGTGACGTCCATGCCGTCGACGGTGAGGCCGGGGATATCGTAGGCCTCGGCCGTCTCGCTCAGATTGTCGACGTTGTGTTGCTTGTCGACGGGCGTCCCCTCTCCGAACTGGTTGTTCTCGACGACGAAGACCGTCGGCAGGTTCCAGGTCGCCGCGAGGTTGATGGATTCGTGAACCTGTCCCTGCGCGACGGCACCGTCGCCAAGGAACGCAAGCCCGATGCGGTCCTCGCCCTTGAGGTGGTTCCGAAGCGCCGCCCCGGTGGCGAGGGGAGGACCGGCCCCGACGATACCGTTGGCCCCGAGCATGTTGGCGTCGACGTCGGCGATGTGCATCGAGCCGCCCTTGCCGTTGCAGTACCCGTCGCTGGACCCGAAGAGCTCGGCGAGCATGCCCTCGGGGTCCAGGCCCTTCGCGATACAGTGGCCGTGGCCGCGGTGGGTACTCGTAAGGTAGTCCTCTTCCTCGATGGCGCCACAGGCCCCGACGGCGACCGCTTCCTCGCCGATATAGAGGTGGACGAATCCGGGGATCTCCCCGTCCGCGAACAGGTCGCCGGCGGTGTCGTCGAACTCCCGAATGGTGACCATCCGTCGGAGCGCCTCCTCCCGTCCGTCCCGAGTGTCGAGATCGATTGCTGGCATCCCACACAAACATCACCATTATTCGACCGTCAATTGATAGGCTGGATCCCACCGGTTGGGAATATGCAGGCGGGTGATGGGACCTGACGACTGAGTCCCTCCTATGGCAGACCGCACCGCCGAACTGGAAACGTTCAACGCCAACATGCAGTCGTTCGTCGAGGCCGCCCCGGAACTCGAGTCGTTCCTCGGATTCGTCGAATCAGCCGAGGCGACGCAAACCCTCTCGAACAAGACCAAGGAATTGCTAAGCCTCGCCATCGGCGTCGTTCTTCGGTGTCGTCCCTGTATCCTCTGGCACACCAACGGGGCCCTCGAAGCGGGGGCGAGCGAGGAGGAGGTGATCGATGCCCTCAAAGTGGCCGTCGTGATGGGCGGCGGACCGGCATTGGCCTACGCGACGGAGGCCCATGAGGTCCTCCAAGATCTACTCGAGTGACCCACCGTCCCAAGCGCCCGGCACCGGAGAACGATCGTGGCTCGGCACCGACCCTCGTCGCGCCGTCAGCTCGTCCCCTCGCCCCGGAGCCGTACATTTATCGGGCGGGTCGCTGAAGCCACGTCCGATGGGCCGACTCGCTGGCCTGTTCGCTCCGGACCGCGTGGCCGTCGTCGGGGCCACCGACCGTGAAGGCTCGGTCGGCCGGGCGATCGTGGAGAACCTCCTTGCGGACTTCGTGGGCGATGTCGTCGCGGTCAATCCCAACGAGGAGGAGATCCTCGGCCTGGCGTGCCATCCGTCTCTCCGTGACGTCCCGGACCCCGTTGACCTCGCCGTCGTCGCCGTTCCTGTCACGGCCGTCGTCGAGGTCGTCCGAGATGCCGGAGAAATGGGCATCGAACACGTCGTGGTGATCACGGCGGGGTTCAGCGAGGCCGGCAGCGAGGGGGCTGCGGCCGAACGGAAACTGGCCGACGTCGCCGCCGAGTACGATATCAACCTGGTCGGGCCGAACTGTGTCGGCGTGATCGCGACGCCCTCGGGGCTCAACGCCACGTTCGCCCCACAGAATGCGGAGCCTGGACCGATCTCCTTCATGAGCCAGTCGGGGGCGTTTATCACGGCCGTACTCGACTGGGCCGCGGATAACGACGTCGGCTTCCGGAACATCGTCTCGCTCGGCAACGAACTGGTGCTCGACGAGTGCGACTTCGCGACCGAGTGGGGCCACGACCCCGGCACGGAGGTGATCCTCGGATACCTCGAGGACATCAGCGACGGCCGTCAGTTCATCGAAACGGCCCGCGAGGTGACCCGTGAGACGCCGATCGTCCTCGTGAAGTCGGGGCGGACCCAGGCCGGTGCCCAGGCCGCGTCGTCCCACACCGGCGCGATCGCCGGGAACGAGCGGGCCTACGAGG
>CAYOLR010000299.1:2581-3156 GCA_964404815.1 uncultured Halobacteriales archaeon
TGGCCACGGATGCCGTGGGGGAATCGGCGCTTCGACTGGCGTCGTTCGACGACGACACGCTGTCGGCCCTCGAGGAGACGCTCCCGGACCAGGCCGCGATTTACAACCCCGTCGACGTGATCGGAGACGCCGACCTGGAGCGGTTCCGCGAGGCGATCGACATCGTGCTCGCGGACGACAACGTCGGCGGGGCGATCGTCCTCTCCTGTCCGACCGCCCTCATCGAATACGACGAACTGGCGGGGGCGATCGCCGACCTCCACGAAGCACACGGCAAGCCAGTCGTCGCCGGGCTGATGGGTGGCGAGCGCACCCGGGCCGCGCGAGCCCAACTCGCGCCCCGTCACATCCCCAATTACTTCGACCCTGCCCGAGCCGTTCGGAGCATGGCCGCCCTCGCCGAGTATCGGGACATCCGCGAGCGCGAATACGCCGCGCCGACGAGATTCGACGTGGACGCTGACCGAGCCCGTGCGGTCCTTCATCGGGCCGCCCAACGAGGCGAGCCACGGGTGGGTGTCGAGGCGATGGACCTGCTCGACGCCTACGGGATCCCCACCCCGTCCGGCGAGGTC
>CAYOLR010000300.1:0-3138 GCA_964404815.1 uncultured Halobacteriales archaeon
TCCAGCACTTCCTTCCACCCGCCGTAGGGGATGGTGTACTCGCGGGTGTCGCGCTCGATCGTCTCGCCGCCGAGGACGTAGGAGTCTATCGTCGCCAGACTGTGGGCGCACGTCCCCTCGTAGGTCGACCGGGCGCTCAGCCCGAGCTGGACCGCTTCGGGGTTCTCGGCGGCGTGTTCGGCGAACGCGGCGAGTTCCTCGGTGTCGACACCGTGATTGACCGGTGGTTCGGCGGTCATGAATTAGACCTCCTCGAGGTGTTCCGTTCTGAGTTCGTCGTCCGAGTAGTCCTGTCCGTGGACAGCCCACATGTGTTTCTTGGCCAGTTCAATCGCTTCCGTTTCGTTCTCCGACTGAATGACGAATCGGCAATCGACCGCTTCCGATTCACAGTCGAGCTTGTGCGCCTGGGACATGGCGTGGTTCAGCTGCCTTGCGGCAGGGTGTGGTATGGAATCACACAGTTACATAACTAACCGATGACATCTGCGCAGCGAATACGGGCCTGGGAGGGTATAGCCGGTTTTGCAGACGGTGACAATCACTCACCGGTTGAAAATTCGGACGACCTTGCACACGGGTCGGTGTAGCTTCCGCGCTCAGCCACCGTCTTAGACCGTCAATAACCGGACCCGCAAATCTCCGGATGGATAACGGCACCGACCGCGGTGTGGTATCGTGTCGGTGCCTGAGGGCTTCAAAGGTCCTTTCCCATCGAAACAATAGGCGTCGAGCGGCGATGGGTCGTGAAGATCGATTCCGCCCAGTCACGTGCTTCGGTGGAGTCGCTATCGACCAGTACTCGAACCATAACACCCTCCTCATCATACCCAATTATCCCGACTCGATCGTCGTAGATGCTGACCCCAAATGGCGGTAACTCATCGTGTAAGTGGACATCGAGATTACCGCTCTCAAGGGCCTTTGAAAAGAGATCCGGGCAGTTCGAGCGGATGTAATTGGCCACTCTTGGCGGGTTAATGAGTTCCGTTTCCATCCCCTCGACGATTCGCTCACAGAGTACATGTTTGCACGCATCTAGCATGGCCACGTCGAGCCCGGTAAATCGCAATCGATCCGATTCTTCGATCAGCGAACAGAAACGGCTTATCGGCCCGGAGGGGTCCACGGCGTTGGCCACGGTGACGGTGGCATCGGAACACATGTCGATCGTAAACCCCGAATCCTCGTCCGGTAGCAATCGCCACACGTCCCGAAGTTTCCGTTCGGTTTCGAGCCGATCGATGAGATCCGCCATCGCTGACGCGACGAAGGCGCCCAGCTGAGTCACCTCGTACTGATATCCATCTCTGGCCACCCAATCGCGGTCCTCGAACTCACTAAGCGTGCGTCTGATCGTCGACTCCGAGACGCCGGTCATCTCCCAAAGTTCAGACCGGCTCCTGGGCCGAACGGTGAGCGCGATAAGGGTTGGCCCGCGGTGTTCGGAACGGGCGAGGTACGCGATGTCCTCGATGGGCGTCCCTCCGTCGCGTTCTCCCATGTTAATTACTCACAATGGAGCATATTAACGGCTGTGCCACTAAATCGGCGGTCTCACCCATCTGACGACCGGGAGCGCGCCGGATTACCTTCGATCAAACAAATATGGGCGTCTCTCGACTGACGTTTCGTCGAGTCCGTCGGTGTGAACCAACCTCCCCAGTTGGTTGAATCATTCGTCGAATTACCGGACGGAAACGGTACGAAATGCTCTGCCGAGAGACAGGATAAGTGCTGGCGGGTAATGGCGAAGCACCCCGGCTGTGATCGACGTGGAACCGCTAGAGACTGTTCTTGATCCGTTCGAAGAAGCCCTGATCGACATCGACCGCTTCGCCCCCGGCCTCCGCGAACTGCTCGAGGGCGTCCCGCTGCTCCTCGTTCAACGAGTCGGGCGTGACCACCTGGACCTGCACGTACTGATCGCCGTGGCCACGGCGCTGGAGTCGGGGCATCCCTTTGCCTTGCAGGCGGAAGGTCTCGCCGCTCTGGGTCCCGGCCGGGATGTCGAGTTCGACCTGGCCGTCGAGGGTGGGCACCTGTACGGTGTCGCCGAAGACCGCCTGCGGGAACGAGATGGGATGGCGGTAGTAGACGTCGTCACCATCACGGTGGAACTCGTCGTGATCGCGGATCTGAACGTCGATGAGCATGTCCCCGCTTCGGGCCCCACGGTCGCCGGGCGCTCCCTCGCCCTCCATCCGCAGGGTCTGCCCGCTCCGGATGCCGGCGGGGATGTCGACCTCGAGGGTGGCCTCTCGGCGGACGGTCCCGTCGCCGCCACACTGTGAACAGGTCGACTGGAACAGCTCGCCCTCGCCGCCACATCGCCGACAGGTCGAGGTCTGCTGGACCCGGCCGAGCGGGGTCTGTTGAACCTGCGTGACCTGGCCACGGCCGTTACATTCCGGGCAGGTCTCCGGGGTTTCGTCCGGTGGATGGCCTCGGCCATCACAGACGTCACATCGCTCCGGCCGGCGGACCGTAACCCGTTTCGTCGCACCCTCATACGCCTCCTCGAGATCGATCGTCAGCGATGTCTGGAGGTCGGCGCCGGAGCGCGGGCCTTGGCGACGGCCGCCCCCACCGCCGAAGAACTGATCGAAGATGTCGCCGATATCGCCGAACGGGCCGCCGCCCCCGAACGGGTCGCCCCCCGCCCCGGCGCGGCCGGCGCCACCCCCGTCGAAGCCACCCTGTTTGGCCGCCTGTTCGAACCGCTCGTGCCCGAGGCGGTCGTAGGCCTGGCGCTTCTCCTCGTCGGTGAGGACTTCCTTGGCCTTCTTGACCTTCTTGAACTTCTCCTCGGCGTCGGGTTCGTCGGAGACGTCCGGGTGGTACTGACGGGCCTTCTCCCGGTAGGCCCGGTTGATCTCCTCCTCGCTCGCGTCGCGGTCGACGCCGAGTACCTCGTAGAAGTCCTCGCTCATTCCTTTGCGTTCGGTAATCGGTTCGCCCACTTAAGGGCTGGTCGGGTCAGTCTTCCTCGTCCTCGTCGACGTCCTCGAAGTCGGCGTCGACGTACTCGCCCTCGGCGCCCGCCTCGCCGGCCATGTCCTCCGGATCGACGCCGCCCGGGCCCGCACCGGGTCCGGCACCGCCGGCGGCGGCCTGCTGGGCCTGCTCCTGGTACAT
>CAYOLR010000301.1:0-3125 GCA_964404815.1 uncultured Halobacteriales archaeon
GAGAGGATGAAGAGCAGCAGGACCGCCTGACCGAGTTCGTATTGAATGAGGAAGTCATCGATCAGGGGCATCGGAGCGAAACCGAGCATGCCTAGGCGAATGTGCTCCTGAGGCGTTCTTTAAGGTTCCGTTCTACCCCTATTCGTTGAAGTTAGTCTAGAAACCGGTCCTCGATGTCCGGGCTTGGCACCATGCACTGGTCCTTCCGACCGAAGACGTCGTATCGGGTCGCGGCCACGAGATCGTAGACGGCATCCCGAACGGGTCGGGGGATGAATCGGAGGGGCCCGACCAATCGATGGATTCCTCCGAGGTGGACGGCGATCCGGATCGCCGCATCGGACTTGGTGTAACAGGTCCCGTCCTCGATCAGGACGAACGTCTCTAGCCGATCGGTCGGGAGCCCACACTCCTCGAGGAGCTCTTCGGCGACGGCCGACTGGAGCGGTGCGAACCGGAACTGCGCCTCCGGATCCCGCGGGATGATGTACTGGATAACCCCGTTACAGAGGTTGCAGACGCCGTCGAAGAGGATCACCGGCCCCTCCCGATCGACGTCACTCACGGGTGACCCCCTCCAGCGCATATCCCAGCGTCGATCGGATTTCCGGCTCTCGTCGCATTTCGCTGCTCGACTGTCCTCTATTGGCCGAGCCCGTTTCAAGGGTTTCCCCCGATCAGTCGGTCAGCGCCCGGAGCCGGTCGCGGGCGTCCCGCTCGGCCGACCGGTCCAACGGCGCTTGATCGAGGACGGTCTGGAGGAAATCGATCGAGCCGTCGTACCGCTCGCGCTTGACCGGGAAGGGCGTACCGTCCTTGCCGCCGTGAGCGAAAGCGTACTTCGCCGGGTCCTCCCGCGAACTCCCGGCGTCGTGAACAAGTTCGGCGATCAGCGCAAGGGCGCGGAGCGATCCTTGACCGATACCGTCGAGCGACACGAGTTCCTCGTAATCGTCCGGCTGGTATTCGTAGGCCCGCTGGAGCTGGTCGATGGACCGTTCGGAGAGATCAGAGAGGCGAAGCTCGTGATGGGCCGGCATCTCGAGGTCCGGAACCGCATTCCCCGCACCTGCCGATCCCCCGAAATCTGCGAGGGAGCGCTGACCGGGATCGAGATGCTCCTTGAGGTGCTCGGGGTTGTCCTTGACGAGGTCCACCGACACCGCTCGGGCCTCCTGGGAGTCGACCGCCGTCATGTCGAGGACGTCCGGTTTGCGGGCCTGGCTGGCGATCGCTGCCTGCGGCTCGACGACGAACTCCTCGACCGTATCGGAGAGCCAATGATACCGGCGGGCAGTCGAACCGTCCATCCCCTGCTGGACGACCGTCCATTCACCGTCCTCGGTGACGACCATCGTGTGGTGATAGAGGGTGTAGGTGTCCTGGACGCAGGCGTTGTCGACCTTGGCGCTCAGCCGGCTGTGGCGTTTGATGGTCCGACGGTCCCCGCCGGAGAGGTCGATCGGGGAATCGTCGATCTCGTCGGGGGTCAGACGGGAGGTCGACCCCTTCCCGCCAGCGACGAACACTCCATGCTCCTGGGGGTCGAGGGCTTCCTTGAGAGCGCCCATCGTCGTGGTCGTGAGGCCGGAGGAGTGCCAGTCGAACCCGAGCACGCAACCGAATGCCTGGAACCAGTAAGGATCGGCAAGGCGGCGCAGGAGCTCGTCGTGGCCGTATTCGTCTATCACGACGCCCGCGATCGCCCCGCCGAGGTCGACCATCCGGTCGAATAACCACCGGGGGGCCGACCCGTTGTGGAGGGGCAACGTCGCCGTCCCGTATCTCCCCATACCCACGCGTTGGCGTGATACGGTTTGTACCGCAGCCTCGGACTGAAAGTTATTAACGGCGGCTCGTCGAAGTTCCCGATACGAACAACGGCCGGGTGCGGCAATCGCCCGACCCCGGCCACGGTGGACCTGACCTATGCGTGTTGGTATCGTCGGCGCCGGCCTCACCGGATTGGCCATCGGCCATTCCCTCGCCGGCCACGACATCCCGTTCGAGATCTTCGAACAGGCGCCGGAACCGGGCGGCGTCATCCGATCCGAACGGCTGGACGGGCGGGTCCTCGAGCTCGGACCCCAACGGACCCGCGCGAGCCCGCCGATCGCCGCCCTCATCGACGACTTCGCCCTCGACGACGAGATGATCGAGGCCGCCGACGTGCCCCTCTACGTCTACCGGGACGGCGACCTCCGGCCCGTCCCGCTCTCGATCAACACCGCGTTCAGCACGGACCTCATCTCGACGCGGGGGAAGCTCCGGGCGCTGCTGGAACCGCTGTTCGATCCACCCCAAGCGGGCGAAACCGTCCACGACTACTTTACCCGGGCCTTCGGCGGGGAGATCGCCGACTACGTTGCGGGTCCCCTCTACGGCGGGATCTACGGCTCGGATACCCGCGACATGCCGGTCGAGTTTTCGCTCGCGCGAGCCCTCGACCGGTTCGGGATTTCGGGCAGCCTCCTGCTAGCGGGGCTCCGTTCGCGGCTGCGTGGCCGGGAGACGCCGCCGATCATCTCCTTTGAATCCGGGCTTCAAACGCTGCCACTGCGGATGGCCGACCGGTACGACGACAACATCGAATTCAAGACCCAAGTGACGGCTGTCGTCGACCGCGACGACGGCTACGAACTGGTCGGCGAGGACCGCCACGGGCCGTATGACGAGATCGTCCTCACGGTTCCCGCAGGCACGGCCGGCGAACTCCTCTCGGCGGTCGATCCCACCACCGCGAACGGCCTCGATCGGCTGACCTACAATCCCCTCGCAGTCGTCCACCTCGAGGCCGACGGGGACCTGACGGGGGCCGGCTATCAGATCCCGCGCGACGAACCATTTAACACGCTCGGCGTGACCTGGAACGACAGTCTCCTCGGACGGGATGGGCTCTACACCGCCTATCTCGGCGGGTCGAAGCATCCCGGCCTCGTCGAGCACTCAAACGAGGAGTTGGAGAGCCTGGCGGCTCAGGAGTTCGAGACCGTCACCGGCGTCCCGGCGCTGCCGCTGGACGTTCACCGCGTGGTGCCGGGGATGCCCGCCTATGATCGTACGTGGCGGCACTTCGAGTCGATCGATCCGCCCCTGGGGATCCACCTGTGTGCCAATTACACGGA
>CAYOLR010000302.1:0-3059 GCA_964404815.1 uncultured Halobacteriales archaeon
TCGAGTACGTGATGGTCGACGAGTTCCAGGACACCAGCGAGATCCAGTTCAAGCTGGCGCTGCTCGCCTGCGGAACGGACAACCTCTGTGCCGTCGGAGACTGGAAGCAGTCGATCTACGGCTTTCAGTACGCCGCCGTCGAGAACATCCAGGACTTCGAGGCGAGGCTGGATCGATTCGTGGACGAGCTGAACCGCGATCACGAGCGGGTGACGTTCGACGACTGGTCGGTCCACCGGATCGAGCTCGAGGAGAACTACCGCTCGACGCAGGACATCCTGGACTTCTCCGAGCACGGATTGCTCGTCCCGGCGACGGGCAGCGACGAAGTTGATCGGGCGGCCATCGAGGACGATATCGTCTCCCTGCACGCGAACCGCGAGCACGAACACACCCGGATCGAGGCCATTCAACACCCCGACGAACCCGAAGCGCTGCTCACGACGCTCCAGGCGATCGAGGGCAACGACGACTACGCGATCGAGGTCGACGGCGAGGTCCGGGCGCCGACGCTCGGCGACATTGCCGTCCTGACCCGGACGAAGGACTTCGGCCGCGAACTGCTGCACGTCGCCGAGGCGTATGATATCCCGATGGCCTACGAGGGCGGGATCGAACTCTTCCGGACGGATCAGGCGAAACTGGTGCTGGCGTGGCTCCGCATCCTCGAGGGCGACAACGAACGCGGCTGGGCGGTCGCGCTCGAGTGGGCCGGCTACACGCTGGACGAGATCGATTACGTCCTGGACACCGGTGCCTATCCCGACGACATGCTGGCGTTCAAGGCCGAACTCGAAACGGTGGACAGCGTCGGCGGGGTGGCCGAGGTGGTCCTGAGTCGGTACGGCTACGACGGGACCTATGCCGACGTGGTAATCGAGACGGTCCAGGACGCCTTCGACGCGACGACGATGACCCGGGGCGACCTGATTCGGTTCATCGAACGGGGGATCGAGGAGGGCGCCACCCAGGAGGTCAGCGCCCCCGCCGGGACCGACGCGGTGACGGTCCAGACCATCCACGCCGCCAAGGGGTTGGAGTACCCGATCGTCGTGCTCGCGAACATGAACCGCCACAAGTTCCCGTCGACGGGCGGTGGGGGCTCAGTGATCGGGTTTGATGACCCGATCGGGCTTCGGCAGCGGAAGGTGTATGCCGAGGACCACGGGTATCCGCACGTCTACGACAACTGGCGGGCGGACGTGCTCCGGGCGTGCCTGCCGAACGAGTACGACGAGGAACGGCGCTTGTTGTATGTCGCGATGACGCGGGCGAAGAACCACCTCGTGTTCACGTCCGGCGAGGAGCCGAACACGTTTCTGGATGAGCTGCCAGTCGAGGTTGAATCGTTGGAACCCGACATTCGGGAGATGGGAGAAACGGACACCGTGCAGGCGACGTTCACGCCGTCGATCTCGCCGCCGCCCGGGCCGATCGGGTTGTCGGCGCGGGACCTGATGGATGATGACGTCCATGCGGGTCCATCGAATGGACGGGGCATGGAGTTCGGGTTGAGAATACACGATTTCGCGGAAGCGTATGCGCAAGGGGAGGATGTCGAGCCCGGTGGCGACGAGCCGGACTGGGCGAACGTGATGGCCTTCATCGACGGGTTGGATGGAGAGAAACTCGTCGAGCAGGAGGCCGTACTCCCGCTCGAGGTTGATGGGAAACGGGTGACGATTTCGGGGGTGGTGGACCTCGTGCACGTGCTGTCGGATCGGGTCGAGGTGGTGGACTACAAGACGGATACCTCGCGGGATGTTGTGGACGAGTATCGCAGACAGGTGAGCGTGTACTGGCACGTGCTTGATACCGCCTATCCGGATCGTGACATTGCGGCAGCACTGTACTACACCGCCGAGGACGCGATTGTCTCAGTAACCCCCCTGGATCAAACGGACCTCGGCGATCTAGTGAATACCGCCATTGAGACCCGAGGGTGAGGGTCCCGGCGCCCGTCGGTGATCCGCAATCGGCGCTGGAAGTTCGATTGAATCGATAGTCTTGGACGCTGTTCGCAAAGTGTTAGAAAATGTTTGGCCATGTCGAATGACCGCATCTGCATCCAGGACCACGGTCCTCATCGCTCGAACAGTTCGAGTTCGGCGGCGATCCGGAGGAAATCGGCATGCTTCATTTCGAGGGTGGCGCTCGCCTCCCGGTAGGTCAGCTCGCCGGCGTCGACCCGTTCCCAGACATCCAGTATGTCGTCGATGATCCCCTCGCCATACTCGGCGATGGCGTACTCGAGGATCACTCGTCGGCGTCCTCGATCGCGTCGGTCACGCGCTCTCGACGGCTCATCCGGGCGTCGGCATGCTCCCGGCGACGGTCGGCGATCGCGGCGTCGAGTGCGTCGGCCGTCGCCGGGGAGAGGACCCCGTGGTAGTCCGCCAGATCGACGCCGGCCGTCAATCGCCGAACGACGTCGCTGAAGCTCTCGCCCTCGCTCATCTCCGCCTTGAGCCGCTCGTAGGCGTCGTCGTCGAGAGAGATCGTGGTTGTTCCCATAGTAAGCCTCTATCCTCCGTATACGGTGGTAAGCGTTCGGCCCGCTAACCCCGCGATCGGGACTGATCGATCGGGAATCGTTCGATCTTCGAGCGCGTAAATTGAGCCGAGCTATGACCACATCGGGAGTCACATACCAACGACCAATCGAGTGATTTCGGGGAGGGCAGGGGCTCGCCGGCAGAGCACCCAGTCCCGTCTCGAGGAAAGGGGACACGAGGCAGGGCTCGGCGGCGGATAGGAGGGTCGGCCAGGCCCTGGATTGCCGGTGACTACCGTTACGACCGCGGAGAAAAACAGTATTCCTCGATGGTCTCCCAATCGAACTCGGGACCGGGCGCCAGGCGCTGCCGGGGTCGACCGAGGTCGATGGGGACCGATTCGGTGCGGACGAGGTCCAAGTCCTCGAGGTCGGTTTTCGTTCGGGAGAAGGTGGCCAAACTCGCGACGCCGATGGCCTCGCCCCAGTGGCTGATGTCGTAGAAGAGTTCCCCGTGGGCTGCCCCGAACAGGAGCGCCAGCGCGACCGGGTCGACCGGCCGCCC
>CAYOLR010000303.1:0-3038 GCA_964404815.1 uncultured Halobacteriales archaeon
GCGGAGTTGATCCGCGACGGCCACGTCGACGCGCTCGTCACGACCGGCGCGAACCTCACGCACGACGCCATCGAGGCGATCGGCGGCCATCACCACCACGGCCGGTCGGCGGCCGAGGGAAGCCGCCGCGAGCACGACGAGCGGCTCCGTGACGAACAGGTCGACCGCATCTACAACGTCTATCTCCCCCAGGAACACTTCACCGCGTTCGAGCATCACCTCCGGGACGAGGTCTTCCCGGACATGGCGGGGTCGGTATCGATCCAGGCGTTCACCGAGGCGCTCGGCCGCGCCAACGCCCGCGTCAACGACCGGGAGGCTGTCGATGCGGATGCCGGTATCGCGGCTGCAGCGACCGCCAACGATGTTCCCATCTACTGTCCGGGGATCCAGGACTCGGTCCTCGGGCTTCAGGCGTGGATGCACTCACAGGTCACCGACTTCACGCTCGACGCGCTCGGGGACATGACGGGGTTGAACGACCTGGCCCACGAATCCGACCGGCAGGGAGCGCTCGTGATCGGCGGCGGCGTCCCGAAGAACTTCGTGCTCCAGGCCATGTTGGTGACGCCGCATTCCTACGATTACGCCGTCCAGCTTACGATGGATCCCGAGCACACGGGCGGGCTGTCTGGGGCGACGCTGGACGAGGCCCGCTCGTGGGGGAAACTGGAGACAACAGCGCGAAACGTCACCGTCCTCGGCGACGCGACGATCACTCTCCCCCTGGTGGTTGCCGGCGCGTTGGATCGGCTCGAAGGTTAAGCCCCTAGATCCCGGGGGTCGACACGTTCGATGTCGTGGACGGCGAATACCGCCTCAAGCGACGCGAGACGGGGGGCGAGCTCGTGTGGGCGGTGGGCGTCCGAGGCGGCGACGAACGGGATGTCCGCGAACACTTCCAGATAGTCCGGATCGGGATGGACGTCGCCGTAATCACGGCGGATCCGACCCGCGTTGACCTCGGGAACCGTGGACGACCCACGGAGCGCCTCGGCGAGGCGGCGATAGTGCGCCGGCTCCGCGAGGTCCCTGAGGCCGGGGAGCCGGTTCGGCAGGTCGACGTGGGCGATGATCTCGAACAGTCCAGACTCGACGAGGTCTACCTGCCGGTCGAAATAGCGGTCGATAGCCGTCACGTGTTCCGCCCGGGTCTCACCCGTCCCGGCACCGGTCGTGTAATCGTAGCCGTCCGCGAAATGGACGCTCCCGATGGCGTAATCGAAGCCGGCCCGGTCCAGAAAAGCCGCGATCCGGTCCTCGACGGCCGGGGCATAACAGACTTCTACCCCGTCGAAGATCTCGATGTCGAACTCCCGTCGCAGGGATTCGATCTCTTCCCGCCTAACAGCAAAGGTTTCCTCGAAGTCGAACCGGTCTGACCGACCGAAGTCGTCTTCGATGAGGGTACAGTGGTCCGTTACCCCGATTCCGTCGAGCCCCACCTGCGCCGCGGCCGCCACAATTGCCCGCAGTTCGGAGCCGTCGGAGTAGGTCGAATGAGTGTGGAGGTCGTAGTCGAGCATCCGGGGCGTGGTAGCCGTTCGTACGCGCCCGACCACCGTGACCTCTTCGGTGAGGCAGGCTGCCCGAGCTTCTCCAGGACCAATAACTTAGCTATGAACGTTGGTAGAGATCGCCCAATCGCAATATCAGCGATCGACGACGGCTTCGGCCAGTCGAGGGACGAACATCCCGATGTCGGTGACCATCCCGATGGCCTGGGCGCTCCCCCGGTCCAAGAGTTGCGTGACGGTGGCCGGGTTGATGTCCACGCAGACGGTGCGGGTGGTCGACGGGAGGCAGTTCCCGACGGCGACCGAATGGAGTAGCGTCGCCATCATGAGCACGAGATCGGCCTCGTGGGCCTGCTCGCGGATGGCGTCCTGAGCTTCGATGGCGTCAGTAATCGTATCCGGAAGCGGGCCGTCGTCTCGGATCGATCCGGCGATGACGTAGGGGACATCGTTCTCGACGCACTCGTACATCACCCCGCTTTCGATGATCCCGTCGTCGACGGCCTCGGGGATCGATCCCGCCCGGATCACCTCGCTGATGGTGTAGATGTGGTGTTTGTGCCCCTTCCTCGGGTGGTCGAGCGTCTCGACATCCATCCCGAGCGACGTGCCGTAGAGATCGCGCTCGATATCATGGACCGCGAAGCCGTTGCCGGCCGAGAGCAGATCGATGTAGCCCTCCCGGACGAGTTCGGCCATGGCGTCGCCCGACCCTGAGTGGATCACCGCCGGTCCCGGGACGGCCAGGATCTTCCCGCCCGCCTCCTTAGTCTCGACGATCGCATCCGCGATCTGTTGGATCAGCGATTCGGAGGGCCGCTCCGAGGAAACGCCGCCCTGCATGAAGCCGAACGGACCGCTGGAGTCTCGTGGGCGTTCCGGGGGGTGGACGCGGATGCCCGCCTCCCCGGTCACGACCATGTCACCCGTTTCGATGGCGTTGAGGACCTTCGTTCGGGCGGTGGCCGTCTCGGGGTCGACCACGATCGCGCAATCCATCTCGATGTTCTCGACCTCTAGCCAGTCACCCTCGAACCGGATCGACGTCGGGTGGTTCGTCGTCGAATAAAACCCGCGAGGAACGACGTGATCCGCGGGTGCGGGCTGGAGCTGGGCGTCGATCGGGTCGGAGAGGGTGGCGCCGTTCTGGTTCAGCTCGTGGAGGATCGGCTGGAGCTGGTCCTCGGTGTCGGCCATGACCTCCATCCGGCAATAGGAGGTCTCGTCCTTCCGGGTCCCGACGGTGAACTCCTCGACGTGGAACGACCCGCCCATGTCCATGACGACGGTGAAGGCCCGCTGCATCATCCCCGAGTCGATGATGTGGCCCTCGAGCTCGACGGTCCGCGAGACGGTCATGTCCCCGGGGACGGGAACACGGGGTATGAGCGTTTTGAAGCGCTCGGCGGGAGAAAGGCTCTTTTCGCGTTCGTTGGTAGATGAGAGTGGCCGATGACGATAGTCAGGGCCGAGCCTTGTCCCGGGCGATGACGAGCCCTATGAGTGCCGAGGCCAGTTTCC
>CAYOLR010000304.1:0-3035 GCA_964404815.1 uncultured Halobacteriales archaeon
CCAGTGGAAAGCCGCCCCGCCGAAGAAGCCGAAGGCGATCAGGCCGACCGTCAACCAGAACTGGGCAGTCGTATCCGTCGGGAGCCACCGCTGGGGGATCAGCGGGAGGGCGAACCGCTTGTTTCCGATGATGATCGCGTCGATGGCGATCCCGAGGAGGAACGGTGGCAGGAGGTCGAGGACGCGGGCAACGACGCTCGAGACGAACCCGGCGGCGAAGTACCCGCCGTTGGGTCGCCCGTATTCCGTGAACAGGCGGTACATCGGGTTTTCCGCCCGTTCACGCTGCTCCTCGAAGGGATCATCGTCGTCGGGGACCGCCATTGGCGAATCGAAGTGAGCCGCAGTGAAAAGGATTGCTTGAGAACGCGCCGCACGTCGGGGAATTAAGTCGATCCCCGCAGAGGAAACGACGCATGTACTCGGCGCCGCGGCTGGACGCCTATCACTTCTACGAGCGGGAGTGGGACTCCTACGAGCAGCTCCGATCCGCCTTCGAGTGGGCGGTCCCCGAGCGGTTCAACATGGCGGCATACATCTGCGACCGCTGGGCGGACGAGCCGGCCCGGATCGCGCTGCATTCGGCCGACGAATCTGGGCATCTCCGGGAGTACACGTTCGCGGAGCTGAAGACGGCGACCGATCGCCTTGCTGGCTGGCTCCGGGAGGCCGGCGTCCACCAGGGAGACCGTATCGGGGTGAACTCGCCGCAGAAGCCCGGCACCGTCATGGCGCACATCGCGGCCTGGAAGCTGGGGGCGGTGTCGGTCCCGTTATCGACGTTGTTCGGCCCGGACGCGCTCGAATATCGGCTGGACGACAGCGACGCGGTCGCCGCGGTCGTCGACGGGTCGAACCTCGACGCGTTCCGCGAGGCGAGAGGGGCACTCTCCGGGCTGGAGACCGTCCTGACCGTCGACGGCGAGCCCGAGGGCGACGAACGCGCCCTCGAGACGGTAGTTAAGGGGGAGGATCGGCCGTTCGCCCCGGTCGACACCGCTGCCGAGGACACGGCCCTGATCATCTACACCTCGGGGACGACCGGCGATCCGAAGGGCGTCGTCCACGCCCACCGGACGCTGCTCGGTCATCTCCCGCTGTTCGTGACGACCTTCTGCGACATGGCGATCGAGCCGGGCGACGTCTACTGGACGCCCGCCGAGTGGGCGTGGATCGCGTCGCTGTTCGACGTCGTGGTCCCGGGGCTTTTCTACGGGAAGCCGGTCGTCGCGTACGATGGCGGCCCGTTCGATCCGGCGACGGCGTTCGAGATCATCGAGCGGTATGGCGTGACCAACTTCTTCGCCCCGCCGACGGCTTTGCGGATGATGATGCAGGTTGACGATCCGGGGGACCGGTACGACGTCGGCTCGATCCGGGTGGTCCCGAGCGGCGGGGAGTCACTGGGCCAGAGCATCGTCGACTGGGCCGCCGACGTCTTCGACGGTGCCGCCGTCCACGAGGGGTACGGGCAGACCGAGGCCAACATGATCGTCGGCGACTGTACGTCGCTCATCGAGTTCCGCGAGGGGAAGATCGGCCGCGCCGGACCCGGCCACGACGTCACGATCGTCGACCCGCACACGGCCGAACCGATCGAGGCCGGCGAGGTCGGCGAGATCGCCGTCGAATATAAGGGTAATCCCGTTTGCTTCGTCGAGTACCTCAACAAACCCGAGAAGACGACGGCCAAGGTGCAGAACGGGTGGTTGTTGACGGAGGATCTCGGCGAGATGGACGACGATGGCTACGTGAGCTTCAAGAGCCGGAAGGACGACGTGATCATCTCCGGCGGCTACCGGATCGGGCCCGTCGAGGTCGAGGAGAGCCTTGCCGGGCATGAGGCGGTGGCCGACGCGGGCGTGATCGGCAATCCTGACGACGAACGCGGCGAGGTGCCGAAGGCGTTCGTCGTCCTGAGCGACGGGGTCGAACCGTCTGACGAACTCAAAGAAGACCTCCGGAACCACGTCCGCGACCGTCTCGCCGAGTACGAGTACCCACGGGAGATCGACTTCATCGACGAGCTCCCGAAGACCACGACAGGGAAGGTCCGACGGACCGCCCTCCGGGACCGGGACGGCGACGAGGCCGGCTAGCCTACAGGCGTCGTTCCTCGAACCGGGGATCGATGTCGGCGGCGGCGAGATCCTCCCGGATCCGTTCTCTGAGGGGATCGGGAACGGTCCCGCGACCGACGGGGACCGCCGTCTCGCCGTCGCCTTTCACGCGCCAGTAAATCACGCACTCGGAGGGGTCGTAGTACTCGACGCTGTAGCGGTCGCCCGCCCCGTCGTAGTGGACGCGGGCGGCGAACCCCTCGACCCGCCATCCCTCCAGGTTCTCGAGGTCTTCTAGACTCATGGGTCCGCAATGGCCAGGGGACCGGTAGGGGTTTCGAACCTAGAACCGGATCCGGACCCGGTCGCCGACCTCGACCCCGTGGTCCGTGGTCCAGTTGTACGGGACCTCGAGGACCCACTTGGCCCGGCCGGTATAACGTTCGTACGGGGGCTCTTCCGTCGGGGCGTGGTGGATCGCGGTGATCCGCCTGTCCCCGCCGATAAACACGATATCGATTGGGAAGGCCATGTCCCGCATGACGTAGGCCTTGCTCCCTTCGACCTCGTGCACGAAGAGCATGCCCTCGTTCGGCCCCAGTGACTCCGTGTCGCTCAGCCCGGTGTAGCGCTCCGACCCGGTGTCAGCGACCCGTGCATTGACCGTCCCCAATCGGGTGCCGTCCTCGTCGATGACCGTCACCAGGGCCCGATCCGGATGGCGATCGACGAAGGCCCAGATGCCGAGGCCGGCGGCCACGAGCGCCAGGACCGCAACGACAACGACGAGGGTCCGCCGGTCCCACTCAAGGGCCATAGGCAATGTCGAACCGGGCCCGGCCTAAGGGTGTCGTCCGGGACGACAAGCGTTATTCCAGTCGGGTGGTTAGCCACGAAAGACGGGTTCGTGGTCTAGTGGTCATGACGCGGCCCTTACAAGGCCGAGGCCGGCGGTTCAAATCCGCCCGAACCCAT
>CAYOLR010000305.1:0-3030 GCA_964404815.1 uncultured Halobacteriales archaeon
CGATACCTTCCGCGTCGAGTTTGATCTCCGCGACCTCGCGGTCGAGGTCGTCGGGGACGTCGTGGACGGCGGCGTCGTACGCGTCGCCCGATTCGACGAGTTCTCTGACACATACCGCCTGGACCCCGAAGCTCTGGTCCATCACCTCGACCGGATGCCCGAGGGCAATCGGGGCGGCGAGGTTCACGAGCCGACCCTCGGCGAGGACGTTGAGTTCCCGGCCGTCGGCCATGACGTACGCCTCGACGCCGTTACGGGGTTCGTACCGATCCGCTGCGAGGTCGTCGAGCGCTTCGAGGTCGACCTCGATGTCGAAGTGTCCGGCGTTGGCCAGGAGCACGCCGTCCTGCATTCGTTCGAAGTGTTCTCTGGTGATGACGTCCCGGTTGCCCGTCGTGGTGATGAACACGTCGCCTTCCGCGGCCGCCTCGGCCATCGGCATCACGTCGTAGCCCTCCATGTGGGCCTCGAGGGCGTTTCGGGGGTCGACCTCGGTGATGACGACATCGGCGTTCTGGCCGGTGGCCTTCTTCGCGACACCACGGCCACAGTATCCGTATCCGGCGACGACCACGGTCTTCCCGGCCCACGAGAGGTTGGTCGTCATCGCGATGGCTGTGTCGTTGACCGCGAACACCGGGTACTCGAGCGCGTCGTCGTCAGCCATCGCCCGGAGACGGTGGACGCCCGTCGTGGTCTCCTCGCATCCCCCGATGATCCGGTCGATCAGCTCCGGGTAGTCACGATGGATAGCGAACACGAGGTCGCCGCCGTCATCGACCGTGAGCGTTGGCTCGTGGTCGATCACGGCCTCGATCGCGGCGTAGTAGTCGTCTTCGTCGACACCGCGCTCGGCGTAGCTGACGATCCCCTCCTGGGCGTCGAGGGCGGCGCTCACATCGTCGTGCGTGGACAGAGGATTGCAGCCCGTGATCGCGATCGACGCCCCACCGGCGGCGAGGGTTTCGACCAGGACTGCGGTCTTGGCCTCGACGTGCATGGCCATCCCGATCCGGTGATCGGCGAACGGTTGTTCGTGGTCGAATTCCTCTCTGAGGGCCGCCAGAATGGGCATGTGTTGGCGGGCCCAGTCGATCTTCCGCCGGCCCGACGACCGGGCGTCCTCGGGATCCTCGAGCTGCTCGGTAATCGTGGCAGTCATAGTCGAACCGTGGCCAAGCTGGGGCAAAAACCTGCTCAAACCTGGGACGCCGACCCACGACGCGCCTGGAAACATTGACGGGCGGGCGTACTACCCCTGGCCGTTTCCGTTACCGTTCCCGCCGACATTCCAACGGATGGAGATTGTTTTTTTCAGGGCTCGGCGCGCGAGACGAGGTCAGCGGCCTGTGCTTCCGCGCGGTCGCGAACGGCGATCGCGTCGAGCGTGGTGACCTCGCGGTCGCGCATGAGGACATCGCCGGCACATACCGTGTGTCGCACGTCGCTTCCCCTGGCCGCGTAGGCCAGGTGGCTCACGAGGTCGTGCCGTGGGGTGAGGTGACCGGCGTTCAGGTCGATCACCGCGAGATCGGCGTTCGCGCCGGCCCCGATCCGCCCGGCGTTCACTCCGATGGCGTCGGCACTCCCGGCGGTCGCCAGTCCAACCGCCGAGGCCGCGGCGACCGCGCTCGCGTCGTCCGCGGCGAGTTTCCCCAGCATCGCGGCATCACGGATCTCGTCGAACATGTCCAGGTCGTTGTTCGAGGCTGCGCCGTCCGTTCCGAGCCCGACCGTCACCCCCGCATCGAGCAGTGCCTGGACCGGTGCCATGCCGCTTGCGAGCTTCATGTTGGAGGCCGGGCAGTGAATGACGCCCGTCCCAGCGTCGGCGAGGAGCTCGATCTCAGATCGGTCTAGGTGCACGCCATGGGCGATGAAGTCGCCAGGTCCCATCACTCCCAGCTCGGCGGCGTAGGTCAAGGGGCGTTCGCCGTGTTCCTCGACGATCGGATCGACTTCGTCCTCGGTTTCGTTGGCATGATAGTGGATCGGGAACCCGGCCTCGCGGATCCGGGGGACGAACTCCTCGTAAAAGGATTGGCCGACGGTCGTGAGGCTGTGTGGCATCATCATCGTCCGGATCCGGCCGTCGGCCGCCCCGTCGTATTCCTCGGCGAACGCCATGGCGGTTTCGAAGTCCTCTAAGGCCTCGTCTCGATCTTTGCCAACCGTGATGATCCCGTGGCCGAGGCGGGCACGGAGCCCCGCCCGGTCCACGACGGACGCGACCGATGGCATGAAGAAATACATGTCAGCAAACGCCGTCGTCCCGGTTTGGATCATCTCAAGGAGCGCGAGTTCCGTCCCGATACGGACGTCCTCGGCGGTCAGATGGGCCTCCACCGGCCAGATGTCCTCTTGGAGCCAGGCGTCGAGTGGCTTGTCGTCGGCGTACCCACGCAAAAGCGTCATCGAGGCGTGGGTGTGCCCGTTGACTAGCCCCGGGATTACGAGACCGTCACTGGCGTCGAGTGTCTGGTCGCCCCGGTCGATGTCACCCACGTCGACGATGTCGCCGGCGTCCCGGTCGACGAGCACATCGCCGGCTTGCACGCTGAAATCCGGCCGTAGGACATGGCCACCGGCGATCCGTAACGTTGCCATGCCGCGGCACTTCAGCCGCGGCCGGCCTGAATCCTGCGATTGGCTCGATCCGCGGGGTCGAGCCCCCGCCATCACCGACTCCGGACATCCCAGCTTCGAAAGACAATTCCCCCCCGGTCTCGACCGCTCGGGTAATGCGGATCGCCGTCCCCAACAAAGGCCGCCTCCACGACCCGGCCCTCGAGCTGCTCGAACGGGCGGGGTTACATATCGAGGACGGAGCAGCGCGACAGCTGTACGCCAATACCGTCGACCCCGACGTGACGGTCCTGTACGTGCGGACGGCCGACATCCCGGAATACATCTCCGACGGGGCCGCCGACCTCGGGATCACCGGGCTCGATCAGGTCAGAGAGGCCGAAGTCGAGAACGTCGTCCCGATGCTCGACCTCGAATTCGGCCGGTGCCGGCTCGTCCTCGCCG
>CAYOLR010000306.1:0-3013 GCA_964404815.1 uncultured Halobacteriales archaeon
TGGACGTGGGACTTCTCGAAGGGGTTGTAGGAGAGCGGCCGGGACTTGTTCATCACCTTCCCAGCATCACCGACGACGAAGAGCGCCCCGACGCGCTGGCCCTTCTGGCCCTTCTTTCCGAGTTCGATCACGAGCTCGAGGACGTCGCGGATGACGTCCGCTTCCGCCCGGGAATGGACGAAGAGGTCGTAGATGCCGGTATGGAGAGATTCGCTCGCCCTGACACGAATAACCGCATCCGGCTCGTCGCTGAATACCGGGAGAAGACACACGAGGACGTCGCCGTCATCAACGAGCCCTCGGTCCATTCCGCCCTCGACGCCGAACCGGATACGGTCCCGAACGTCGCCGAAATCGAGGGGGAGCTCGATAAATTTCTCGGCATCCACGGTGTTCTCCCGTGAGATCACCAGGACATCGACGTCGTCCTCGCCGACGAATCGGTCGTAGGCCGAGGCGGACGGCGAGAAGAGTGCCACGGCATCGACCTCAGATATCAAACTGTCCAACACGCCCTCAAGGCTACTCATTACCCTGACAAAAGCCACCGGTTCAAAAAGGCTTTTTGGGCAACCTAGGGAGGGCGGCGGGCCCTTCGGATCAGGTCCGGTACGATGCGAGCTCCACGAGATTGCCGTCGGGGTCGGTGACGTAGATCGAGTCCATCGGGCCGCGGGCACCCGTTTTTTCGACCGGCCCATGCACGATCTCGATCCCCTCGTCCTCGAGTGAACGTTTGGCGGCTTCCACCGACGTATCGATGATCAGACAGAAATCGCCCGATCCTGGCGTGGGCCGCCGGGCGTGGGGATCGTACTCGTCGCCGGCCGGGTGGAGGTTGATCTTCTGGTCATTGATCCGGATCGCCCGACGGCCGTCCCCGAACGTCTCACAGGAGGCCCCCAGCGATTCGTAGAACGCACAGGTCGCGTCCTCGTCTTCAACGTACAGGACTAGGTGATCGAGCGCAATCGGCGTCATGTCGATGCCGACGCCTTGGTCGCGGTCCACCGTAAATACGCGGTCGGAGGGCACGAGGGCGGATCGGTTGTCCGTTTCGGGAGCAGCGGCATTAGTGTCGAAAAGCTCGATACCGGCAATGGCGTGAACGATGGCGACCGCCGGTATTCTCGCAGCGAGACGGGAAGCGATCGCTTGAATGGATCTCGGGGGAACCACCACCCCCGCTCCCGGCCCGGTCCTATCGTAGCCGGACGGTCCCGGGTCTCCCTTTCGACAGCTTCGATTATCGCAGACCCGCCCTTCACCGCGAGCTGTGAGCTGTTCCGGGAGAATGACGCCCTCGCCGTCCTCGACTGACGCTACGGACGCCAGGTCATGCTACAAGCAGTACGTCGGGCGTTCTCGGGGGTTTTGCCTTTGCTATCCGGGGATTTCGACGGTGAGTTCGAGGGTGGGAATCCCATCGATCTCGACGGCGATATCGTCGCCGTCGGCGAGCGGCCCGACGCCAGCAGGCGTTCCGGTCAGGATCACGTCGCCGGGTTCGAGTGTTAGGTAAGTCGTGATTTCCGCGATGAGCTCCGGGACCGAGAAGATGAACTCGGCCCGCGAGGAGTCCTGTCGGAGATCGCCGTTAAGGTAGAGGCTAACGCCGGCGTCATCCGGTACCTCATCGGGGGTGGCCAGCGTCGGTCCGAGGGGGGAGGCGTTGTCGAAGGCCTTGCCCCGCACCCAGTTCTGTTCGGCCCGTTGGTCGTCTCGGTTGGAGAGGTCGACCCCGCAGGTAAACCCCGCCACGACGTCCATCGCCGTTGCCTCGTCGACGTGTCGACACTGTTCCCCGATGACGACTCCGAACTCGGCTTCGTAATCGATGCGGTCCTTCCCAGCGGGAAGGGTGACCGAGCTACCGTGGTGGGCGACCGCGTTCGGGGGTTTGAGGAAGAGCATCGGCCGATCGGGGATCTCCATGTCCGATTCGGCAGCGTGATCGGCGTAATTCAACCCGATACAGACGATCTTCGTCGGTTCGGTCGGCGCGAGGATCGTCACCTCATCAGATTCGTACGAGGCGTCCGCAAAGCGGACCGTGCCGTCCTCCCATACACCGTTTCTGATGGACCCGGCGGGGTCTCGAAACCGCACCCGTTGCATAGCCTGGTCGGCGGTCGGCTGGCTACTAACCTGTTCGGTTTCCCCGGAAGGGTTTAGCCGCTGGGACACCGGGTAACGGCGATGGCCGACCCGTTCAGTCAGGTGATGGGAACCGCCCTCATGCGGCTCATTCTGGTAGCCGCGGGCGTGGTCGTGCTCTGGACGGCGTGGAACGGCCTCTGGCAGTACGCCCTCGGGCTTGGGCTGGCCCTCGCTTATCTGTTCTACCTGAGCTGGCGATCGGTCGATGTCGACGAACACCTCATCGATCCCCGCTATTGGGATCGCTAGGCGAATCCGTCGGGGGATGGCAAAGCTATAACCGGATTCCAGTCCCGGAAACGGATATGGGCGAAGAACCGATGAGGCGCTTCCCGGTCCCTGACATCGAGGACCTTCCGGAAGACCTCCGGGATCGTATCGAGGAGGAGACCGAACGGGCTGGGTTCACGCCGAACGTCTTCCCCGCGTTCGGGTACAAACCGTCACACTTCCGGGCCTTCTTCCAGTATCACGACGCGATCGTCGAGGACAGCGTGATCGACCGGGACGAGATCGAGATGATCGTCGTCACGGTGAGCGGGATCAACGACTGCCTCTACTGTGTGGTGGCCCATGGCGCGCTGGTCCGGATCTATTCGAAGCGGCCGAAACTGGCTGACCAACTCGCGACGAACCACCGATCGGCCGACCTATCGGACCGCCATCGAGCGATGTTGGACTTCGCCGAGAAGCTCACCGAGAAGCCGGGTCGGATAACCGACGAGGATCTCGAGGAACTCCGCGAGGTCGGCTTCAGCCAGGAGGCCATCTGGGACATCGCGAGCGTGACTGCCTACTACAACCTCTCGAACCGGTTGGCAACGGTCGCCGATATGCGGCCCAACGACGAGTT
>CAYOLR010000307.1:0-2954 GCA_964404815.1 uncultured Halobacteriales archaeon
TCCCCACCTTCCTCCCAATCCGGAATCTCGATCTGCAGTTCGTTCTTGGCCGCGTCGGTAACGTACAGTCCGGAGTCGGTTTCCTCAACCGTGATCATCGACCGTCTTTTTCCATACATTATCGGCTTGTATTTAATTCTATCTCCGGCCCGAATTTCCAGCGATCAAGGTAGACTTATGGGATGGGGACCAGCCAGGAACTACATGACCTACGACCGGGTTCGGGACGCGGACCCAGCCGTTGCGGACGCGCTCAGCGCCGAGGTGGAGCGCCAACGCGACACCCTCGCGATGATCGCCTCCGAGAACCACGTCTCCCCAGCGGTCATGGCGGCACAGGGATCCGTCCTCACCAACAAATATGCGGAGGGCTATCCCGGGGAGCGATACTACGGCGGGTGTGAGAACGTGGACACGATCGAGCAACTGGCCATCGACCGTGCCAAGGACCTCTGGGGGGCCGATCACGCCAACGTCCAGCCCCACTCCGGCACGCAGGCGAACATGGCCGTCTACTTCGCCGTCCTTGACGCCAAGGACAAGATCCTCTCCCTCGATTTGAACCACGGCGGGCACCTCAGTCATGGCCATCCGGTCAACTTCTCGGGGCAGCTCTACGACGTCGAACAGTACGAGGTCGACCCGGAGACAGGGTATATCGATTACGAGGGTTTGGCCGCGCAAGCGACGTCGTTCGAGCCCGACATCATCGTCTCGGGCTACTCGGCCTACCCCCGCGAGGTGGACTGGAAACGGATCCAGGACGTGGCCGACGATGTCGGGGCCTACCACCTGGCGGACATGGCGCATATCACGGGGCTGGTGGCCGCTGGGCTTCACGCCTCGCCGGTCGGAATAGCTGATTTCGTGACCGGGTCCACGCACAAGACGATCCGGGCCGGTCGGGGAGGAATGGTCCTCTGCGAGGCGGAGTACGCCGACGCGATCGATTCGGCGGTTATCCCCGGGATGCAGGGTGGACCGCTCCTCCACAACATCGCCGGCAAAGCCGTCGGGTTCAAGGAGGCGCTCTCGGCTGACTTCGAGGACTACGCCGAACAGGTGGTCCGTAACGCCGAGGCGCTTGGCGAGGAACTTGCCGACAACGGCTTCGAACTCGTCTCGGGCGGGACCGATACTCACCTCGTCCTCGTCGACCTCCGGGGCTCCCATCCGGACGTCACGGGGAAGGAAGCCGAGAAAGCCCTCGAGGACGTTGGGATCGTCCTGAACGCCAATACGGTGCCTGGCGAAACCCGATCGCCGTTCGTGGCCTCGGGGATCCGTGCCGGGACGCCGGCGTTGACGACGCGCGGCTTCGACGAGGCCGATATGCGTGCGGTCGCCCGGTGTATCACGCGGGTGATCGACGATATCGACGACGAGGCCGTTCGGCAGGAGGCGGCCGACGAGGTCGCTCGTCTCTGTCGGGATAATCCCCTTTACGAAAACCTGTAGGGCCGTGCACCGCCGCAAGGTTCTCATGGTCGTGGGGTCGATGCTCGGACTCACCGGGTGTTTGACAGGTGGTGACGGCGCGCCCTCGTCGGGATCGACCCCGACGGCGACCGCCACGCGTGAGGATGCTCCCGATCTCCGCGAGGCCAACGTCATGGCGGTCACTATCACCCAGGAGGATGGCGGCGTCAGGTTCGATGTGACCCTCTATCACGACGACGAGGGTGAGGACGGTTACGCAAACTGGTGGCAGGTAGAGCGGCTCGATGGCCGGAGCGTGGGTCGCCGTGAGCTGGCTCACCCCCACGGGACACGGGAGTTCACCCGGTCCACGACGGTCGACATGCCCGAATCGGTCGGCTGCGTCGTCGTCCGGGGCCACGACCAAACCCACGGATACGGCGGTCGGGCCATGCTGATCGATCTCGAGACCGGGATCACCCGCGCCGTCGATCAGGGGAGCGACCCGGTCTCGTTTTCCGCCACTGACTGCCCGTGACAGGGGTCAATCCAGGCGATTGAGCGCCTGATTGGCGGAATCGAGGGGTTCGGGCTCCCCGGATCTGAGGTAGTCGCCCAGTCCTCGGGCCGCCGAGATCAACCGGTCAGCCTCTCCCGGTGGGATATCGCCATCGAGGGCGTTTGCCCGGCGGACGTGAGCACGGAGCCGGTCGAGACAGTCGCTGCCGGCCGGATCCGGGGACTCGTCGAGCCATTTCCGGAGGTCGGTCGCGTAGCCCCCGACAGCGGAGACGATGGCGAGGCCGTGTGCCTGCTCTAGCGACGGGGGGACGGCACCGGGATCCGCCTCTCCGTCGAGGAGTGCAAGGAAATACTGCTCCGCTTCGGCGGACGGGTCAAGCCGCTGCCGGAGGGCTGTTCCGACCTCTCTGAGCTCGGCGGCCCTGAGAAACAGTCCATCGAGCGGTTTGAGATCGCCCCCAACGATGAAGCCCCGCCGGACGACGTATTCCCGGGCGGCATCGGCGGCGGTCGTAGCGACCTCGCTGAGCGGGCGCTCCCCGACCATCCCACGAGCGTCGGCGAGGTCGAGGTCGACCGGTGTATCGGTGTGGAGCGACCGCTCAGGGTCGACACCGATGCTCCTGAGGCCCCCGCAGTTGGGGCAGGCGATCTCGCCTGTGTCGAAATAGGACCACTCCGTTTCGCAGTCCGTACACCGACGCCGACCGCGGACACGCATCGTCGGGGGGTTAGGTCGGCGGCCTGAAAACCTCCCCGACCGTGAACGAACACAAACCGTTCCTATCTGTGGCTCCATTCGGGCGTATGCGCGACGAGTCGGAGATCCGTGAACAGTACGAGTTCCTTACGGAACAGCTAGAGAGCGAGGACATGCGACACGAGGGGGTCCGCCAGATGTTCACCCATTACAAACGGGCGATCGGGTGGGTGCTGGAGGAGGAGCATATATAAGGGATCGCGTAAGTTCGGCCGCCGTCGGTACCTTTAAGGTATACCCAGGGGTACGATCA
>CAYOLR010000308.1:0-2939 GCA_964404815.1 uncultured Halobacteriales archaeon
CAGCTCGTCGGGCGTCTCGACGACCTGGCCTTTCTCGTCCTGTCGCAGGTATCGCCGGTGGAGGACGGTCCCGGCGACCCGATCTAGCGATTCCATGCGGCTAGATTCAACGTCACATGCATTAAGCCAGGTCCATCATGTTTGTACCTCGAGGCCCGCCATCAAGCTCCAACGAATCGTACGGTCCCAGTTGACCGGCGGCAACGGGAACTCAGGACTCGTGGGGGAATCTGCATGCGTCGGGCCCTTGGAAGAGGTCAGGGACCCGTGTGACCGTATCTGATCGCTTCGCGGTGACTGGGAGTCACGATGAAAGCCCTCGTGGTGGGTGATCCAGATGGCTATTGCACGACGTCACCACGCCAACAACCCGAGCAGGGACCCGAGCATCCCGGCGATGACGTCGCCCCGCTCGAACTCCCGGCCAGAAACCGACTCCTGGAGGACTTCGGTGGTCACTCCAAATACGGTCGACAACACAAACGCGCCAACGGCCGCGCCGATACCACGCTTCTCCTCTCCAAGCCCGGCACCGAGCAAAGCGACGAAACCTGCGTGACCGAGGAGGTGAAGACCCTTGTCGGGCCCGAAGGGACCGTAGTCTGGGTTAAACCGGGGCGGGAGGGGAAAGGCCGATCCAACGAGCAGGGCGGCGCCCGACACCGCTGCCGGCGTCCACCGACCCAGTCGTAGCCTCGTACCTATCGACACGAGAATAAGCATGGTCTCCAGCCGTTTGAAGCCACGGCTCGATGCGGTGTCCACTGTACGATCAGGTTGTCTCGTCATCCGACAACCACCGCCAACCCACGACACCGAGCATCGACCCGAGGAAGCCCGCGATGAAATCGGCCCGTTCGGGGACCCGACCGGGCACTACCTTCTGGAGCTCACCGATCGTGATGTTGTAGATCGTCGCGATGACGACGGCACAATACCCCGCTTCGCGGTCGTCCAGGTACGCCTTGGCGAGCGCGTCCGCGAGCACGCCCGCGAACCCAGCATACCCCAAGAAGTGGAGTACTTTATCCGGGCCGAAACGCCGGAATGCGGGATGCCTTCGGAAGGGCGAGGGGATGATTTGGGCGAAGAAGAGAACGAGGGCGACCGCGATGACCATCGTCCATGAGGGGCGTTCGGCTCGTCCTGATTCACCCATGTTTAGGCTATCAGCTCCTGACATTTGATGCCTCCGTTCCCACGACAGGTCCTGTCTCCATCGTCGCCACATCGAGGCAGGATGCTGGAAGGGCGTTTCACACTGTCGAGGGGATGGTTCGTAACGACTAACCCGTCACTAAGAGAAGCTTCAGCCATGTTCGCGACCGGGACCGTCGTTGCAGCTCCTGGGCAACAGGACGAATTGGACAGCTGAAGTCGGCGCTAGCTCATCAGGCACCGCCCCGGTCCATCAGGTCGTGTTCGCTCGCCGCCGCCTGTTCGACTGCGAACTCCAAGACAGTATTTCGATGTCCCGGCTCCCCATACGCAACGAAAATCGTTCCCATACTCCCCTTTTGGATACACGGTTCTTTAGCAGTTCGCCAACGGTGACCGATACGCGCGTTGAGCCCAGCAGGGGCATGAAACAATCAATCAAGTATGATATGATTCATCCCTGTTTTCACGCCAACTGATGAGACTCGCCAGGTGTACAATCAGTTATCTCCTACATTATATTCGACCCCGCCGGTCGGATTATCAACCTGCTCGACGGTCGCTCCCGGGGCGTTTTGCTTCACGCTCTGGAGGCCTTGCTCGCAGTTCTGCCGGCTCGCGTACCCCTCGCCGCCATCGGCGATGATGTTCCCGTTGTCGTGAACGAGCCGCCAGCGCCACTTGCCCGCCCGGTCTTTGTAGACTTCGAAGGTCGCCTTCGAGGTCGATTGGGCTTCGGTGCCGTTTTCGGACTGATCTGAGGATGCCACCTGTGGCTGGGGGCCGCCGCCGGTCTGGGCTTCCTCGGCCTCGCCCCAGCCACCGGCATCGACCACTTCGAACAGCTTCCCCCAGTTCCCGTCTTTCTCGCGTTCGGGAAGCGCGTCGCGCAGCTGTTGAAAATCGGATGCCGGCACGAGCGTGCGGACGAAATCGATGATGACGCGGGCGTGATAGGCCGCCTCCATCGGGTCAGCCTGCTCGATCTCGCTGACGCGCTCAATGAACTCCCGCCAGTCGAAGCGCTGGCCGTGTTCGTGCACCGCTCCGGTCAGGTACCACTTGATCTCCATCGGCAGTGATGCCGCCAGATCCTCAGCGTGGCCCTCGGGGAGGCGCTGGCCGAGCGTCAAGAGCGTCGCCCGAATCGCTCGTACGGTCTCGCCGGTTTCTGGTAGTTCAAGGCGGTGTTCGATTTGGCCGGTGAATTGGTCGAAGTTCATCTATGTATAGTTCGTTCGGCTAAGCTACTCATACCCCGGGACCTTTCCCGCCTCCTGAGAAGGAGAGAGAGGACCCAACGGTCAGCGGGATTCGTTGGCCGGGTTAGTAGGCGGCCCGCTGGCTCCGTATGATGGCCGCGAGCTGTTCGTGTTCGTCCGCGAGTAGTTCCGTGAGGTCGTCAGCGGTGATGATGCCGACGAGTTCGTCGTCGTCATTGCAGACCGGAAGCCGGCGGATGCCGTTTTCGCTCATCACCTGGGCCGCCTCGTAGAAGCCAGCCTCGGGACCCACCGCACAGAGGTCCGAGGTCATCACGTCCTGGGCAGTCATCCCGGTCGCCTCGCGCTCGTCAGCCAACACGCGTGTCGTCAGATCCCGATCAGTGACGATTCCGACCGGGCTCCCGTCGTTCGTGATGACGACACTGCCGACAGTTTCGTCCCGCATCAGCTGGGCAAGTTCGGCGATCGATGCGTCTGGGTTGGCGGAAACGACCTCGTCGCGGGCGAGGTCTTGAATGGGCATGTTCTATTCCTCCAATTGACTAGAGTATCCGC
>CAYOLR010000309.1:0-2933 GCA_964404815.1 uncultured Halobacteriales archaeon
CGGAAGCCAGTCGAACACCATGATTGACCCAGCGGCCGCTGGTTATCCGCAATTGCAAACCACCCGATCGAACGGGTACCCGTCGTCCCGGGCCGAATGCGAGCTAGAACCTCGTCGTCGATCCCATCCAGATGGCCGTCGAACCGGTCCAGAGTCTCGATCAGCCGCTCGATCTCGAGCCATCGTCGTTTGGAACCCGGTTTTTGAGCGTGTCGATCGTTGACGCTAACACTGGTTCCGTAACTGCGATAAACCGCTTCCCGTGACCGCACCCGTCTGACGATTCGGCGGCGGCAGTCACCGGCCGTAATGGGTTCCCCCGGGGGTGGCGTCGGCATCCCGGAAGCTGTAGACGGCATACCCGATGACGACATACCCCACAAAGGTCAGGGACGTCTGAAACACCAGAATCGTCCGGATCCGCTCGAAATCAGTGAGGATCACGCTCGCCGACGTCGACACCGCCGCGCCGACGACCAGTGTAAACCCGACCGCCAGGGGGACGAGTCCGCGGGTCTTGGAGTTGGCGTACGCGCGGACGGCGAAGCCGGCCATAGCCAGGCCTGCACCGGCGATACCGACCGTCGTCAGGACGAGAAGGGCTTCGACGAGCACGGCTAACGTTCCCATGATCATACCGGGCCAATATAGCGATAAAACCTCCCCACCGATTATCGACTCTTAGAACGGAATCGGCTCGTGGTTCCACGGGTAGCGAGACTGGGGCCCCAATGTTCCGTCAGCCGGGGGCCTCGAGGCCCCAGTTGATCCGGCTCCAGAGCCGCTCCCAGACGTAATACAGCGAGGTCTTCGCGATGGCGGCGGAGACCCCGATCTTCGCCGCGACCGCAAGATGACCGGTCTGAAGAAAGGCGATCCCGAAGACCAGGCTGGTGGCGAACAGGCGATAACTCATCGCTTTCGCGATCGATCGGCGGTGCTGTTCCACTGCCGGTCACTCCACGTAGCCAAGTTCCTTGAGTTTCTGACCGATTCGTCGCGCCTCCGTCTTCGTGATTGTCTGATCGGACTCCATTTCGCGGATGACGAGGTGTTTGATGAACTCCTTCACGGAACCGAACGGCTCGTCCTCGATGTACGCCTCGACGTCAGCCACGAACTCCTTTTTTAGCGAGATCGTCGTGTACTCGGTCATCGGATGGCCCGGCCTTCACACCCCAGGCAGTTAAAGCTTAATTAGATATAATTAGAGTGTGGGCGGGGGCCCCCACAAGACCTATTATGACCATTCGTCTACCCCCGGATCGACGGGAGGGGCCACTCTCAACCCCACACCCACCCTCTTCCACAGGCCACTCCCTTCCGTGGCCCCGGTCCCGTCCATGGTCCGCCGACGGCCGGTTTCCGATCGGCGGTCGGCATTTTCCACCGCATTCCGGAAAGCAAATGGCCTGGTAGTCACGGAGCGGTCTCCGTCTCCGAGAGGGAGACCGTCCGTTCGAAATTCGACCTGGACCTGAACCGAACGGTGACAATCCCCTCGATGGCTGCCCAGGACAGGATTCCGGGGCCTGACCGCCCGGTCGATCCCCGAGCTAGTCGGCACGGTGAATCCGAATACGTCGTTGATGTCGATGGCGGCCCCGATGGATACCAGTCCCACCCGACGGTGATGAACTGCCCGGACCAGTGACGGAGGTCCCCCCAGCTGCCGAGATCGGCGACGAGCATTTTTCCTCACCTCGGGGTTTGTCAGGGTGATATCGGTCGGTCCCTCGGCGCTCGTCTCGGACGGCTGGGTCGCCGATTCGGTCGTCGGCGATGTGGAGGGGTCGGAGGGGCCGAGACAGCCCGCGATCGAGAACGACGCGGTGCCCAGGCTCACCAGGACGGATCGGCGGGGGATGGGGACCATTCGTTCAGTCAGGACATGAGGAGGAAGTGGGAAGGGCTTTCCCGCCCCGTCAATCCGCCCGGGCCGCGATCTCACGGATCTTCGCCGGATCGACGTTCCGGCCCGAGAGCTGCAGGACCACCGTCGAGCCGGCGATCTCGTCGGCCATCAGGCGGGCGCCCGCCAGCGAGGCCGCGCTCGCCCCCTCGATCACCAGGTGTTCCTCCGCGAGCATGGAGGCCATGCCGGCCTTGAGGGCATCGTCATCGACCAGGCGGAAATCATCCAGCTTCTCTCGGAGGATCCGAGCGGTCAACGCGAACGGAACGCTGGTTGCCAGGCCCTCCGCAAATGTTTCCATGGTCTCGTGGGGATCCAAGGTATCCTCCGCCCAGGCTCGGTACACGGCGGGGGCGGCTGCCGATTGCACGCCGATAACTTGCGCGGTCGTGAGGTCGCCGACAGTCAAACTGTATGCCGAGGCTCCAGAGCCCCCACCCACCGGACAGAACAGATAGTCGACGTCCGGGAGGTCCTCGAGCACTTCCAGTCCCGCCGTCGCTATTCCGGCGACCAGTTCAGGTTCGTTAGCCGAGTGGACGTACCGATAGCCCTCGACAGCGGCACGCTCCTCCGCCCATTCCCGAGCGTCGTCGAAGGTGGCGCCGACCTCGATTACGCTCGCCCCGTACCGCTCCATCGCCGCGATCTTGTCCGGGTTGGCCTCCTCGGGGACGGCGATCGTGACGGGGACGTCGAACTGGTTCCCCGCGAAGGCGATCGACTGGCCGTGGTTACCGGTACTCGCCGCAATGAGCCCCTGCTCCCGGAACTCCGCATCCAGGCCGGAGACGAGGTTGACCCCTCCACGAACCTTGAACGCGCCGGTGGGGAGGGTATCCTCCCGTTTGAGGAACACCTCGGCATCGAGTTCGGCGGACAGTGGATCGCTCCGGACGAGCGGGGTGCGGGGGAGGTAGTTAGCGACCACCCGCTTCGCACGGTAAACGTCTGTTAGTGTGGGTGGCTCGAGGTCGTGATAGGGAAAGATCGTGGTCGAATCGGGGGATTCGACCGG
>CAYOLR010000310.1:0-2925 GCA_964404815.1 uncultured Halobacteriales archaeon
GTCGGCGCGTCGATTGAGCGGGCATGATCTCCACGCTGTCAGTCGTCAGTATCACCGTCGAGGACCAGGACGACGCGATCGAGTTCTACACCGGCCGGCTCGGGTTCGAGCTCCGGAGCGACGAGTCGTTCGGGCCGGGGATGCGCTGGGTCACCGTCGCGCCACCCGACCAGACCGAGGTCGAGATCCACCTCCAGGAGCCGAACCCCGAGCTGCACGGCGAGGCGGGCGCCGAGCGGCTCCGTGAGCAGGTCGGCAAGAACCCGACGTGGTCGTTCACGACGGAGGACTGTCAGGCCGCCTACGAGACCCTCCGGGACGAGGGCGTCGAGTTCCCGCAGGGACCCGAGGAGCGACCGTACGGGATCGAGGCCGTCTTCGAGGACCTCTACGGCAACCGGTTCAGCCTGCTCGAGCCGACCGGGTAAGGCGGGCACCTCGTTCTACCCTACGTCGATTGACGAGAACACCGCCAGCGCTATGAGTGGAGCGAATGCCTCTTGACAGAAGCGGCGTGCGGGACTCGGACCGTACGTCGCGCTTGCGGTCTGTCCTGCAATGGGGCTCCATCGACAGCGATTCCCCGGGAAATAGCGGTTGAATTCCCAATATATCGAGATATCATGATTGTGGACAACCCGACAGCTATCCACCAATAACTTCGATCCTACGTCCATCAGAACATCATTGAGTGTGGGGACCTTTCACTTTCTTATTGGAGAGAATGTATGCCCATATCTATGCAGAACTGGAAACGACGGGCAATCGGCTACGTAGTCTTCGTGAGTATTGCCCTCGTGTTGACTGCAATCGGATATCAGTGGGGGATGCGCGTTTACGAGGGCCGACCTCGAACGTTCCTCGCTTCGCTGCAGTTCGCCGTCGAAATGTTCACCACAACCGGGTTTGGCGGTGATTCACCATGGACCAGTTCCGAGATGAACGCGTTCATCACCCTAGCCGACTTAGCGGGAATGATAATTCTCGTCGGCGCCTTACCGGTTTTCGTCGGGCCACTCGTCGAACGGACCTTATCGTCACAGGCTCCAAAACAGCTGGACTCGCCGTTGGAGGACCATGTTGTGATCTGTTCGGACACGACGCGAGCGGAAGAGCTCATCGAGGAACTCGATACCAACGCCGTCCCGTATGTCATCGTCGAACCTGATACCGAACGGGCGAACTCACTGTACGAGGAAGGACATCGCACAATCCGAGCGGATCCTGAATCGACAGCAGGGTTGGCCGCTGCGGGGCTCTCTTCAGCCCGTGCGGTGTTTGCGGACGTCTCGGATAAAGTCGATGCCAGCATCGTCCTCGCCGCTAAGGAGCTCGCCGAGGACGTGCCCGTCATCAGCGTCGTGGAGGACCCGGACACGATACCGTATCACCGATTAGCTGGGGCTGATCACGTACTTTCGCCACGGTCTTTGCTCGGGGAGGCGTTGGCGGCAAAGGTAACGACCGCCTTGCGAATGGAGGTTGACGAGGCGGTATCGATCGGCGATCAGTTTCAACTCGTGGAGGTATCGATACGACACGGGAGTCGGTTAGCGGGTTCGACAATTGCCAACAGCGGGATCCGGGAGGAATCAGGTGCCAATATCATAGGGGCGTGGATCCGTGGCGAGTTCAAGACCCCGCCGTCGCCCGACCTACGACTACCAGCGGGTAGCGTGTTGCTCGCGTCCGGGAGCGCCGACCAGTTGGAGCGGCTCGTTGAAAAGACCCAGTCCGAACTTCGCGAGTTCGAGGTCGACGAAACGATCGTTATAGGCTACGGACAAGTTGGCCGGACCGTGGGCGATGAGCTCGACGATGCAGGTATTTCATACACGGTGGTTGATCAGGCCGAGAAGGACGGGGTCGATGTAGTCGGTGACGCTATCGACCCGGAGACGCTCCGGGCAGCCGGTATCCAGGACGCTGGAACCGTGATCCTCGCTCTTCCCGAGGACACCACGACCGAGTTTGCCACCTTGGTCATTCGTGACATCGCCCCCCATACTCAAATCATCACACGGGTCGAGGAGAGATCTAACATCTCCAAGACCTATCGGGCCGGGAGCGATTACGTCCTCTCACTGTCGAGGATTACCGGTCGGATGGCGGCCTCACACCTCTTAAGGAACCGTGAAGTGTTGTCGCCGAACCGACAGGTCGAAATCATTCGTGAACGGGTGCCGGCTCTCGCCGGTGAAACGATTCGTGACGCCGAGATCCGGGAGCGAACGGGCTGTACCGTGATTGCTATCGAGCGTGGCGATGAAGTACTCACTAGCATCGGGCCGGACACGAGGATAGGGGTGGACGACGAACTGGTTATCGTCGGGACGGACGACGGCATCCGCGAGTTCGACCAGACGTTCAGATAGCGGGCCTATCGATAATTCGGCTTTTTCGTTCAATTCGGCCTCGGGTACACCCCTGCTAGACTCAGTTACGCTGCATTGGTTGCATGAAGGTTCGCGGCCTCCGTTCAGTCTAAATCGTCTGCGCGACTCGGGCCATGAGTCTCACAGGAGCGGCTGGAAATAGCTAATATCTAATCTATTGCGAGCCAACCAGAAAGCCCCAATCAGCGGTCGGCCACCCGCTAGTCGATTCGGTATCGCAGCAGCGCCGCGATGCCGCCGAGCCCCTCCAGCTGCCGCCCCGGGTCGAACTCACTGGTGAAGACCGTGACCTCGCCGCCCTGGTGCTCGACGGACTCGATGATCTCGTTGACGTCGACCGCCCACTCCCCGTCGCCGCCGCGCTCGGCCCGCAGCCGTTCGTCGAGCACCAGGAGCTCCTCGACCGCGCCGTACTCCGCCGCTCGCTCGACGGCCGCCGGCCCGTAGACGGCCGTCTCGCCGTCCTTGACACGTCGCATCAGCTCGTCGATGGCCTCGGCCTCGTCCGCGAGCCGGGTCTCGGCGAGCA
>CAYOLR010000311.1:0-2921 GCA_964404815.1 uncultured Halobacteriales archaeon
CCAGCATCGTGCGGCGCGGCGGTCGGAGGGGCCTTGTACGTTCCGTTACTGGAGAAAGACGTCCGTTTCGGCGGCGGGGTCCGCGCCGAACCACCGGAGGAGCTGTTCGGCACGATCAGCCTTCGCGAGGAGGACCTCCTTGAGGGCAGGGGGGTCGGTGACCCGCATCTGCTCAAGGATTGGCGTGGGGAGGGCGAGGGTTCCGGACGGGACGTCGGCGGCGCCATGCACCGGGAAGTGGGTCTCGTCGAGTTTCATGACGAGCGGGTGGTCCAATCGGTCGATCCCGTCCTCCGACGCGTAGAGCTGCCGATTGGCCCGCTCGTGCTGTGATCTTTGCATGACCGCCCGGTCCCCGTCGTGCGGCTCGACGAAGAGACGCCCAAGGTAATACCCACCGGAGAACTCTTCGAACATGGGAGACATTCACACGCAGACAAGGTGGGGAAATAAACGTTGGCCGAACGCTTCTTATAGCAGCGCAAACATGGCTGATTGCCCCGTCGCCGTCCCCTGGTTTTTTCACTTCAGCTAACCGTTCACGGGCGTGAACGGCAAGAACGGACGGTTCGCGTTAGTTACGAGCAGGTTCAACACCGAGTGAATGCGCGCTGTCACAGTTGTCGCCGTCGTGGCGGTTGTGATGACCGCGGTCGCCACTGGGACCGGCGGAGCGGTTCACGTAGCAATCCAACAGACCGCCTCGGACGGACCACCCGCCGAGACGCGGCCAACAGCGACCAATGACACGAACGTCTCGTTCGGCTCACAACTCTCGTCCTTCATGCAGTCGAGCGCGTCCAAGGCCTCTGGGTCCCGTCGAGAACGGTATGTGGACCGCCGCCTACGAGAACGCCTCCAACCGCACGCGGCGATCGCTGATCGACCGTCGCACCGACCAGCTGTCACAACGGATCGCCAACCTACAGGCGCAAAAGCGCTCGCTTCTGGCTGCCAAACGAAACGGATCGATTTCCACGGTCAAATATCGATCCCGGCTCAGTCAGATCGTCGGCCAGCTCGCTGCCCTTAAGGAGGGCATCGAAACGGTCGATCGTTCGGGAGCACCCGGCGTAAATCGTTCCAAGATCGCCGATCTCAACCGTCGGGCTGATCAACTGGCCGGCCAAGAGGTCAGCGAGATCGCCCGGAGCCTAGGCGGCTCACGGGGTTCACCCGGGCCGCCGGAGTGGATCGAGACGGGACCGGACAACGTCGGCGGCGAAGCCGGGAACCAGTCCGACGGTGGCCCCCCGGAAGACCCGGGCGACCGGGGGAACGCGAACACCTCCGAGAAGCCGGATGATGCCGGGCCGCCGGATGACGGGGGAACGATACGTCGACAGGGCCGTCGAACGCCCCGGACGACGCCGGGAATACTAGCGATTCCGGAAACGCCGGTGATAACGGCAATGCCGGGGATGCTGGTTCGGGCTCGGATAACTCGGACGATGGCTCGGCCGGGAAGTCCGGCAACGGCGACGGCGGTGGGGACCAGGCCGGCAATTCGGACGACAACCCCGGCCAAGGCTCCGATGGGAACGGGTCCGGTAACGGTGGCGATCAGGGATCCGGAAACGGCCAAGGGAACGGAAACGACGACGGGTCCGACCAGGGGAATCCGAACGCTAACGCCGGCTCCTGACGCTCCTCCATTCAATCGAGCAGACACGCTTTTGCGTGCGCACGTCCAAACCCCGGATGTCCGATGGACGCCGGCGCACTACTCGACATCCTGGGGAACGAGAATCGGAGGCGCATCCTCCGACTCCTCTCGCGAAAGCCGTGCTATGTCACGGAGATCAGCGAGCACCTGGGGGTCAGTCCGAAGGCCGTCATCGACCACCTCCGAAAACTGGAGGAGGCCGGTCTGGTCGAGAGCCGGACGGACGAGAAGCGTCGGAAATACTTCCGCATCGCGGAGAACCTCCGGCTGGAGGTCACGGTTGCCCCCTACGCCTTCGGGATGAAGAGCGCCTATCCGGCGAGCCCGAACCTGGACATTTCCAGCTGCCAACACGTCTCGGTAGAACAACACGAGGTCACGGTCGAAACCGAGGCGGTCCGGCAGAACGGCGGGACCACCCTCGAACCCCCGTCCGACATCGACGTCGGCGAGATCGCGACGCTCGCCTCTTACCTGGACGAACTCGACGATATCGAACGGGAACTCTCCCTCGCCCAACGGTGGGTCCAGGGCCGGATCTCCTCCGTCCTTGAGCGGCTGGCCGAGGCGGTCGAGGGCGACGGGTTCGTCGACGCGGAGATCCTCGCCGCCGTGGCCAGCGGCAAATCCGCCACGGACGCTATCAGCGACGAGGTCGACATCCCCCCGTCGGTCGTGGAGGACCGCCTCCAGCGGCTCTCCGAGGTGGGGGTCGTCAGCGATCGGGCGGATGGGTGGACGCTGGCCGACGGACGATAACCCCGCGGCTCACGAACGAGTGCATTCAAGTCCGAGCCGACGGTATCGCTGGGCATGAACCCAGGCGACCGTGTCGCCGTCGAGCGGAGCGGGGTCTCCTACGAGGGAGTCCTGCTGCCATCGACCACGCCGGATCACCTCGTGGTCAAGCTCCCCGGCGGCTACAACGTCGGCATCGATCGCGAGGATGCCGACGTCACGGTACTCGAATCCGACGTCTACGTCATCGAACCCGGGGAGACCGACGAGTCGGACGAATCGACCATCGAGTTCGACGAGTCGCTTCCCACGATATCACTGATCTCCACCGGGGGCACCATCGCGTCGACCGTGGACTACCGGACCGGTGCCGTCACGGCGCAGTTCACCGCCGAGGACGTCCTCCGGGCCGTTCCCGATCTGGCCGGGCGAGCGAACTACCGCGGACGGGTCGTCGCCAACATCCTCTCGGAGAACATGACGCCGGCCGTCTGGCGCGACCTGGCCGAGGCCATCC
>CAYOLR010000312.1:0-523 GCA_964404815.1 uncultured Halobacteriales archaeon
TCTGCCACCTTCACTGTGTCCGTCGGATCGACTCGGTTACCGGTCCGTGCCAGCGTGACGAGGTCATCGAGCATGGTTTCGAGGCGGTCTACCGCCGCCGCAACCGTCGCCAACCGGTCCGAATCCGTCTCCTCACGGAGCAGTTTCAGGTTGCCTGAGGCCACAGAGAGCGGGCTCTGCAGATCGTGAGCGAGGATTGACGCGACCTCCTCCAGGAGGTCAGAGTTCGCCGGGTCAGTTTCGAACCGCGCCGGTCGGTCGAGCACCGCCTCGGTGAATTCCGCGATGGTCTTGACGTGCGAGAGATGGGCATCGGTGAAGACGTCAGGATCCTTCGAGCAGGCGAGGATGAGGCCAGTGTCGGCGACGGGAACGCATACCAGCGATCGATAACTGAACTGGCTGGGGGTTGTCGCCTCCGAGTTGGCCCGTTTGGCGGAGAGGTCAGCCAGCAGTTCGGATTGGCCGCGATCGACGGCCGCCGACAACTCCCAGTCGGAGAGCGGGATCCGCCCGCCCGGGG
>CAYOLR010000312.1:533-2522 GCA_964404815.1 uncultured Halobacteriales archaeon
AAAGGACGTGCCGTTGCTCCAGACGTAGTCGGGCAGCTCGACGGTGACTTTGCAGCGGTGGTCGACCTGGATTTTTTGTTTGAAGCCGGTGTCGGTCGCCACTTCGACCTCGCCGTCCGAGTAGGTGACCAGCTTGCAATCGTCTGCCGGGAGGCGGTCGTGGACGAGCTCGATGGTCGCCCGGTAGATCTCCGTGGTCGTTGAGGCGGTAAGTAACTTCTCCGCCTGGTATTCGCACCGGCGTTGGCGGGCCATTAACGAATCGACCCCTTCGGACCTGTACCTGACCACGGGGATTTGCGGTCGTCTTCTCGGTGCATAGCCCGCCCATCACGGGTCCCATATATAAACAATCGGATACCGAGCGGTCCCTCGGGAGAGTCCCCCTTTATCTGGGCTCTCCTACCGTCCACCAGGCCGGTTGTTCAGCACGGATCGTGGCACAATCGCGGACGGCTCGAGCGGCGAAACGTGAACGGCGAAGGTAGGGTGAACTCCTGGCCGCCATGGAACGCACCCGCACGGTGGTCGAGGACCATCGGGAGACCGTGACCCGCCGTCAAAAGGTAACGGGGGCAGGTTGACCCCCGATCCGCCAACGACGGGCCCCGACTCGGACCGGACGTCCACCACGAGTTCGACCTTTTATGGGGTAGCGGTGCCGACGGCGCTTAGTTGGGGATTCATTTCGACCGTTTCGATGACGGGCCCGGAGTACGGAACCATCGAACCTCGAATACTCCGCAATCGTCGATATCTGTCATTGGTGTCGGACCGCCCGAATAGGCCCCTGGCCTCTGCTTTTCCCCGGCAGATTGGCCCGGATCAGAAACCGATTAGGCGAGGCAAGGGCCCATCGTCGACCGAACCATTATGGCCCTCCGAGAAATCCACAGGGATGCGGCATGGGGACGTGGCTTCGCACCCGGTACAAGCGGCTCAAGCATGCCTGGCACGGCCTGCTGACCGGTCGGCCCGGCATCCAGCTCGACGGGCGCGAGCCAGACCCGGCGGTCGTCGCCCTCGTGGAGGCGCCCTACACCTCGGTTGCAGAAACCGAACGGCAGTTCCGGGCGTTGGAGGAATGCCTGAACGAGCGTAACGACCGGCGAGCGGTGTTTCTAAGCATCTACACGCGGGTCACGGCCGCCGTGGGCGAGCGGATCGCGGCCGGCGGTTTCGAGGATCCGGACTGGGTGTCCGAATACCTGGTAACGTTCGGAAACTACTACCGAAGGGCCTTCCACGCCTACGAGTGTGGCGATATCGAATCCGTACCGGTCCCATGGCAGATCGCGTTTCGGGCCGACGAGCACGGTGACTGTTTGTTCATCCAGAACGCGCTCCTCGGCATCAATGCCCACATCAACTACGACCTCGCGTACGCGCTTGAGGAGGTCTCCATCGACCCCGATCGGCCGAGGAAATATGCCGACCATTGTGCCGTGATGGAGGTCCTCCAACGGCTCGTCGACGAGACCCAGGACACCCTCGCCGAGCGCTATGCCGATGGCCTCCACACGATCGATCGCTCGTTGGGACGCCTGGACGAATGGGTGTGGATCCTCACGATTGACGAAGCCAGGGATGAGGCGTGGGACCGGGCGGTCGGGCTCAACTCGCGGTTTCGACTGCGGCGGCGAGTGGCCCACTGGGCCAACCACCTGACGTCGGCCGGGGCGGCCTACCTCATCCTGAGTCCGACCACGACGACCCGGTTGACCAATGCGCTGAACCGCCTCGAGCAGGGGCAGGCCGACGAGCTGTGATCGGCCCGGGGAAGACTTTTTCAGCGAGACGAAAACCGCAAAAGACCGCTTCGCTCAGGTTATCAATGCCCCCTCCGCCAACCAGATTGCGGTTATTCCGGCCGTCTCCTACGGTACTGCTACTCTGGTAAAGAACCTTTCCCCGCCCGCCGGATCCCATATTCTGGTAGCCAGGAACCAGTTTCCGAGCAATGTCTACGGATGGCTCGGGATGGAGGAC
>CAYOLR010000312.1:2532-2898 GCA_964404815.1 uncultured Halobacteriales archaeon
TCGGCCCGTCCGTCCCAACCCCCGGACAATCGGTTGGCGGTCGATCGGCTGCTCGGGGAGATCGCTCCTCATCGGGACCGGGTTGTGTGAGTGGCTCCGGCACGGCAACCACCCCCAGCCGTTCCGGGACGTCCATGCCTCCGTGCCAACCCGACTACGACATCGTCCGGTATAGCTGAGTTTGCGGGCCATAATCATATCATTCATTAGCAATGTACACCAAGACTGACCGGAAACCAAGCCTACCCGACTGTCCGGGGCAGAGCCGCTATGCACCCGAGCCGTTGGAGGATGTGTCCTGGGTCTCGTTAGCTACAGAAAACCCTTCCATGGTGGGGAGCGAACCGATTACCTGACAGATCGAAC
>CAYOLR010000313.1:0-2880 GCA_964404815.1 uncultured Halobacteriales archaeon
AGCCTATCGCTCGGACCCCGCCATGAATGGCGAGGCTTCCGCTAACTCTCCGTCAATGCCTTCGGTTGTCTCGTGCTCGGACCCGAGGACTTCACCGTTTTCGGACACAACGAATAACACACTGACGTCTTCCGGTAATGTGTACCCAATCGAGAACTGGCTGGGGGTCCAAAGACCGGTGTCGGGACTGTCAACCCCGTAGAATGAAACCCACGTGGCGCAGTTTGGTTGGTCTGGTGAGGCTCGCGGTGTTTGGTGCCGCTCCGGGAGGTTTTGGTGTCCTAAAAAACCGAGACAACCGGAGAGAAGTAACAGGAAGGCTACGGCTCCGATTCCAAGTACCTGTGGTCGACTCATGCACGTCCTTCTTGTCGCTATTGAAAAAGGGGCGATGGTTGGTCAAAAACTGGCTATATCGTGAACTGTTCACAAGCGATTGACATCCTCTCCGCGCTGAAGCGGGAGGATTCCTTCGTGGGGCGTCGGGCCGTCCCGTCGCCCCCGAAGGCAACGTCCTCTCCCGCTGGAGCGTACCGGGGTCGGGCGCGACACGTCGGCCCCCGACACGTGGGGCTGGCGTATTCGGCGTCCACCGGTGGCCGCGGTATCCGCTTGGGCCGTGCCAGCTACTGCCTGAACCGAGGCGACCAACTTCCGGCCAAGCGCCCACCGTTGGCATGTGGGCGGACACGGGTCGTGCCATCGACCGTACTCCACCGACGTTGGGGGAGTGCAACCGCGAACGGTGCGTGGTTTGGGGGGCTATCGCCCCCTCGTTTGCGCGGTCGTTGCCGACCGGCTCCAGTGACGGGGAGGGGGAGTGTGAGGACGGCGGGCGACCCTCAACCACGTCCTCCCCTCCGGGTTTGTCGGTGGCGTGGAACCATCCGTATCAGCGGGAAGCGACCCCGGGGCTTCCGATTGAAAGTTTTCGCCCCAGTGACCTTACACGTCCTGAATCGATTCTCTAATGGATGCGACCGCAGCCTCGTCAAGGTCCATCTCTGGGTGAGCGTCCTCGGCATGGGCCGACGCTTGGTCCATAACCTCGTCCTCTGTCTCGGCCTCGATCACCGCGTCACATCCCTCCACAACGCACTCAAGTCGTTTCGTCATATGCGACTAGTATGGGAGGGATTGGCACACATAACCATTGCGTTCAAGGAACCTCCCGATAGACAAGTTTGAATCTGCGATCATTGCTGGAATCTATCCACCGCGAAAATCCAGCACGCTCGTTTCCTCGCTATTGTCCCGCTGCCGGTGAATCCATATGCACGCTTAGCGGATCAAACGTCGGTCTCTCCCCGTGGCTTTTCGTCCCGGACCGACTTGTGTACCGATGAGGTCGGTAGCGGCAATTTGACTGGACGTGACCTCTACGATTCGCGGTCGGTCGGGCCGACTCGGAGCGGTTGCGTCGTCGGTCCGTCCTTTGGGGCCTGTTGACGGCGGCCCGTCCATCCCGAGATAGCGTCCCGTTGCCCCCCGCAATGTCGGTATCGGCACCCGTTGCCGGGCTGTCTGAAGCCCGGAATGGACCACGTTCGACGACGGGCCGGCCGACAATAACGGTTGCATCCCGCTTCGCCACGCGCTCCTTTCCCTACCGCTCGCGAGTTGGAACGTTTCGGCAAACCCCTCCGGGGACACTTATGGTCGCCCTCTTTGCCCTATTCGTAGATTTCGAGGATGGTGATCCGTCGACCGCTGATACGCGGCTCCTCAGCGAACATCTCGTCGGCGACGATCCGCGGGTGATCTAGATCCTGCACGTCCGCGTTCCGGTCAGTTGCCATCGTAGCTACCACAAGGAACGAGACTGGTCATAAGGGTCCCTCCAGCACCGAGGGATTGAGGAAGCCACTCATCGAAGAGATGCTGGCTATCTACCGAACGGGCAAACGGGACAGCGATGGAGCGGCGACACTCCCGCAGGCACGTTCCGGAGAGCTCTGGGCGACCAACGAGTTCGTCGGGGTGGCCGGAACCGTCGACACCGAGGCAATCCGCGATGTCCACGGATCGGATGTCGACGCGCTCGCGGCCGCTGCGAGGTGCTCGCTCGACGAGCTTCCCGATCTCGAAGAGAGTTCCGATGTCGTCGAACTGGACGCGGCGGTCAATGAATAACGAGTCTTCTCCGCAGGCGGTTACAGCCAGTCACTGACGTACGCGACGTGATCGGAGAGGTCGGAGACTGACCCTTCGATACGGCGAACCGCACGTCTCACTTCGCCGCCCGTTCGGGTCACGTCCGCGATAATAATGATCCCCGGATGCTCGTCTGCAGGTGGCTCGTTGAAATCCGATTGATCGGCTGTCAGCAGAACGCGGTCCTTTCGGATTGCAACCGCTAGGACGTCCGCATCAGACGCGCTTACCCCGAGGTCCACAACGTCGACGACGTGGGCGACATCATGGCCGTCGTCGCGGAGGGCCTGTATCCACTCGGTCTCGACGTTTTCGTCCGCGAGCAGTTCCATCGAACGTCCTCTAAGTGGTCTCGTCAGGAACGAGGCGATTCGACGCGTGCTCCTCGTACATCGACTGGTTCCGAGTCTCGATGGTACGCATCTCCTCGGGGTGGCTGAAGGCGTACGCGAGCGCGGCGTGGACCTCGGCAACCGAGATCTCGTAGCTCGTGGCGATCTCCTCTGGCGTGTCGTCTCCTTCGACGTAGCGCTGATAGACGTGATACACGCCGATGCGGTGTCCCTCGATCCGGGGGTCCCCGCCGAGGACATCGTCTGTCTTCACGATCTCCGGCATCGTCCCGTCCGAGCTCGATTGTGACCCAGTTCCAGCCATGATCGGTTGATGCTTCTGTACGCTACTAGCGTGTCTCACGTAATAACCACCCGGGTCGATGAGGCGGTC
>CAYOLR010000314.1:0-2866 GCA_964404815.1 uncultured Halobacteriales archaeon
TCCGTAGAAATCACTGATCACTGCCAGCACCGGTTCGCCGCTCACCACCCTATTATCAAGTGATCCGAGGGAGGCGGCGAGTGGAGTATGGTCCGCCCAGTACCCAGCTAGTCCATGTCGTGGGCATCTCGTGCGTGTTGTTTGAGCTCTGCTTCGGTTTCGAACGATTCGCCACAGTCACAGGTGAACTGGTCGTCGGCCATCGCGTCTATCCGGACGATCGCCAGCGTAATGTAAACTCGCCAACCGGAACGTAACCGCCTTACGACCCGGTTACACGGCAACCAAAGCGCCTGATCTTGGCCCTAACGGCTTCAGGCTGACCCGATCATCCGCGCGGCCGCTGCTCCGCTCGCGAGCGCGCCCTGGATTGACGACCACCGTGTATACTCCCCCGCGAGATACACCGGGCCGGCCGGGGCATCGGGGCTCGGTAACGTCGCGTGACGGCCCGGGGGTTGGGCGAACTGGGCGAACTCGATCCGGTCGGTCCGGATGACCTCAAGGTCGCCGAATCCGAGCCGGGGAAACCACGATTCGAGCGCCGATCTCGTCCGCGAGGCGAGCTCCCCATCGGTCGGCGTCCGGTCGAGGAAGGTCGCCGCGAACAACTGGTAGCCATCGGGTGCGTACTCCGGTGCGACGGCTGATAGCGGGGCGACGTGGTTGGGGACGTCATCGGCCGCATTCAGGAGCAGCCGTTTCCCGGTTCGGAGCTCGACGGTATCCGGCAGTGAATAGTACTGGGTCACGCACCCCCGCGGCTCGGTCGGGATCGACTCGATACCCGTGATCGACCGTGCAGTCGGCGGGTCGGTTGCGAGGACGACCGCATCGCCGGCGACCGTTCCCCCTTCGTGTGCTACAGTCACCCCACCCTGGCCGTCACCCGGCCAGTCGATCCCGGTCGCCTCCACGCCGGTCTCGATTTCGGCCCCCGCCGATCTGGCGCGATCGGCGAGCTGCTGTGTGATCGCACCCATCCCCGCCGCCGGCAGTGCCGTCCGACCTTCGCTCAGCATTTTGAACGTAAACTCGAACACCGCTGCCGCCGTCGACAGCGATCGATCGAGGGTGATCCCGCCGTAGAACGGGGCGGCGAACGCGTCGATGAACCCTTCCGAGAACCCCACGCGCCGCAGGTACGCCTCGATCGACTGCTCGGGACCAGGGAAGATCGCCTCGGTCGAGCGTCGCCGGAGGCGGCGTTGCAGCCGGAAGACACGCCACTTGTCCGCCAAACTGACCTCCGGATTGGCCGCCGTCGCGAGCGCCGCTCGCGGCGCCTTGAGCGGGTCCGCCAGAACCGACCGCCGTCCGGGGCGCACGATCGTCGCCCCTGGGCTGAAATACCTGAGCGAGAGCGCATCCAGGTCGAGTTCGCGCCTGACGGCCGGATACGCCGTAAACAAGACTTGAAACCCCCGGTCGAGGGTGAACCCGTTTTGCGTGTGGGTTCTGACGCGACCACCGACCGTCTCGTTCCGTTCGAGGACGCGAACCGCCATGCCGGCCTGGGCCAGCCGACGAGCGGCGACCAAGCCGGCAAGCCCGGCGCCGACCACGATCACCGTTTCCATGGCCGGACAGAGGGGAGAAGCCCATTAAACGGCACCGGGGTGGATCCGACATCGCTACGCTGTACCCTCAAGTGGCTCGCCTCCATGGTCCCGACCATGACTACCGTCACCGGTTCGTGGGATCGGGATGAGATCGAACGGTTCCTCGAGACACCGATCCCCGTACGACTGGCGTGTCGGACCCCCACTGATCGACCGTGGATCCTCTCGCTCTGGTTCCGGTTCGTCGATGATGAACTCGTCTGTGCGACCTCGCGGCAGGCCGACGTCGTGCGCTTTCTCGAATACGATTCGGGGGTTGCCTTTGAAATCTCCACCAACGACTACCCTTACCGCGGCGTCAGGGGCAACGGACAAGCGAGGATCGTCCCCGACGAGGACAAGGCCGTCCTCCGGTCGCTCCTCCGGCGATACGTCGGGGGAACCGATTCAGCGTTCGCCCAGCGGTTGCTCGCCGATGATCGCGAGGAGGTGGCGATACGCGTCCACCCTGACCGGCTCCATTCCTGGGATTTCTCCGGGCGGATGGATGACCTCGATACCGGGACCTGACTTCGGCCGAGTACCGGCTGACGCTGTCGGGATCGTCCTTGACACAAGTGGCGGTGACGTTCGGGTGTATCAGTCTCGGCCCTCTGGTTACACCGACACGGACCTTATCGAAGGGGGCATCCCGCCCACAGGCTTCACGACCCAGGGTACACAGAGCCGGGGAGGGGTTGGGCCGGCGGTGTCCACGGGCAGACCCTGAACGATCCCCGGGCGGTTTATAGCCGAACACGGGACCAACCCCGGTCGTGAGTGACCCGACGGACTTCCCGGACCAGTTCGACGCGGAGGGGACCCCGACCTGTCCAACGTGTGCTCGGACGTTCGGAACGATCGGCGTTCTGCGCGCGCACCACAGCCGGATGCACGGGGACCGGCTCCCCAATCGGAAATGTGACGGCTGTGGGAGTACCTTCTACGATCCAAAAGGGGAATTGCAGTTCTGTGATGATTGCAACCCCTATGCCGGCGAACACAACGGGAACTGGAAGGATGCCAAAACCGAGGGCCAGTGTCTCGTGTGTGGCGGTTCGTTCAGCTATTACCCGTCCGAGAAACCGGGACGGTACTGTCCCGACTGTTACGCTGATCCGGAGGTATCCGGGAACCCGCCCCAGGAGTGGTGGGGCGAGGGGAGCCGGGCGGTCGAGTGTGAGTATTGTGAGACGGAGTTCAAGGTTTATCGCTGGAAGGCGGAGAACCAGGACGTTTTCTTCTGCGATCGGGACTGTTACGCG
>CAYOLR010000315.1:0-2808 GCA_964404815.1 uncultured Halobacteriales archaeon
TGACTGTGGCTTAACCGTATAACCTCTTTAAATCGAGTCCCAACTGTCGTTCCTTGATGGATCTGCTTGAAATTTGCTCCGACACTGCTCTAACCAGTTACAACCATCAATGGCCGTGGATTCGCGCCGAACAAACGGTAGTGAAGTCCACCCCGAAATGGGTATCTATACCGGTCAGACATAGTCAGAACCAGCGACGGAGGTAGCGGTAGAAGGGGTACAGGTAATCCTCGAACCGTCCGGTGACCCCGCTCGAACTCGCGTAGATGAGAACCGGGACGCCCGCATCGCGGGCGAGTCGAACGGTGTGATCGGGGGTACTCCCGAATACCCACCGCCGAAGCCGGCGATCACGGGTCGCACCGATGACGAGGAGGCCGCCGTTGCCGATAACCGACGAGACAAGCCCCTCGGCGACGCTATCCGCCTCGATGTTGTGGACGTGAACGTCCTGGACGTCGGATAACGCTGCCATGGTCTCTGAGACCGGTTCCTTGCTACCACCCGACCGGGGATCGACACTGATGACATGGATCTCATCGCCCAGTCGCCCGAGGCCGTTAATGAGCGGGAGCAACGCCAGGTGATGGGGGCCACCACCCGCACCGATATTGATCGTCGATGGCTCCTCCACGGCATCGACGTTGCTCGTGAAGTAGACCCCGCATGGCGCGTTGTATTCGACGGTCTCGGCAATGGTCTGTTGTTCCTCCGGATACCCCATGAGGATCCGATCGGCCGCCACGTCACGAGCCGTCTGGACGATGTCGAAGGCGACATCCCGGGATATGTGCCCTTCCACGATGTAGTCGGTGTCGATATCAGCCTCGGCGAGCAGGTCCTCGATGCGTTCGGAGCGTTTTTGGGCCGTCTCACGGACCATTTCGTTCGGCGTCTGGTCGGGGATGTGCGTCACGTTCAGCACGTGAACGAGCGGGTCCCGATCGAGGGCTCGAGCCAGGTGTGCCGCTAGTCGGACGTACTGGACGGCCCGATCGGGTCGGGCGACCGAGACGAGGATAGTGAACCGGTCTGTGTCCGGGGTGTGGTCCGTTTCAGTCGTCGCTGTCGCGCCCGATGTTGCGAGCGAGGTCGGGACCTGCGCTGGTACGACTTCCTCGACGAGTTCATCCACGTGCGGCGCCCCGCCCCATGCCACGTAGGCGAGCGCGAGGAAGAGCACCAACCCGATGCCGATCGCCACGCCGACCGGTGGGAGGTTGGTGATGAGGGCCAGGTTGGCAAGGATCCCGATAATCGGAAGCACCGGGACGAGCGGCATGCGAAAGCCCCGTTCGATATCGGGGAAGTTCCGGCGGGAGTAGATGAGCGTCGCGTTGACCACCGCGAGTGGCACAAGCAGGTTGAACGTGGCAAACCCGGTCAACGGTTCGAGCCCGAGCAGGTGGAGACCGGCAAACCCCTCCTCGGAGAACAGGGTAATGAAGACGAAAATCAGGCCGACGATAACGCCGGTCGCGGTGGTGATGCTCCAGAACGGCGTCTGGTACTCCCGGTGGAGGAACGCGAACCGGCGTGGCCCATGTCCCTGTCTGCCCATGAGCGAGCCGATCCCGCTGGCCGCGAGGATGGAGGCGTTCGACGCACTCACCATCGAGAAGACGGCCCCGGCAACGATGAGCAGCTGCCCCCACGGTCCGAGAAACGACGCCGCGACGGTTCCCATGGCGGTCTCGCCCTGGGCGAGGACGGTTCGGGGGACGGGGGCGTTCACCATCGCGATGATGACGAAGGTATAGAGGATCGTGACGGTGATGATGCTCGCCGCGATGGCCCGGGGGACGGTCTTTTTCGGCTCGATAATCTCGCCAGCGCTCGCTGCAATCGCGGAGAAGCCGAAGAACGTGATGAAGGCGAGGGCGGCGACGGAGACGATGCCGACCGGCTCGGCCTGGAACCCGGTTACGAACCGGTCGGTCGCTGCGGCCGGGCTCGATACCGTCAACGCGCCCGCAATGAAGACGAAGAGCACCCCCACTTTCGCACTCGTGACCATGAGTTGGAACATCCCGGATTCCTCGGTGCCCCTGGCGTTGAGCCAGCCGAGCAGTATCGCCGCCAGGATGCCGACCGTCCCGTGGGGGAGGACGTGTAACCACTCGGGGAGGATGAACCGGAAGAACCACTCGTCCATGGTGGCGAGGTAGAAGGCGGTCGTTCCGGTGTAGCCGAGGAACAATGATGCCCCGATAGCGTACTTCAGCCGGTCGGCTTCCTCGAATGTTCGTGAACAGAACAGGTAGCCCCCGCCGTTTTCCGAATAGATCGAGGCAAACTCCGAGTAGGCGGACGCGGTGATGGCCGCGACGAGCGCGGCGAGGACGAACGCGATGACCGCGCTGGAACCGATCCGATAGACCGCGGTGCCCGAAAGTGAGAAGATCCCCGCCGCGATCATCGTCCCCAGGCCGATCGCGAAGGCGATTTTGAAGTCCAGCGTCCGGGTATGTTCGACCATGGTTAGAAGGAGTCAGTCAATTGGTTCGGCCGAAACCGAGCCGGGTCCGGTGAGTGGCATCCTCGTGTTTGATAGCGGTAGGTCTCAACTGACCAACAGCCGTGCATCTCAACCATCCCATTGACAAAGTTGCTAATTGGTCCGCGCCGCCGACGGTCTTAGAGGTTTTGCATACAATCGACGATCGGGGTCACTGGAACGTTGGATGTCCCGGCTACGGGAACTATTGGAAGTCTGCTCACTGATCAGGCAAACTGGAAATGGGTGGTCTCGGTGAGAATAGCGGGTTGGAGTTCCGAATCTATCCCCGGCTCTCTCAGAAACCAGCA
>CAYOLR010000316.1:0-2797 GCA_964404815.1 uncultured Halobacteriales archaeon
GCCCATACCACGGGTACCGATGAGGTTCTCTTCGGGGACGCGGACGTCGTCGAGGATGATCTCGGCGGTGTCGGACGCCCGAATGCCGAGCTTGCCCGTGATCTTGTCGGCCGAAAAGCCGTCGCGGTCCGATTCCACGAGGATCTGCGAGAAGCCCGAATAGCGGTCCTCGACCTCGGGGTCCGTCTCGGTCATGATGACGAAGTAGTCCCCGACGGACCCGTTCGTGATCCACATCTTGTTGCCGTTGAGGACCCATTCGTCGCCGTCGAGCTCGGCCGACGTCTCGATCGACGTCACGTCCGAGCCAGCCTGCGGCTCGCTGATGGCGGTCCCCATGACGGCGTCGCCCTCGGCGATCGGCGGGAGGAACTCCTCCTTCTGTTCCTCCGTGCCGAACTCGAGGATGGCGTCGGCACCGAACGCCGCCGACGAGATACAGAGGGCGATCCCCGGATCGATCGAGAAGAGTTCCTCGATGATCACCGCCATTTCCACCGGCGTGTACCCCGCCCCGCCGTAGTCGGTGGGCAGGTGGGCCCCCGTCAGGCCCATCTTCGCCGCCTCGTCCATGACCTCGTGGGGATAGGTCTCCTCCACGTCGTGTTCGGTCGCGACGGGCGTGATCTCGTTCTCCCCGAAGCGGCGGACCTCCTCGCGAACCGCTTCTAATTCGTCTGAGAGGGTGAAGTCCATACCTGGACAGAGGGGAATGAAGGGTAAATGCGTTCCCCAAACCGTTCCCGCGTTGTCGGCGATGGGTTCGGGCCAGCCGGCCATGGTGGTCGGTGAAGGAACGTTGAAACGCCGGGCGATCCTCCCACATCCTATGGACATCGACGACATCGACCGCATCGCGATGCTCGGCGCCGGGAACATGGGCCACGGGATCGCCGAACTCGCCGCCATGGCCGGGTTCGACGTGGCGCTCCGCGACATCTCCGAGGAGCTCGTCCAGTCTGGCTACGACGATATCGAGTGGAGCCTCGGCAAACTCGCCGACCAGGGACAGCTCTCGGAGGAGGAGGCCGAGGCCGCCCTCGCTCGGATCGAGCCCGTGGTCGACCTCGCGGCGGCCGTCGGCGACGCGGACGTCGTCATCGAGGCTGTCCCGGAACGGATGGCCGTCAAACGCGAGGTCTACGCCGATGTCGAGGCGCACGCCCCGGCTCGGGCGGTCTTCGCGACGAACACCTCCAGCCTGTCGATCACCGAGCTCTCCGAGGCGACCGACCGGCCGGAACGCTTCTGCGGCATGCACTTCTTCAACCCGCCCGTCCGGATGCCCCTCGTCGAGGTTATCGCCGGCGACCACTCGAGCGAGGAGACGCTCGACCTGATCGAGGCCCTCGCCGAAAAAATGGGCAAGACGCCCGTCCGCGTCCACAAGGACAGCCCGGGCTTCATCGTGAACCGGGTGCTGGTCCCGCTCCTGAACGAGGCGGCCTGGCTCGTCCACGAAGGCGACGCCTCGATGGCCGCCGTCGATTCGACGACGAAGTTCGACATGGGCCTCCCCATGGGCGCCTTCGAGCTCACGGATCAGGTCGGCATCGACGTCGCCCTCGACGTCCTCGAGTACCTCCATGACGTTCTCGGCGCGGCCTATGCGCCCTGCCCGCTCCTCGAGGAGAAGGTCGAGGCCGGCGAATTTGGCAAGAAGGCCGGCGCCGGCTTCTACGACTACGACGACGGCGGCGTCGACATCCCCTCGGACGCCGGCGACGAGGCCATCGAACGGCGACTGCTCGCCGTCATGGCCAACGAGGTCGCCAAACTCGTCGAAACCGACGTCGCGGACGTTGGAGCGATCGACGAGGCCGTCCAACTCGGCGCCGGCTTCCCGGACGGCCCGGCCGCCATGGCCGACGACGCCGGGCTCGACACGCTCCACGGCGTCCTCACGGACCTCCACGGCGAGACGGGGGCCGCCCGCTACGAACCCGCCGATCTGCTGGTCGAGTACGCCGACGCCGGGCAGAGCTTCTATCCCGACGCCGAGGAGTCGGGGACCGTCGACTACGAGACTATCTCGGTTTCCATCGATGGCGCGGTCGGCCGGATCGAGCTCGACCGGCCCCACCGGCTCAACACGATCACCGAAGAGATGCTCGATGAACTCGAGGCCGCCCTCGCCGAGTTCGAGGCCGACGACGAGGTGCGGTGCGTGCTCCTGACCGGCGCCGGGGACCGGGCCTTCTCGGCTGGCGTCGACTTCACCGCCTTCGGCATGGGCCTGCCGGCAACCGACATCGTCGAACTCTCCCGGAAGGGCCAGCGGATCTTCGGCCGCTTCGAGGAGAGCCCGCTCCCCGTCGTGGCCGGCATCGACGGCTACTGCCTGGCCGGCGGGATGGAGCTGGCGATCTGTGCGGACCTCCGGGTCGCCACGGAGCGCTCCGAGTTCGGCCAGACCGAGCACAACGTCGGGTTCCTCCCCGGGTGGGGCGGCACCCAACGGCTCCGGCACCTCATCGGCGAGAGCCGGGCGAAGGAGGTCATCTTCACTGCCGACCGCTTCGACGCCGACAGGATGGCGGACTTCGGGTTCGTCAACCGGCTCGTCCCGAACGGCGAACTCGAGGAGCACGCCCTCGAGCTGGCACGTGACCTCGCCGCCGGCCCGCCGCTGGCACAGCGCTACACCAAGCGGGCGATGCTGGCCGGCCGGGATTCGGTCGAGGCGGGCCTCGAGGTCGAGGCGGAGGGCTTCGGCCTGCTGTCGACGACGGATGACCTCGTCGAGGGCGTGACCGCCTTCCTCGAGGATCGGGAGCCCGAGTTTACGGGCGAATAG
>CAYOLR010000317.1:0-2688 GCA_964404815.1 uncultured Halobacteriales archaeon
GTGACCCGGCCAGCCGCTTACGCATCGTCGCGGATGACGGTGACGCGGTCACCGCCCGTATCGACTCGGAACCCCGCCGCCCGGAGCCAGTCCGCAGCCCGGCCCTCGCCGTGGATGAGGAGTTCCACGAGGTCCGCCGGCTCGTCGATGTCGGTCGAAAGCCGATGCGAATCGATCACCCTGACTGAAGCCCCGATCTCCCTCGCGATCCCGAGGTGATCAAGGTACGACGTCCCGTGATAGTCGACCCGGAAGGCGGGATCCCTGGTCACGAACGCATTGGTTCCGCCCGCCCGCCCCGGGGCGATGACGATGTCGCCCGACGCACGGAGAAGTCGATCGGTGGCTGCCGCCGTGAGTAACCCCAGGTCGGCCATCACGACGGCGACAGGCGTCTCCTCCCTGAGTACTGCGTTCACCGCGGGGGTGAGCGGTTGCTCGTCCACACGAACGTCGACCTTGAGGTCGATCGGTGCCGTCGCGAGAACCGTGGGCGTCCGTCCGGCCGCTTCGAGGGTGGACAGCACATCCTCGAGCATGGCCCGGGCGAAGCCGGTCCGCTCATCGGGATCGAGAACGGGGGCGAGCCGTGTTTTAGGGGTGGCGACCGCATACGGGACGATGACCCGCATCCGCCCCTATAGCGTCCCTCCACGCTGCTGGTTCCGGTACCAGTAGATGCCACCTACTATCGCGCCGAGGACCACCAGGCCGATGATCGCGACAATGGCGTACTGGATCAGCTGGCTCTGCTGTTGGGCGCTCTCCGCCCGCTGCTTGGCCTGTTCGGCAAGGTCTTCGGCGTTCCCGAAGTTCCCAACATTGTAGGCCGAGATCGCATTATCCAGGATATTTTGCGCCTGTTCGTTGCCGCCGGCCTTATCGATGGTTGACTGTGCAGACTGGATGGCCTGACGCGCTTGCTGGCTGTCGGCGGTATAGTGGCGCGTCTCGTAGGTGTTGATCGGCATGCTCGACCCGTTCGTCCGTGCGAGCGTAAAGGAGCCGAAGACGAACGACTGTGGGGGTGAGTAGGAATAGTTCTGGACGGGCGGGACTGTGCCCGTGGCCTGGACCGTCACCCTGGCGACTCCATCGTTGATGTTGATCCTTTGGTTGAACGACGTCCCGTCATAGGAGTTCTGTGCTTGGACTGAGCCCGCCTGGTTGACTAACTCTACCGTCCAGGTCACGTTCTTGAGTTCAGTGGTTCCCTGGAGCGTCCACTGCTCGTATGAGGGATCTTGGTAGAGGTTCTCGAAGACGAAAACGGCCGACTGTTGGGAGCCAGTCTGAGCGGTGGAAGGCGCGTCCTGCTCGCTGATCGTGACGCCGCCGGCTACCCCCGCGGCAAGAACGAGCGAGACGAGGATGAACGCAAGGATCCTAAAATAGCGGTTCGAGCTCATCCTCGTCATCTTCTACCAGGTCACGCAAGTTCGCTTCGCTTTGGGATCGGATGTCCTCAATGTTCTCCTGGGCCTCAATCGCCACCCGCTGGAGTTCCTTGATCCGGGGAACGTCGGTCACACCGGACAGCATCACCGAGGCGGCGACCTTTGTCTCGTTTGGTAGTGGATAGTCGCCGCCACGGACCTCCATACTCCCAGTCTGCTCTTCGATCCACTTCCTGCCGCGTTCGATCCCCTTCCGATTGAGGTGTTCCGGCGGGCCTGAAAGCACAAGAAGTGCTCGCTCGGCTCCATCGATCTCACACGGCAGCGTCAGCCGGCCGAGGGCGGCCTTGCGGACGAGGCTCGTGATCCGGTTGGTAGTGTTACTGGTATCGAACTCTTCACCTTGGCCACTGGTGAACCGCGAGAGCAGCCCGCTCTCCGACTCACCTGGGTCGACGTCCTCGGCGGCATAGCCGACCGTTGAAACGCCTCCGCCGGCAAGCGTGTTGATGATTTCCGAGGAGTCCACGACGGACTCGGCGACGTCGTCGCCGGCCTGAACCTCGCCGGCGCCGAACAGCACGCCGAAGCGTCTGACGATCTCCTCGTTAATCATGTCGTAGCCCCCCTCGACCGATTCTCCCGTCTTCCGCCACGCGTCGTTGTCGAAGACGAGTAGATTGTCGACCTCCCGGACGAAGGTCTGGAAGGACCGGGCCGCGTTGAGGGTGTAGATGCCACCCTCGTCGCTCGCTGGAAGGACGCCGAGACCGTACACGGGCTCGGTGTAGATGCGCTTTAGGTGCTTCGCGAGCACCGGTGCGCCGCCGCTCCCGGTCCCCCCACCGAGGGCGGCGATGATGAGGAAGGCATCGATCTCGTGGACGGGAACGTTGTCGATCGTCCCTTGCATCTCATCGATGTCCTCCTCGGCGATTTCGGCACCGAGTTCGTTATCGGCCCCCACGCCATGTCCTTTGACCCGGGACTGTCCGATGAGGACCCGGTTCTCTTGTGGGACGTAGTCTAGCCCGATGAGATCGGCCTTAGCCGTATTGATGGCGACGGCCGACCGAACGATGTTGCTCCCCGTCTCCTGGTCGTACCACAGGAATTTGTCAACGACCTTACCCCCGGCCTGACCGAAGCCGATCAGCGCGAGTTTCATAGTCCTGCCATACTCCGTTGATGAGAGCAGAAGAGTTCAATCAATAAGCCTTTTGGTCACCTGGATTTCGATGGTGGATTCTGGATTCCCGCACAACCAATAGCATGCACCGGCTTTAATCTC
>CAYOLR010000318.1:0-2659 GCA_964404815.1 uncultured Halobacteriales archaeon
CAGGATGGCGAGATAGCCGAAGATGAATCGTGCCATGTCGATGTTCGGGCCAAGGGTGACGAACGCCACGTACGAGATAACACCGACGAGCACGCTCACCACGGGACCCGCGATGGCAATCCAGAATTCGTGGCGCCAGTCCTCGGGAAAATCCGTGAAGCTCGCGACGCCACCGAGCAGCCAGAGCGTGATCGATTCGATCTGGTAGCCATAGCGCATCGCAACCAATGAGTGCCCGAGTTCGTGGAGCAGCACCCCGAAGAACAACCCGAGTGCAGACACCGAACCGAGAATCCACGGAGTCAATCCAACGACCAGTGGATCCGGATCGATCGTCGTTCCGAACGTCCCGTTGATCACCGAGACGAGCTGGGCGATGTCCCAAGAAATAAACGTGGCGAACAGCGGAAGAACGACCAAAAACGTCCAGTTGAGTTTGAGCGGGATGCCGAACGCCGTGCCTATTCGGATGCCTCGCATACCTTAGCTATTAGGTTAAACGTGCCGACGCATGCATATTTGGCATGATACACCAGGCCTCCTACTGCAGCCCGCTAGTCAATTTCCATGCCGAAGTAGGTATGGGGTGAATACACACGTATCCGTGGCCAATTGTCGGGGGCTTCGAGAGCCCCATCGATCGTAAGAGACGGCCGTATTTTGGAAGTATCCACCACATGCAGGACAGTTTCTCATATCGTTGGGGCGTTTGATTCCAGTCCCACATTCCCGACACTCGGAGCGGGTCGCCTGAGAGGGCATCCGGTTAGTTTCGACTATACTCGTTAGGCGATTTGAGCCGAAGGCTTCGTTTCAACCGATTTGACGGTTTCGGGCGTCGGGTCACCGTCTTTCTGATTTGGCAGCCCGAACGTCGGCCCCATCTCGGATCATGTCTTCACAGTTCGGGCAAACACGGACGGTTTCTCGGTCGTTCGGCGCAAAGACACGGACGTAATGGTCCGTGACGAACGAGTTACAATTTCCACAGTGGGCCATGCCGAAGGACACTACCACCAGGGGTAATGGAATACGGCATGGTCAACAAAGTCCATTAATATCGGATCTCCCCATCACGCTGACCGCATCAGCCACGTCGGTTGGCTTGTGGTCGCCGGCGATCGACTGGGTCCAGCCGACGGATGAATCGCATGGTCTACCATGGAAATACGGTTTCCGGTTCGAAGACGATGGTCTCACTGACTATGGCAGTTGACACCCCGTCCGACGGCCGTCTCGTAACGTGGTATCGGAGTCGCATCGGTGAACCCGCGACAGGCGACGAAGCTCGTGGATACTGGATCTTCGCGTTGGGAGTGATCCTCGGCGCAATCGGGATGGTGCTGTTTCTGGTGGGTGACGCGGCCAGTTCGATGCGGGAGCTGTCGGTCGTCTTCGTCGCGAGCGGACTCGTCCTCGGGCTCGCGGGGCCGATCATTCGGCTCCCGTTACAACGAGCGGCGACCGGGTTCGTGTACCTCGGCGTGGCGGTCTGTATCGCCGCGATCGGCTGGTTCGTCGTGGCGTTCCCGGCCCAGTGGAGCACGCAGACCGGCCACCCGACCATCATCGGCTTGTATGCGACGGGCCTGGGCGTCATGGCCGTCGGCGGCGTCCTCATCCCGACCCTGACGGATAGGGTCGACCTCGAAGCGGAGGTCTCGGAGCTGCAGGCAGAGCTCCAATCGTTCCGGAAGACGCTCAAGGAAACGAGAGCGGACGAAGCCGAACAAGCGGCGGTGGTCGCCGACCTCAGGCGGACGATCGCTGATTCTGAGGCTGAGGGGATCGCCGACGAGGCGGCTGTCGAGACCGCCCACGCACGGACGGTCGAGGATCTCCGATCGGACATCGCCGACTCCGAGGCTAGTATCGCCGACGCCGAGGCCGACGAAGCCGACCTCGGCGCACAGCTGCGCCTCATCCGGTCCAGTCAGGCCCAGTTCGAGCTTTACGAGGACCGTGGCGGTGCGTGGCGCTGGCGACTCCGCCACCAGGACGGGACGGTCCTCGCCGCGAGTAATGGCGGCCATCAGGACAGCCACGACGCCCAGAACGAACTGGAGCGGGTCCGCCGGAACGCGTTGGGCGCGACCCTCCTCCTCGTCGAAAGGGAGGAAGAACTCCCCGAAGAGGGGTCTGCCGACGGGTTCGTGTTTCCCAACGATGCCGACGGTCAGAGCCAGGCGGACTTCGAACTCTACGAGGACGAAGGGGGAGAATACCGCTGGCGACTCCGCCACCAGAACGGCAACATCATCGCCGGCTGTGGCGAGGGATATGCCACCCGGAGCGGGGCAGAACACGCGATCGAACGCATCCGCGGGTACGTCGGCCCGGCGGATTACCTGCGGCCGGATCCGACCGCTATTGAAGTCTATCGCGATATGGCGGGTGAGTGGCGGTGGCGGGTCGTCCACCGCAACGGCAATATCCTCGCCGGGAGCGGCGAAGGGTATGTGAGCCGCAGTGGCGCGCGCCGGGCGGTCGACCGCCTTCGCGACGGCATCGGTGACATGGAGATCGAAGTGTACGAGGACGATGGCGGCGGGTTCCGCTGGCGGCTGGCCGGGGGGGACGACCGCATCAAGGCCGACAGTGGCCGCTACGAATCCCGTGACGGCGCCGAGGCCGCCGTCGAACGGATCCGAACGTTCCT
>CAYOLR010000319.1:0-2633 GCA_964404815.1 uncultured Halobacteriales archaeon
TCAGACACCTGGATCTCCGTGTTCTCCGTGACGACCACGGTGCCGTCGGGCGTGGTGTCGGCGATTCGCATCGGGATCGATTGCCCTGAGCCGGGGCCGAGGAGGCTGAACCCGACACGGACGTCCTGTCCCTTGGTCACCGGTCGGCCGGAGAGCCGATCGCGAATAAGGGGGCCGACGTCGCCCTGGATACGGAGGTTTTGTGGCAAGGCGACGGTGATCCGTTCGGCCGGTTTGACGTCGGCCGGTTCGACCTCGACCTTGTCGTCGATGCCCACGTTCGCCTCTTGGCGGAGCCGGCCGTCGATACGGATGACGCCGCGGCCCTCGTCTTCGGGATAGCCGGGCCACACGCGGGCGACCGCGCGCCCGCCATCGCCGCCGGAGATCACGATGTAGTCGCCGCTTTCGACCCCGAGCTCGGCGGCGGCGCTGGGTTCGATGGCGGCGAGCCCTCGGCCGGCGTCCTTCTGCTTGAGCGGTTTGACGATGAGCTTCATTATCTCACCTCGATAGAGACGATGCCGTTCCGATTAAACGCTTCCACGTCACCGTTCGGGAGATCGATCTCACGCTGGTGGTTGTCGAGAATCAGGATCGCGGTGCCGTCGACGACGTCGACGACCGGCTCGGCGGCCGGGCCGAAGTCAACGGCGATAACCGTGCGGTCGTCATAGTCGAAACGACGGACAGGAACCTGATCGAGTCTGGTATCGAGTGCCATTATCCTTTACCGTTAGTTAGCGTATCTATTATTTAAACCCTTCGGTTAAAAATCGGTAGCATGCGGAGGGTTGTGGATTTTCAATAGGTTTGCAGTCCACAGTCGGTCGTCCCATGGAATCCCAGGGGCAAACCTTTAGCGGGGTCCGCCTCGGACCCACGTCCGTGCCGACCCGTGTGGACCACCATGAGCCCGAGGGGATCGATTACGGCTGGATCATGCAGGTCACGTTCGTGATCACCATCCTCGTCGGCGCGCCGGTCGTCGCCCTCCTCGCGAGCACCACCTCCCTCCCGACGTGGACAGCCAGGGCCTCGTTCGCAGTGCGGGTGGGCGCCGTGATCTGGTTCGTGACCGCCGTCCTCGTCTTCCTCTATGCGAGACGACGGGCGTAATCTTCGGCGTAGGCGAACCGGGTGCCCGCCCGGTCGGCCGTCTCCTCGTCACGCTCGGAATCCCCGATGAAGAGCGTCTCCGCGGGCGTGACATCCAGTCGGTCGATGACCGTCAACAACGGCTCGGGATCCGGTTTGTGGGTCGCCACACTGTCGCGGCCCACGATAACGTCGACGTCCTCCAGCAGGTCGTGGGTGCGGAGGGCGACGCGACAGGCGGATTCGGCGTTCAGGGAGCAGACCCCGATCGGGCCGTCGATCCGGCGGAGGTCGGCCGCGATCGCCAACCGTTCCGACGCCGCCGCTCCCGCCTCCTCGTATCGGGTGATCGTCGCCTCGACGGCGCCGTCGAGACCGTGCTCGGGCGCCGTTTCCATCATCCCCCAGAGCCCACCCTCCGGAATGGCCGCGCCGGCCTCGTCGAAGAGCTCGCTCACCTCGGCCCGGACTTCGTCCCAGTCGACGGCGAGCCTGACGAGGGTGCCATCCAGGTCGTAGACGATGGCGGCGGGATCGTTCACGACCGAGCCTAGCGCGGTAGGGCGCTAAACGCCTTCGGGTTACTCGAGAAGCGAGCGGGCGATGATAGTCTTCTGGATCTCGCTCGTTCCCTCGTAAATGGTCGTGACTTTAGCGTCCCGGTAGAACCGCTCGACGTCGCTCCGGACGTACCCGTACCCGCCGTGGATCTGGACGGCCTCGTTCGTGACGTCCATCGCCGCCTCGCTCGCGAAGTACTTCGCCATACTCGCCGCGGTTCGGACGTCCTCGCCCTCATCGTCCCGACGGGCGGCGTCGCGGGTCAGCAGCCGGGCCGCCCGGACCTGCGTCGCCATGTCGGCGAGCTTGTGTCGGATCGTCTGAATATCGGCGAGGGGCTTGTCGAACTGCTCGCGGTCCTGTGCGTAGTCTTTGGCCTCGTCGAACGCCGCCTCTGCGACGCCCACCGCCTGGGACGCGATCCCGATCCGGCCGCCGGTGAGGATCGTCAGAGCTGCCGACAAGCCCTTACCCTCGGGTGTCAGCCGGTTCTCCGCCGGGATCCGGACGTCGTCGAACGTGAGGGTGGTGGTGTCGCTCGCCCGCAGCCCCAGCTTGTCCTCCTTTTCCCCCACGTCGATGCCCGCCGATTTCGGTACTACGAACTGAGTGATCGATTCCTGATCGGCCCGGTCGGTCTTGGCGAACACGATGACGACGTCCGACCGCTGGCCGTTGGTGATCCATTGCTTCTCGCCGTTGAGGACGTACTCGTCCCCGGCGGGCCTGGCCTCGGTCGTCATCTCGGCGGGGTTTGAGCCGGCGTGCGGTTCGGAGAGCGCGAACGCCCCGACAGGACGGCCATCGGCCATCTCGGGCAGCCGGTTCTGGACCACTTCAGCGCGGGTGGCCCGCCCACCCGCGCGTTTAACCGCGGCCAGCACGGCCTCCTGGGCCATGTCCCGAAAAATGTCGGGCGTCAAGTCGAACGCCTCCATCGTATCCTGGATCTGTTCGTCGTTGAGTCCCTGATC
>CAYOLR010000320.1:0-2596 GCA_964404815.1 uncultured Halobacteriales archaeon
CCGGATCCTCCGGGCCATCCACGAGCAGCCGTTGAACGCCAACCAGCTCGCCGAACAGCTCGAACTCGACTACACGACCATCAGACACCATATCGATGTCCTCGAAGACAACAGCGTCGTTAAGCAGGGCGGCGAGGGGTACGGCGCGGTCTACTTACCCTCCGATCGAGCACGGGACCACTGGGACGTCGTCGAGCAGATCATCGAACAGGTGGATTCGGGATGAATTACGGAAAGAGTAGGATGAACTTTGGAAAGAGTATAACCGAAACCGATGCCAACGGGGTGAATAGATGACGCTCTGGGTCGATGTCGCGCGAGTCGCCATCGGGGTGAACCTGCTCCTGCTGGCGGCCCTCCTCGTGGTCTGGGGCCGGAACTACTGGGAGTTCCGGTCCAAACAGACGATCGGCCTGCTGCTGTTCGCCGGCTTCCTCTTCCTCGAGAACGGCCTCGCCTTCTACTTCTACATGCTCCACCCGGTACTCAACGTCTGGGTCTCGGCCATTCCCTCGATCGCCCAGATCGCCATGACGGCGCTCCGGGTCGCCGAGCTCGGCGGTCTGGCGTTCCTGACCTGGGCGACCTGGGACTGAGCCATCTCGCGCTTCCCGACGGATTTCGGAGAGTTCCCGGTGCGACCCCGGAAAGTGTTTATTTAGTAACTAATTCTTCGTCCAACCGGGGCCACCAATGGCCACTGTAACGGAGTCAAACGACGAATCGGGTGGGAGCAACCTCCAGGTCAGCGTCGCAGTCCTCTTCGGGGCGGTCCTCGCCCTCGTCGGGATCGCCGCGCCAATACTGGCCGGCCCCGAGGGCGAGCTGCTGATCTTCGGTCGGAACTACCTCCACGACGCCATCCACTTCGGGTCCGGAGCCGCCGGACTCGTCGCCGGATACGTCGGCGGGTCGTACGCCGCGAAGTACAACAAGACGCTCGGCATCGTCTACCTGCTGGTGACGATCCTCGGGTTCGCGTTCTTCGGCGTCTTCGCCGACCTTATCTCGCTGAACTTCGCGGACAACCTCCTGCATCTGGCGCTGGCAGCCGCATTCCTGATCGTCGGCTTTGGCCTCGGTCGGTAAGGACGCGCCTCGCAGGACGGGACTATACAGCGATAATTCGGGCGACTACCAACTGGTTTGTGTCGACCGAGATAGGCGTAACGGAAGCCCGTTTCTATGCCTACAATGCCTAGTGCGATGAGTACCGATATGGTTGGTGAGAAGCCGATTGATAACGGACTATTCGAGTTGTGAGGGGTTGCCATCAGCCCCCCTCTGCCGGTGCGTGGTCCCTACGCCGACGGCTCGATGTTCTGGTTCGAATCGAAGACGTTGTCCGAATCCCAGTCCGCCTTGACCTCCCGGAGGCGCTCGTAGTTCGTACCGTAGGCGTTCGGGACCCGGTCCGCTTCCGCCCGATCGAGCAGGTTTACATAGACGCCCCCGCTGGAATACGCGGCCATCGCCTCGTGGACCGCATCCGTCCACTCGATCAGCTCCTCGTCCCGAGCGGGGTCCGACCACCCGGTCAACGCGTGGACCGAGTACGCCGCGTCCCGGTGAGGAAAGGCCGTCGCCTCGGGCTCGACCTCGGCGATGGCGCCCCCCATCGGCTCGAGATACACCATCGTCATCGGACCGCGGAGCGGGTCGACGGCGTCTACAAACGACTCGATGGCGGCGTCGGTCAGCTCGTCGAGGTAGTGGGCCTTCGAGTACCACCGCTCGCCCTTCGGCGCCCCGTCGTCGAACGCCTGCTGGAGCTCGGTGTACGGTTGGGGCCGGATACCGTCGAGGATCGGATCTCCGAACTCACGAAGCGGGGCCAATGCCGCCTCACCCTCCTCGATGTCACCGGTGTACGCAGCCACCAGGTCGACGGCGGGCTCGCCATGGAGCTCCTCGGGGAACGCCGGCAGCGGCGGAATCGGAATGACGAACGCGTAACAGTTCACCGCGGGTGGCGCGTCGGCCATGAACGAGCGGTAGTGCTCGAGCACGGCCGTCGCCTTCTCGAAGGGATGGATGATCTGGCCTGCCAGTAGCTCCGGGCCGACCGGGTGGAGATCGAACTCGAACTCGGTGACGACGCCGAAGTTCCCACTGCCGCCACGAAGCGCCCAGAACAGCTCGGGGTGATGGTTCTCGCTGGCCCGGACGTGTTGACCATCCGCGGTCACGACCTCGGCCGCTCGGAGGTTATCGACCGCAAGGCCATAAGTTCGGGCCAGATGACCGGTCCCCCCGCCCAAGGTGTCGCGCCGGTCGTCGCGAGACCGTGTTCCTGGGCCTGGACATCGACGTCAGCCCAGGTTGCACCGGGCCCAACGCGAGCCGTCCGCGAGTCCGCGTCCACTGCCACCGAATCCATGTCGTCGAGGTCGATGAGCAGGCTGCCGTCCCGGGCTGGGTTGCCGCCGTAGTCATGCCCGCCGCCCTTCACAGCAATCGGCAAGGCCCGTTCCCGGCCGAACTCGATCCCGGTGATCACGTCCGCGGCCCCGTGGCATCGGATGATGACTTCCGGGTGCTTATCGAACCGCCCGTTCCAGACCTGCCGGGCCTCGTCGTACCCCTCGTCCCCCGC
>CAYOLR010000321.1:0-2560 GCA_964404815.1 uncultured Halobacteriales archaeon
CTGGACGAACTGCTCGCGAAGAAACTGGCCCGTGGGTTAGTTCCGGTCCGACTGGTTGGCTCACGCGGCTCCGGGAAGAACGACTTCGTCAAGTACCTGTTCCACCGGACGAACCTTGGGTACGTCTCGGTAGACTGTGACGAGGCCACCTATACTGAGGACCTGTTCTGGCCGCTCACGCCCACCGAGGATGGGCTGGTCGCGCCCCGGAACGGGCCGGCCAAGCAAGCGCTACTGAATGGGTCGGTGTTGGTGCTCAACGAATTTCCCGTGATGCGGGCTGGCGCTGCGATGTCGCTCCATCGCCTGCTCAACGAGGGAAAACCCCTCGTGAAGGCGCATGGTGAGCTGGTTGAACTCCACACTTCGACGCGAATCGCGATTACGGTGAATCCGCAAACCCGTAAGTACCGGGATTCCGAGCTGGTGAACTCGGCCACTCGTGGTCGGTTCCGGGCGCCCTTTACGGAAACCAAAGGGGCGACGGCGATCCGATGGCCGTCGAACCCCGGCCGGAATGTCGAGACTTTCCCATCACCCTCGCTGCCACTGTCACTGGAGGCGGGCCGGTACCATGGGTTCCGCCCGGGCCATCGATGAAGTGGACCTTTCAATGGGTGGTTTAACCCCGGGTCGGAACCACCAGAACCCGTTATTATTTATTTCGGCGTAGTGGTTTTCTCTTACCGGCCTATGGGATGGCAGCACGTCGCGGAGGGGGTGAGCGTCCGGCCCGGGGCAGATGGACTGCCGGTCCAACTCTGGGTCGTCGCGGTTTTGAGTTACGGTCTCGGTGATATCCTGACGACGCTCGTGGGGCTCTCGACGGGCTCGTTCGTCGAGGCGAGCCCGCTGGTCATCCCGCTCGTCGAGCAGTACGGGGTGACCGCGCTGCTCGGGTTGAAAGCTCTAGTGTTCGGGATGACCGGGGCCTTGTGGTGGTACACGCCGTTTCCGCATTCCCTGGGCGTCCCGTTGGGGTTGTCGGTCCTCGGTATCGCCGTCACGGGATGGAACACCTATCTCCTGGTGGTCTTCGGTATGGGGTAACGGCGATGCATTAGCCCAGGCCGCCGTAGGTGCAAACGCCGATATATCGGCACAAATACCAGGTGGGCGTCGCGTTCGTCGTTCACGTGACGGGGACGCCGCACCATCAGGATACGTTGGTCCCGTCACGGTATTTAACCACGCAGAAACCCCGCATTGACGTGCTCGCGGCGATTGAATACGGTTAGTCGGCTTCATCCCCGCCTTGGAAGGGCGAGGCTTTCGGATCGCATTTTCCGTAAATACAATTCGTCTGGCAGAAATGCCGTGTGCGTCACAGTGCCTAAGTCTAGCAATGGTACTGTGAACTACATTTTCGTGCTCTTCATACTCGATATCTCCTCGCCCACGGTCTGGATCTCGTCGAGTGCCTACCCACTTTGATCGAACAGGTTCTGAAACTCGGCTCGGGTCCATTCTTGACCGCCGGTCTGGGCGGACCATCGGCAGGACCGAGAGCGATGTCATGAAGGACGATGGTGACCCCCTCGCCACGATCTCGGGCACCGGTATGTAGATTTCTGAGTCCTGCGCCTCCACAATTTAAACCGCTCATACCTGCGATACCATCACCCCGCGAAGAGGTCGCTGTCGAGGTATTTCAGGCCAGTGTCACACGCAACGGTCGCCACGACGTCATCTGGGTCACGTTCGTTGGCGATTTCGACGGCAGCCGCCACGTTCAGGCCGGTGCTGGTCCCGGCAAACAGGCCTTCCTCCGCTGCCAGCCGCCGGGCCATCGCGCGAGCATCCGCCTCCGGAATCGGATGCACCGCGTCGTACAGGTCGTCATCGAGTAACGGTGGCTCCTCGACGACCGCCAACCCTTCCACAGTGTGATCGCCGCCCGCGTTATCGGAAAGATATGGCGCCTCGGCAGGTTCGAGCAACGTCACCCGAACGTCACGTTCGGCGCGGAGGGCACGAGCAGTGCCCATCGCACAACCACCCGTGCCGACCCCCATGACGAAATCACTGACCCCAAGGCCGGCGGCCAATATCTCATCGCCGAGTCCCGCATAGCCATCCAGCGCGGCGGCGTTGTTCAACTGGTCGGTCCAGTAGGCACCGGTTTCCTCCACGACGGTATCAAGCCGTGCTTGCCAGTCGTCGATGAGGCCCGGGTGGATCTGCCCGTTCGGCGTTTCGAGGACCTCCACGTCGGCCCCGAACGCGCGCATGGTGCGGATCTTTTCGGTCGAAAAACAGTCGGCGGTGAGGAGGGTGGCCGGATGGTCGAGCGCCGCACAAACCATTGCCAGGCTCGAGCCGGTCGATCCCCCCGTGTATTCGACAACCCGTTGGCCTGGGACCAGCTCGCCCCGGTCCCTCGCCGTACGGATTATGGCAACTGCCATTCGGTCCTTCATGCTCCCCGTGGGATTAGCACCCTCCCACTTGACGAGAATTCGTGCGCCACCGGCCGGACGGATGGCGTCCAGGGCGATCAACGGCGTCGATCCAACCGCCTCGAGGGTCGAATCTGCTGGCATGGCCTCGATACCGCAAG
>CAYOLR010000322.1:0-2553 GCA_964404815.1 uncultured Halobacteriales archaeon
AATGGACGGCCGCGGGCACCCACAAGGGGGAATTTTACGGGGCGCCACCGTCCGGTCGGCGGTTCGAGGTCACGGGCATGGCGAAGACCATCATCGAGGACGGCCAACTCCAGGAGGACCGGATCTATTTCAACCAGAAGGAGATGCTCGACCAGCTCGGGTTCACGTTTCCGGCCGTCATCGGCCTCGCGCCGAAGCTGGTGTGGGGGAAGCTCACCGGCTAGCGGCTAAGCGGCCCGATACAACCCGAGCGAGCGCTTCCGTGGAAAATCTATTTCCCGATGATCAGGACTCTCGGAACCTCGGCCCGGTGGACTGGACACGACCAGTCAGTAGGCCACCGTAGCGTTGAATAGTTTGGCCAATACATTGGTATGTGGTGTCATGCCACACATGAGTATCGGGACGCAGGAGTACCTCGATATCTACCGAACGATGCGGCGGATCCGCGAGTTCGAGAACGCCGCCGCCGACCTCTGGCACGATGCGGAGATCCACGGGGAACTCCACCTGTCGAACGGGCACGAGGCGGTCGCGGCCGGGATCGGGGCGCATCTCCACGACGAGGACGCCGTGGCCGGGACGCACCGGGCGCATAATGCCGCCATCGCCAAGGGGGTGGACCTCGGGCCGATGCTGGCCGAGATCCTCGGTCGCGAAACCGGGCTCAGCCGGGGGAAGGGCGGGCACATGCACCTGTTCGATCCGGAGACCAACTTCGGGTGCTCCGGGATCATCGGCGCGGGCCTCCCGCTGTCCCTCGGCCCGGCGCTCGCCGCCGACTTTCGGGGGACCGACGCCGTGTCGGTCGCCTTTCTGGGCGAAGGGGCGGCCAATCAGGGGTCGTTCCACGAGAGCCTCAATCTGGCAAGTGCGTGGGATCTCCCGGTCGTCTTCGTGATCGAGGACGACAACTGGGCGGTCAGCATGACGAAACCGGAGACGACGGCCGTGGAGTCGAACACCGACCGGGCCGTCGGCCACGGGATGCCCGGGCTCTCGGTCGACGGGATGAACCCACGGGAGATGTACAATGCGGCGGGGTTTGCGGTCCAACGGGCGCGGGCCGGCAACGGGCCGACGCTGATCGAGGCCGCCTGTTACCACTACCGGGGCCATTTCGAGACGGTGCCCCAGGAGGCGGTCGCCGACGAAGAGGAGTTGGCAGCCTGGCGGGAGCGGGATCCGCTTCCCCGCGCCCGGCAGGAGTTGGCGGCCGACCTCGACGTGTCCGAGGCCGACCTCGACGCGATCGATGAGGAGGCCACCGCCGCCGTCGAGGAAGCCGTGGAGTTCGCCCTCGAGAGCCCGCTTCCGGACCCCGAGGTGGCGCTGGACAACGTGTTCGTGTCGGGGGGATCGGCATGAGCCAGGCCGTCGAGCGAGAGATGGAGTATTCGACGGCGATCGACGAGGCCGTCCGCGACGCGCTGGACCAGGACGACGACGTGTTCGTCATCGGCGAGGACGTCGAACTGATCCGGCAGGGCCTGAAGGCGGACTTCCCGGACCGGATCCGGAATACGCCGATCAGCGAGACGGCGTTTCTCGGGGCCGGCACCGGGGCGGCCTATTCGGGGATGCGGCCGATCGTCGAACTGATGTTTATCGATTTCTTCGGCGTCGCGATGGATCAGTTCTACAACCAGATGGCGAAGATCACGTACTACGCTGACGGGTCGTTCACGGTCCCGCTCGTGGTTCGCGCCGCCTACGGCGGTGGCTATCGCGACGCCGGCCAACACCAGCAGTGTTTGTATTCGATCTTCGGGCACGTCCCCGGGCTCAAGGTCGCCGTGCCGTCCACGCCGTACGACGCCAAGGGGATGATGGCGGCGGCCATCGACGCCGACGACCCGGTGATCTTCTGTGAGCACAAACGGCTGAGCGATTTCTGGCTGTCGCTGATCGCGGGCGACGAGCGCTGGCCCGACGGGATGCACGAAACCTTCGACGTGCCCGCCGCGGGGAACCGCGGGGCGGTCCCCGAGGACCCGTACGAGGTCCCGCTAGGCGAGGCCGACGTCAAGCGGACCGGCGAGGACGTCACGATCGTCACGCTCGGGGCGATGGTCCACCACGCCATCGACGTGGCCGAGGCCCTGGCCGTCGAGGAGGGCATCGACTGTGAGGTGGTGGACCTCCGGTCACTCGTCCCGCTGGACGAGGAGACGGTCGTCGAGTCGGCGCGAAAGACCGGGCGGGTTGTCGTGGTCGACGAGGACTACGAGCGCTACGGCGTCACCGGCGAGATCGCCGCCGTCGTGGCCGACCGGGCGTTCGACGCCCTCGACGGGCCGGTAACACGGGCCGCCACGGAGATGGTCCCGATCCCGTTCAGCCCGCCGCTCGAAGACAGGGTCCTTCCCGGACGGCAGGACATCCGCCGCGCGGTGCTCGACGCGGTGGAGGGGTAGCCGTCCGGCTCGCCGGCGCCGCGGTCGGGACGGTCGGCCCATCGTCTGTCTTCGACGGCGGCTCGATCAGTCCGGGCTTCGTCAGTCCGTGACCCACTGGTATGCCGGCCAGCCGATCCAAAAGACCAGCGGGGCG
>CAYOLR010000323.1:0-2546 GCA_964404815.1 uncultured Halobacteriales archaeon
AGCCGTGGGCCGACGACCCATGCGGCAGTCAGGCCGGCGACGCCGCCCATCCCGTGGACGATCATGCCCCCCGCGAAGTCGGCGAACCCGAGGGACGAGAGGACGCCGCCGGCCCAGGTGACGCCGGTCACGACCGGATAGATCACGGCCGCGAGCAGGATCGTGTACGACACGTAGGCCCGGAGCTTCATGCGGCCGGCGACGGCCCCGGAGACGATCGTGGCCGCGGTCATGGCGAAGACGGCGCCGAAGAGCCAGTCGACCCAGGCCAGCGTGCTCTCGGGCGAGAGGATGGCGAAGAACGCCGAGTAGGTGCCCGCGCCGGTCGCGGCGGCGATGAACGCCTCCACGCCCGCCCCGAAGAGGAAGAACACCGACACGCCGACCGCCCACGTCAGCATGTTCTTCGTGAGCTGGTTGGCGACGTTCTTCGAGCGCACCTGGCCCGCCTCAAGCATGGCGAACCCGGCGTGCATGAAGAAGATCAGGAAGGTGACGACGAGCACCCAGACGTAGTTGACGGCCGTGGCGACCGCCGCTCCTTCTACCACGGCCGACCACCTCTCGGTTTACGGTGTATACATTTGTCCAATTTTACTGGATTTTCCCGTCTAACTGTTTCGTACATCGCGGTTGAACTCAGCCGATCATCACTATTTAACGCTTGTTCTAAAGAAACATTCAGAATACGGGGGTCTACTAGCGGATATAAGGTACCATACCTGAATATTTGTGGATATTATGGGAAGGAACGGCCCGATAGCTGGGCACACGCCCACATTGGGTCGATCGCAGAAGGGTCGTTATTCCGACAATTCGGCGGCGAGGTGCTCGGCGAAGTAGGTGATGATCAGGTCCGCGCCCGCCCGTTTGATCGAAAGTACCGACTCCGCGGCGACCGCGTCGAGATCGAGCCACCCCCGCTCGGCGGCCGCGTGGAGCATCGCGTATTCCCCCGAGACGTTGTAGGCCGCGACCGGCCGATCGAACCGGTTCCTCACCGTTCGAACTACGTCGAGGTACGGCAACGCCGGCTTGATCATGAGGACGTCGGCGCCCTGCTCGACATCGAGGGCCACTTCACGACCCGCCTCCCGGGCGTTCGCGGGATCCATCTGGTAGTGCCGACGATCGCCGAACGACGGGGCGCCATCTGCCGCATCCCGGAACGGCCCGTAGAACGACGACTCGTACTTCGCTGCGTAGCTCATGATCGGCACCGACGCATGTGCCTCCTCATCGAGGGCCCTCCGGATCGCCCCGACCATCCCGTCCATCATCCCCGACGGCGCGACCATGTGGGCTCCGGCCTCGGCGTGGGAGACGGCGATCTCACCGAGGAGGTCGAGCGTCGCGTCGTTGTCCACCGTCTGCCCGTCGTCCTCCTCGGCGCCCGGCTCGAGTACCCCACAGTGTCCGTGACTGGTGTACTCACAGAGGCATACGTCGGTGATGACGGTCGCCTCTGTCGCCTCGACGATCCGTCTGGTCGCCGCCTGGACCACGCCGTCTTCAGCCCAAGCGCGCGTTCCCCGGGTGTCCTTCTCGGTGGGGATACCGAACAGGATGACCGCTTCGACCCCCGTCTCGAGCACCTCCTCGACCCGGGGGACCGCCTCGTCGATGGGGACGCGTTCGTGGCCGGGCATCGACGGGATATCCACTCGTTCGTCCGTCGTAGCGTCCACGAACACCGGCGCGATCAGGTCCGACGTGGCGAGCGAGGTTTCGCTGACCAGCTCGCGGATCCCGTCACGCCGCAATCGGCGTGGTCGGTGGGTGAGGTCCATGCTGGACCTTGACCTGGCGGCGATTAAAGCGTTCCCGGAAGGCCTATAGCCGATATCCCCTTCGGATACGACGATGTCGGTCCACGGCGGATTGGTGGAGACCAGCGACTTCCTCGTCACCCTCCTCGGCGACTACGGCTTCGCGGCCCTGTTTTTCGTCTTCATCCTCGAGGGGGCGATGCTGCTCTACTTCGCCCCCTCGGAGAGCCTGGTACCCTTCGCCGTGACGTTCCTCGCCTCCTCGACCGCCGATCTCGTCTTCATCATCGCCATCGCGGTCGTCGGGGCGACGATTGGCCAGTACGCCCTGTTCCTCCTTGCCAAACACGGCGGTCGCGAGTACCTCTTGGAGAAGTCATGGGTCCGGATCGATCCCGACCGCCTCGACCGGTTCGACGGGTGGTTCGAGCGCTGGGGCCCGATCGTCGTTCCGGTCTCGAACACCCTTCTCTTCACCCGTGGCATGCTGACGGTTCCGGCCGGCTTCGCCGAGATGGACGACGGCCGCTTCGTCGTCCTGTCCGCCCTCGGGACGCTCAGTTTCGAGGTGATCCTCGCGGGCCTCACGCTCGGCGCCCTCGAATTCCTGTTGTAGCGGGGAGCGGCGCGGTCAGTCGGCGGCGACCTGGGTCGGCGACTCGACCGCTTCGATCAACAGCTCGGAGATGTCGACCACCTCGATATCGTCCTCGTACCCACCGGTCTTCCGGCCGTCCTCGTACATCGTCATGCACATCGGGCAGGCCACGACGAACT
>CAYOLR010000324.1:0-2514 GCA_964404815.1 uncultured Halobacteriales archaeon
GAGGTGGGTCCCATCACGAAGTACGGTTTCGTCATCGACAATCGACGTTGTATCGGCTGCCACGCCTGTACGGTCGCGTGCAAGGGGGAGCACGACGACCCCATCGGGGTCAACAAGACGTGGGTGAAGTACATCGAGAAGGGTGAGTTTCCCGACACCAACCGGAATTTCTCGGTGATGCGGTGCAACCACTGCGACGATTCGCCCTGCACCGATGTCTGCCCGGTCACGGCATTGTGGGAACGCGAAGACGGCATCGTCGACTTCGATACCGACCGCTGTATCGGCTGCAAGGCCTGCATGCAGGGCTGTCCGTACGACGCCCTCTACATCGATCCGGACACGCATACGGCCGCCAAATGTAACTACTGCTCCCACCGCGTCGATACCGGTCGGGAACCGGCCTGCGTGACGGTCTGTCCGGAGGACGCCATCATCGCTGGCGACATGGAGAACCCCCAAACGGACATTTCCCACACGATCGCCGACGAGGAGGTCCAGGCCAGAAAGCCCGAGAAGGGGACCGAGCCCAAGCTGTTCTACGTCGACGGCGACGAGGCGAGCATCACGCCCGGGACGACCGGCCGCGAGGAGCATTACATGTGGTCGGACGCCCCCAACCAGGTCGAGACCCGCGGGGCGGCCCGGGAGGATTTCGACCTGCAGAAAGCGGCACAGTCGCTGGCCGATTCGGACGTTTCGCTCCCGGAGGACCAGGCCCGTGCGGACGGGGGAAAGGAATCCTGCGGGTGTGACAACTGCCAGTGTGGCGAACAGGAGAATACGATGGCCTCCGACGGGGGCTATTCGACCGGTGGTGCCACCCAAGGCGACAAGAACTCGAAAACGGAACGCGCCTACGAACTCCTCCACGAGGAGGCCAAACGCGTCTACGACATCGGTGAGAACCACTACCAATCCTGGGGGTGGGAGGTCTACTCCTACACCTGGACGAAGTCGATCTCCGCCGGCGCGTTCATGATCCCGGCGTTGTTGATCCTCGCCGGAGTCATCGAGCCCTCGGCGGGCGTGATGGGCGCGGCCTCGCTGATCAGCGGGGTGTTCCTGGCGCTGACGGGCGTTCTGCTCGTTCTCGACCTCGAGCAGCCCCAGCGGTTCCACTGGGTCCTGCTCCGGCCGAACTGGCGGTCCTGGCTCGTCAAGGGCGCCTACATCATCTCTGGATTCGGGGTGTTCCTCGGCCTCTCGGTCCTCGGCTGGCTCGTCGGCTCGCCGCTCATCACCCATCCCGTGGTGCTCGGCGTGGGCTCGATACTCGCGGCCGCCACCGCGGTCTACACCGCGTTCCTGTTCAGCCAGTCAAAGGGGCGTGACCTCTGGCAGAGCCCGGCGATGCCCATCCACATGTTCACCCAGGCGGTCATTGGCGGCGGCGCCGCCACGGCCGTCATGGGCGTGGCCGGTTTCTCGTCGCTGCTCGGACCGGCCGGTCTCGTTCTCGGGCTGGGCGTCCTCGGTCACGCGGTCATCGTGGCCTCGGAGATCTTTACCCCCCACCAGACGGAGGACGCCGAGGAGGCGGCCGCCCGGATCACCCGCGGCCGGTTCTCGGGCGCGTTCTGGTATGGTGGGGTCGTTGTCGGCATGGTCCTGCCCCTCGTCGGGGTGGCGGTCGGCGGGCCGGGCATCGTCGCCGCCGGCCTCCTCGCCCTCGCCGGGCTGTTCGCCTTCGAGTACTGCTGGATAACCGCGCCGCAGACAATCTCGCTTGCCTAACTATGGGACACGCATTCGAACCGAGCCGGATCGAGAAAACCCTTGAGGAGCTCGGCCTGCTCTCGAACCGTACCGAGGAGACGACCAAACAGCGCCAACGACGCGGGGTCGACGGCGTCGAACGCATCGCCCCCGAGGGCGAGCTCGCCTCATATCCCGACCCGAGCGACTGGCACGACTGGGTCGAGTACGAATCATCCGGGACTCCGACGGAATATTCCGTCGTCCCCACGGCGTGTTTCAACTGTGAGGCTGGCTGCGGCCTGCTGACCTACATCGACAAGGGGTCGGGTGAGATCCGGAAGATCGAGGGCAACCCCGAACACCCGGGCTCGCGGGGCCGTAACTGCGCGAAAGGCCCGGCGACGGTCAACCAGATCACGGATCCCCAGCGGATCGAGTATCCCCTGAAGCGAGACGGGCCGCGCGGCAGCGGCCAATGGACGCGCATTTCGTGGGAAGAGGCGCTTGATGACATCGCCGCTCGGATGCGGGAGACCATCGAGGACGGTCGGGAGAACGAGATCACCTATCACGTCGGCCGGCCCGGTCACGAGGACTATATGGACCGGGTGATCAACGCCTGGGGCCTCGACGGCCACAACTCGCATACGAACATTTGTTCGGCCGGCGCCCGTGCCGGGTACGGTCTCTGGCACAAGTACGACCGCCCGAGTGCGGACTTCGCCAACGCGGAGTTCATCCTCTTACTCTCGGCCCACCTCGAATCGGGCCACTACTTCAACCCGCACGCTCAGCGGATCATGGAGGGCATCA
>CAYOLR010000325.1:0-2513 GCA_964404815.1 uncultured Halobacteriales archaeon
CCTATCCGGTCGTCGAAAATCGAGAGACCGAACGGAATATCGTCGTGCATCCAGAATTCACAGCGCCCCATGTCGAACCCCGGTTTGAGCTCCGCCGGATACTCAGCTATCAGGCGGTCGACGACGTCCGGCCCGTAAATCGCATCGATAGTCATTCCGTCGTCGATGACCGTCTGTGCGATTTCATCGACGTACAACGGGGCGATAGACGTCTTGTCGAGGCTTTTGAGCATCGTCGATTCCCGGAACAATTCCATGAAGCGGTTGATCGGCGGGTGCGGGTTATCGGGACCTGGCTGCGTGATCGTTGCCTCGGTGAACCACCCAAGATCGAATTCGACATTAGTCGGCGTGAGCCCCTCTAAGAGCGGCTGGAGGTCGGTGGCAGTCTCGACGCGCTCGGTGAACCGCCGGACTTCTCCGGCGACGGTGTGTCCCACGCTCGTGAGCACGTAGCCGTCGTCGGTTCGCGTGATCAGCTCCCGGTCCTCGAACGACCGGACGATCCGATGGCAGGTCGCCCGAGAGATGTCGAGCCGGGTCTCCACCTCGCGCCGATCCGCCGGGCCGTCCGCGAGCACCTCGAACACCGGTGCCCGAATCACCGCCTCGACCGGGAGTTCACGCTCGTCTTCAAGCGTCGTGTAGTTCATGTGGCATGGTATCACACAACAATTCTAAAAGCGTTTCGTCAGATGAAACGCGTTCGTCGGTGGAAATCCGTTCCGACCATTGAGTACAACCGGCGCCCGACGGTCGGTCCGGTGGCATGAATTTTGCCAATTATGTCGACTTCGCCGCCAGGGACCGGCCGGAAGGAACGGCCCTTTCTGATCCGATGCGCGAAGTCACGATCGCGGAATTCGCGGGGGAAACGAATGCGTTTGCGAACGCGATTGAGACGATGGGGGTAGACGCGGGAGAGAAGGTGGCGCTGTATCTACCCAACAGCGTGGCATTCGTCACCGCCTACTTCGGAGCGATGAAACGTGGCGCGATCCCCTTCCCGATCAACCTACGGTTCGCCGGATCCGACATCGAGTACGTACTGGCGGATGCCGGCGCAACGATGGTCGTCACGCACGGCCGGTTCGAGGACGCCATCGCGGAAGTGGACGTGGACGGCTTGGAGCATCTGGTGGTGGCAGACGGGTCGCGAGGCCACGACTACGCTGATCTCGTGGAGAGTGCCGATCCCCAGTATGCGGTCCATCCACGGAAGCAGGACGAACTCGCGGGGCTGATGTATACGTCGGGCACGACCGGGCGACCCAAGGGGGTGAAACACACCCACAACAATCTCACCACGATGGCGCTCGCGTTGATGCGCTACCACCATCTCGACCGACACGAGGTCGGGCTCACGGTTTGTCCGTGTTTCCACGTCGCTGGCTTGAACATCACGACGACGCCGTTCGTCGTTGCGGAGGCGGAAAACCACCTCCTGCCGAAGTGGGATCCCGAGCTGGCGTTAAAAACCATGGAGGCCCGGGGGGTGACCTACACGATGCTCATCCCAACGATGGCACTGGACCTGCTGAGCCACGGCAGCGAGAGGTACGACCTCTCCGCGCTGGAAACCGTCGCCGTCGGGGGGGCGCCGATGCCCAAGGAACGCATCACGGCCTTCGAAGAGACGTTCGAGGTCCAACTCCTTGAAGGGTACGGCATGACCGAATTGACGGCGGGGTCGGCCATCAATACACCTGCACAGGAGTTCTACACGGCCGGGAGTGTCGGCCCAATCCTGAGGGAGATCGCCGACCTTCGCGTCGAAGACCCCGACACTCGGGAAGTGGTCGGCCCGAACGAGAAAGGGGAACTGCTCTGGCACGGGGATATCGTCACGCCCGGGTACTACAATCTCCCGGAGAAAAACGAGACAGCTTTCGTCGAACGGGACGGGAAACGCTGGCTCCGGTCCGGCGATATCGGCCGCATGAACGAGGACGGACACCTTTTCATCGACGACCGTATCGACGACATGATCATCACCGGCGGCGAGAACGTCTACCCCCGTGAAATCGAGGACGTCATCTACACGCTTGACGGCGTGGCTGAGGTCGGGGTGATCGGGACGCCCGATGACCGGTTAGGCGAGCACGTCACTGCCATCGTCGTGCGCTCGGACGACGCGCTGACGGCCGACGACATCGAGACGGCCTGCCGGGAGCACCACGCCGACTACAAGATCCCGCGGGAGATTCACTTCGTCGAGGAACTGCCTAAAACATCGACCCAGAAGGTCAATAAGGTGGCACTGCGCAAGGAGTTCGCCTGACGGACCGTCCCCGATCGGCCGATCACACGTGCGGGGCGCGGACGCTGTTTACACCATGAATAGGGTGGAATCAATTGGGTCCGCAGCCGAGTGCACCGGAGATTACACGGCGACACTCTGAAACGGTCACAGAGGGCTTTGTTCCACAAGAGGGCCGGTGTTTTGATGAAATACAGCCTCGTATGAAAATCCCGCACTCGAAACTATCCGATTTTTCGACATTAAATGTTCG
>CAYOLR010000326.1:0-2491 GCA_964404815.1 uncultured Halobacteriales archaeon
TCGTCGTAAGCGTCGAGCGGCTGGGTTCCCGCCCTGACGGCCTCGCGCACCTGATCCTCTGTATCGACCAGCGCCTCGGCCTCGCGCAGCACGTCGACGGCGACGTCGCGGGGGACGACGGCAACGCCATCGACGTCGCCCACCACGATATCCCCCGGTCGGACCTCCACACCGCCGACGACGGCCGGTTCGTCCCACGTCAGGAGTTCCCATCGGGGGACCGCATCCGCCGGGGTTCGGTATCGGGTGAAGAGGGGAAACTCGGTGTCGAGGATGAAGGCGAGGTCACGGGCCCCGCCGTCCACGACCGCACCCCGACAGTCGCCGGCCTGAAGGCATTCGACGGACAATTCGCCGATCTGGGCGGCGGCGTCGTCGTTCGTTTCGTACATGACGACCGAGTGTGGTGGGGCCTCGCCCAGCATCCGGAGGATGTTCCGGATATTGGTCTCGGGATCGACGCTGCGGTTCGGCCGCCCCCGACAGGGGTAAGCGATCCCGGCCATCCGGCGATTGGCCGTGACGGGGCCGATGTCGGTCGACAGCGTCTGATCGTGGTAACCAGCATCGTCGAGGACGTCGGTGACCGCCCCGGTGTACAGCGACGCATATCGATCGCACAGGTCCGGTGTGGGGATCTCGTCGGCGGTCATGGTCACCGATCACGCACCGCGACAAAGAACGTTGGGGCGAAACGCGGGCGGGCGTGGGTTACCAGGAACTGATCTCGATATCCCGGAGCGGCCGTTCGAGCGGGATGTCGACCTGGCTTCCCGTGTAATGGGAGACGTAAAATCCGACGATGATCTCGAGGGACCGACGGGCTTCTTCGCCCGTCGATTGGTTCTCGGCCTCGCCGTCCAGCAGGGCCTGCACGTGGGTCGCCGCGTTGGCGAAGGAGTCCTGATAATCGTCGTCCCAGGTCCAGGCGCCCTCGATCCCGGGGAGGGCTTGCTCGGTATGCTCGCCGTCCTCCAGCCGCCAGTAGCGCCACTCCCCGTCATCGTTGTTCATGTAGACTTTGCCCTCGGAGCCGATGAAGTGGAGCATCATCGACGAATCGTTCCGGGGGATCGTACAGTCGATCGTCGCGAAGGTCCCGTCGTCCATCAGGGCGAACCCGCCACCGGCGGCGTCGTCGACGTCGGCCTCCGCCCCGAGTGAGTCCATCGCCTCGTTCTCGCCCGTGATGTGCCCGCTCACCCGTGAGGCGCGGGCGTCGAGCAGATAGACCAGCGTGTCAAGTAGGTGCGTCGAGTTCCGCATCAGTTCCATGCGGAACTGGGTAGAGACCGAGTGCACCTCGCCGAGGATATCCTCGTTGTGGATGAGGCTCGCGAGCTGCTGGAGTTTGTCGGTGAAGCGGAAGGAATGGTTGATCACGAGTTCGGTATCGGTCTCCTCGCAGACGTCGATCATCTCTTCCGCATCGGTCACCGAGGCCGCGATCGGCTTCTCACACCAGACGACGTCGGGGTCCGCGGCCGACCGGGCGGCGTCGACCGTGTGCCGATGGTGCAGAAACGACGGCGTACAAACGGAGACGACGTCGAGATCCTCCGCCGCGAGCATGGCGTCGTGCCCGACGTACTGGCGGTCGGCCGGGATCTCCCAAGCCTCGCCGAAGCGCGCGAGTTTGTCCTCGTCGACGTCGGCGACGGCGACCAGTTCGATGTCGTCGGTGGCGCGGTAGCCGCCGGCATGGCTCGCCCGGACCTTCTTCTTCCCGATGTCCTCCTCGTCATGCATCCCGAGGATGCCCATCCCGGCGATCCCGCCGGTCCCGATAATGCCTGCCCTATATGCCATGGATCGTTAGTGTTCACACAAGCACGCAACGAGGTATTAAAAATTGGTATTCACCATGGTTCGACCGTCACGACCGTCCGGTCTTCCGGTTCCCCGTGGGCGAACTCGCGCAACCGGGCTCAGGCGTCGAGCTCGGCCCGGAGTGTTTCGAACCGCCGCCGGATGATCGGGGCGTCGACGCTGAGCGCCAGGAACTGGACGCCAGCATCGATCCAGCGGTTGGCCATCTCGGGGTCGTCCGCGTACGTGCCGACGACCGCGTTCGCGTCCTCGGCGAGGTCGCAGACGCGTTCCATCTGGCTTTCGACGCGTTCGTCCCGGACCTGCCCGGCGATTCCGAGGGACTGGGAGAGGTCATAGGGGCCGAGGAACACCACGTCGATCCCGTCGACCTGGAGGATCTCCTCGGCGTTCTCGACGGCCCGTTCGCCTTCGACGTGGACGATCACGGCCCGGTCCTCGTTTTGCCGGGCCGTGTAGTCGTCGCCCCCGTCGTAGTCGCCCGCCCGGACGTACGGCGACAGCCCGCGGGACCCGAGCGGGTCGAACCGGCTCGCCTCGACGGCGGCCTCCGCATCGGCCATCGTTTCGATCTGGGGAATCTCGACGTTGGCGCCGAGGTCCAGGGCGCGCTGGATCTCCCCCTCGCTGTTGTTCCGGACCCGAATGACCGGATCGAGCC
>CAYOLR010000327.1:0-2467 GCA_964404815.1 uncultured Halobacteriales archaeon
ACTTCCTCATTCAATACGAACTCGGTCAGGCGGTCCTGCTGCTCTTCATCCTCTCGCTGCCGGTCGGGTACGTCCGCAAGTCCTGGAAGATCACCGGCATCAACGCCATCATGTTCGGCGTCCTCTTCATCATCGTCCCCTCCCTCGGCGGTGGTTCGGTTCACTACGCCTTCATCGGGATCGCTCTACTCGTGATCGGACCGATGCTCTACATTTCGGGCAACCGGTAAGCCCGTCCGACACACGACGATTCTCGGCGGCGTTCCGGCGGGGTTTTAGGCCGCCTCGCCCTCGGGTCGGTATGGGCGACTTATCCGCGACGCTGCACACGACAGCGGGCGACATCGATATCGAGCTTTACGACGAACGCGCACCGGCGACCGTCGACAACTTCGTGGGCTTGGCGACCGGCGAGACAACCTGGGAGCACCCGGAGACCGACGAGACGGTCGAAGGCGAACCGCTCTACGACGACGTCCCGTTTCACCGAGTGATCGAGGGGTTCATGATTCAGACAGGCGATCCGACGGGGACCGGAAAGGGCGGTCCCGGCTATACCTTCGACGACGAGTTCCATGAGGACTTGCGGCACGATTCAGCCGGAACGGTCTCGATGGCCAACCGCGGTCCGAACACGAACGGGTGCCAGTTCTTCATCACGCTCGATGCCACCCCGCACCTGGATGATCGCCACGCGGTCTTCGGCGAGGTCACTGAGGGAATGGACGTCGTCCGGGAGATCGGGAGCGTCGAGACGGACGGCCAGGACGCGCCGCTCGAACCGGTCCTCCTCGAATCGGTGACCGTTCACCGATAAATCGAAGGCCGATCGCCTCTTCACCCGATCAACGGATGGCGAATTCCGAGGTGGATCGGACCGGATTCGACGACACGGTCAACCACTTGACCGCCGCCCTCGGTCGAATCGTCCCCCAATGGCTCGCCCGCCGCGCCATCGCCGTCCGCGTCTCGACCGACCGGACGCGCTATGATCGGGGCGACCCCGTCGACATCACCGTCGAGTTCCGGAACCGACTGCCGGTTCCGGTGACGATACGGACGCCACAGCAGCGGCTCTGGAGCTGGGCGGTGGACGGCGACATCGAGGCGAGCGACGAACGCCGTTACCTGAGCGAGACAACGGCGAGCATGACCTTCCGCGGTCGCGAGCGGAAGCTAGTTACTCGGACGTGGCACGGGTCGCTGAAACGGACGGGGTCACCCGACCGGTGGGAACCGCCGACACGGGGCGATCACGAGATATCAGCGTTCATCGCAGTCGGTGGCGACCCACGGCCCGAGGACACCACGACCATCGAAATACGGTGAACTCCAATGGATCGATCCCTCCTCATCGGCGGTATCATCACGGCGGCCATCGCGTTCGCCGCCTGGACGCAGTTCGGCCGCCCGGCCATCGCACCGATCGGTCTCCTCGCCGGCCTGATCGTCGGGCTGGCGACCCAGGGATCGGAAACCGGTTTCCTCCGCGGCGCCAAGGCGGGTGCGCTCGGCGGTGGCCTGTTCGTGCTGTCGGTCGCTGGCCTCGGCGCCTACCGCTACCGGCTCATCGGCGTCGGCTTCGCCGTCGACTGGGCGCTGTTCACCACCTTTTCGATGCTCATTATCGTGCTCCCGCTGTTCGCGATGGAAGGGGCAATCGCCGCGCCGGTGGCGGCCTGGACCCGTCGGTCGCTACGCGATACCGTCCGAAACGCGCGACCGGAGTGACTCCTACTGACGCCGGTGGAGGTGACATGCCGCGTAGTGGCGGCTGTCGCCGTACTTGGTGGGGATCTCGTAGGCAGGCTCCTCCTTGGCGCAGATGCTGTCCTCGGCGAACTGCTCGATGACGAGCGATTGGGCCTCCTCCCAGTCGTCCGAAAGGATCAACGAGAGCGCCTCGTTGATGACGTCGCCGGCGTCGCCGCCGGGGATGCCGTCGGGGAAGAACTCGTCGCGGAGCTGGCCCTCGCCGGTGGCCGTGAAGGTGTGTCGGTCGACCGCCCGGAGGAACTCGCGGACTTCGGCCCATTCGTCGTCCGTGAGGTCGAACCGGTTCGGGGCGATCAGCTCCGGACACCTGGTCCGGAACCGGCAGCCGGACGGTGGATCGACCGGGCTCGGGACGTCGCCCTCGAGTGCCGTCCTGGTCCCCGACGCCCGCGGATCGGGAACGGGAATCGCCGACAGCAGCGCGTCCGTGTACGGGTGCTGTGGGTTCTCGAACAGCTCCTCCTTGTCGGCGACCTCGACGATCTCCCCGAGGTACATCACGGCCACGCGGTCGGAGATGTGGCGGATGACGGAGAGGTCGTGGCTGATGAACAGGTAGGTCAGTCCGAATTCCTCCTGGAGGTCGCGCATCGTATTGAGGACTTGGGCCTGAATGGATGCGTCAAGGGCGCTCGTCGGCTCGTCACAGACGATGAAATCCGGGTTGACGGACAACGCCCGCGCGAGGTTG
>CAYOLR010000328.1:0-1536 GCA_964404815.1 uncultured Halobacteriales archaeon
TTGGGGACTATACCAGTAAGCACTAATACGCATTTTACATCGGTTTAGCCAATGGAAACCAAACACGGAGTCTACGTCGGTGATTCCCGCCAAATGGACAGACTCAGCGACGACTCCATTGAAATGGTGGTTACCTCACCACCTTATCCGATGATTGAGATTTGGGATGGTGTGTTCGGTGAACTCAACCCCGAAATCGGAGATAGAATGGACGAGGCCGAGGGGCAGGCAGCGTTCCAACTGATGCATGAGGAACTGGATAAGACATGGCAGGAAGTTTCCCGGGTTCTCGTGGATGGCGGGATTGCCTGCATCAACATCGGAGATGCCACGAGAAAGGTTGATGGGAGTTTCCGGGTCTACCCGAATCACGCTCGGATTATTGATGCGTTTGAGGAGTTGGGATTTGAGCCGCTACCTGATATCCTGTGGCGAAAACCGGTCAACTCGGCCGCGAAGTTCATGGGTTCCGGTATGCTCCCGCCAAATGCCTATGCGACACTGGAACACGAGTATATCCTCATATTCCGAAATAGTCAAAAGCAGAGGACGTTTGAGCCCAAGTCAGGACGGCGGTACAATGCTGCCTACTTCTGGGAAGAGCGGAACGATTGGTTCTCCGACGTATGGATGGATATTCGTGGCACCCTTCAGAGCCTGAATAATAACGAACTGCGTGAGAGGTCCGCTGCCTACCCGTTGGAAATCCCATATCGACTCATCAGTATGTATTCCGTCTACGGCGATACAGTTCTCGACCCATTCTGGGGGACTGGAACCTCGTCGTTGGCCGCGATGGTGGCTGGCCGAAACTCGGTCGGATACGAACTTCAGGAAGAGTTCACGAACGTGTTCCGCGAGCGAGTGGATGATGTCGATATGATGTCCCGTAAGATAGTCCACGAGAGGATTAGCAGGCACCAGGAGTTCGCCGAGTCACGCGAAGAGGATGGAGACCCACTGGGGTACTCGACCGCCCACTATGATTTCCCGGTCATGACCAAGCAGGAGCAGAACATCCTATTCTACGTGGTAGATAACGTTGAAAGAGCCGATGACACGTACATTCTAACTCACTCGGAGTTTGAGGGCAGTGGCGAGTTTGAACTTCCTGAGGCAAAAGGCCAATCCACGCTCGGGACCGACTTTTCCTAATCCTCGAAACCACCAGCAGGTAGTCGGATTGACTTTTGGGTGTAGAATAGTATTACTGAGCGGCTTACATCTCGATCATCGGGTACGGCGGCGATGTCACGACCAGCTCGACGGAATCATCGGCCACGGTGGTCAGTTCCCGGGCATCGCCGACGACGACCGCGTGGGACGTTTGCACGGCCGTAGCTGGACGAGGGGAGGGTATGGTGGTTTCGCTCGATCCCAGCCCCGTGAGCCCACACGAGCCCGGTTCTACATCCCAGGGTCGGTCCCGTCGATCCACCAGTGGGTCGGGACTGGGCCCCACACCGTTATGGCCGCCGCCGTCGACGCCCGAGCACATGCCGGCGCAGTCCACCGTTGGACCGGGACGGAACGGCT
>CAYOLR010000328.1:1546-2418 GCA_964404815.1 uncultured Halobacteriales archaeon
GCCGATGGCCGGACCCTGGCCGATCGGGGGCAACGGCGATCGATCCACCGCCAGTCAGCCGACGGAGGCATGCATGAGCGACTGGGAGCTCGAGCACCGAACGGAGATCGCGGTCCGCTTACGAGATCTGGATCCGATGGGCCACGTCAACAACGCCGCCTACGCGACCTATTTCGAGGAGGCCCGCGAGGACTACTTCGCCACGGTGCTCGGGAAAGGCCGGGTGGACGAACTGAATACCGTGACCGTTACCCAGCGCATCGATTACCGACAACCGATCACAGCGGATCGAGAGACCGTCACGGTGCGGGTCGGCGTCGTGGACATCGGAGAGACGAGCCTGGACCTGCAGTACGCGATCGATTTGGACGGGACCACGGCGGCGACGGCCGAGACCGTGCAAGTCGTCTACGATATGGCGGCCGAAGAAGTTCAACCCGTCCCGGGGGAATGGCGGGACCGGATCGAGGACTACCTCGACGCTCAGGCTTCAGGGACCTGAGCCGCCGTCATCCCCGAGACCGGCCAGGACTCCTGGACCCGGACCGCGGCGGCCCCACCTGTCGGCCGGGGGTTAACGATAAAGGCCACCCCGTCAAATCCCCGCTGCAACTCATGTCCGGAGGGTTCGGGTCGCTGCCTCTCGATTGGTCGGACGAACCGGTCCCGAACCTCGCCACGTTCGACAGTTACGAACAGGCTCGCGAGGAGCTGAGCTTCGACCTCCCTGACTCGTTCAACATCGCGACCGACGTCGTGAAACGGCACGCTGACCGGCGTGGCCGGTTGGCGATGCGTCAGCGGATCCAGTCGGCGGACGGCTCCGACACGGAGCGGGCCCTCACCTTCTGGCAGCTCGATCGGTGGTCGAG
>CAYOLR010000329.1:0-2412 GCA_964404815.1 uncultured Halobacteriales archaeon
CTGAAGAAGGCGTACATGTCGAACCCGAGATGGACGGGGAAGGTGAGCGGCGTGAGGTTCAACGGCGGTGTCTGGCCGACCTCGACCAACCAGAGCAGAAACGCCACCCCGGGCAGGACGGGCGACAGCGCGATGGCGACGGCCTGAGTCCGGTAGAGCCGGCCGTAGCTGAAGAACGTATCGAACAGGAGGAACGCCCCAGCGGCAACGGTGAGGAGGATGCCGGCGAAGTTGACGAACACCCACGGTTGGTGAACGTACGAGACGGTTGCCGCGCCGTATATCGGATCGAGGTGGTATCCGGACCAGGCAATATGGTGGATGGGGTTCGTAACGACGATTGCCGTGTGGAGCAGTTGGATGCCGGCGATCGCCCCCATCCACGGCGACCGGATCACGTGTCCCCGACCGGTATACTCGAGGGCGAACGCGAGGAAGAAGACGCCGATAAAGTTGATCCCGATCCAGATCGGAATTTCGAAGGCTCGGCGAAGGACGGGGTCGAAGACGAACAACGCCACCCCGTAGGCGAGCGCCCAGAGCGCCTCACAGGCGATCGTCGCGATAAAGAACCGGGCACCGGGTTTCGAGCGGTAGGGCCAGAGGTATCTGATGAAGTAGATCGAGATCGCCCCGGAGGCGAGCGAAGCGGCGGCGGGCCACGGGACGAAGCTTGCCACGTTGCCCCCGTTTGCCCATCAGCCGATATAAAGCGGTGGCATTCTCGGTCGGATCCGAAGCCAACCCGCTGGGAAGAGCCGGGAGGATTGTCGCTGGCGGTCCTACCGGTCGAGGTGAAACGTATGGTCCCGGGCGGTCCCGCAGCTCGGACAGACGTGGTGATAGACGACCGTCTTCCCGTCGGTTCGGCTCGACCAGTTCCCCTCGGCGTCGACGAATCCACACGATGGACATTTCGTCTCCGTCGACTCGTACCGCCGGAGGAGGCGTTCGAGTGGGGTCTTCCCCTCCGTGCGCCGTGTTGGCATTACACAACCTTAGGGATCAGAATGGATAAAGACCAGTGTCGTTACCAACGGGGAAGGGGTTGCGGGCTGGTGCCGATCCCGATACGCCCCCGGTGGCTACCGACCGATTTGCCTGATCGAACCGTTATTCACGCTGATCCTCTTCTGTATCCGCAAGTCTATCCGTTTCGTTCCCCGATTCCTGATCATCGCCAGGCGACAGGCCGAGCAGCCGTTCGGCGAGACCGCCGAGGGCTCGTAGGGTCGCGCTCACGTAGATGCCGGCCAGGAAAACCAGCCCGGCGACCGTCCGATCGGTGGTCGTCGTGGTCGTTCCCGTCGAGACGTTGAGCGCGTTCAACTCACCGGAGACTCCCGGGAAGGCGTACGCCAGGAGATAAACCCCGGTAGCCAGAGGGAGGACGGCAACCGTCCGGCTGAGGATCTTGAGTCGGTAGCGGCCATCTTCGTCGAACCGTTTGGCGAAGCTAGTGAACGCGTAGACGCTCGCCCCGAGGAAGCCGAACAGGTAGACAACGACGGGGATCCGCATTTCGGTGACCGTGACGGACGCCGCCACGCCGACGATCGTCGCACCGAGAATGCCCCAGTAGAACCACCGGCCCCAGCGGGTATCGTACCAGTCGGCTCGGGTCATGACGGGTCCGACGCGGGCCGGTTACGTAAAACGAGTCCATGGTTCAGGTGGTCTGCTCGTATCGATCGATTGGCGACGGTCCTATGACTGGGTTCGATACCCGACTGGTTTACTACCCCAGGGATTCACCCAGCCCGCTCAATGGTCCGGGTTCGACGAGTCGCCGCCGTCTCGACAGTTCGGCCTGGAGTCGATCGTTCAACAGCGCGCGCAGCTCGTCGGCGTCGGCAGCGTCGATGTCGACGGCTGCGGCCCCATGGCCGATGATGGACAGCGAGCCGGCGGTATCGATGCTGACCGTCGCGAGGTTCCACCGGCGTTGAAAGATCGTCCGGGTGTCGATGACCGCTTGGATCCGGTAGTACGGGACGATCTTGGTCGTCCGCGTCCAGAACCCGTTCCGGGTCAGGACGTAATCGGGGCCGCTCCAGACGCCGCGGTGTCGCCATTTGAGCTGAGCAGCCGGTGGAATAAGTAGCACCAGCGCGGCGAGAGCATACCACGGTGCGTCGATCTCGAGGTAGGTCGTCACCCCAGCGGCCACCCCAACCAGGACCACCAGGCCGATGAGATACCGGACGACGTAGCGTCGCCGGACCCGTGTCGGCGGCCGGTCAAAGTCCACCTCGCCGACCGGCTGGATCCGCTCAGCGACGGCCAGCACCCGGTCCCGGTCCGCGATGGGAATAGCCACCAGGGAGCTGCGGGAGGAGTCACGGCCGGGTGAATACCCGGCCGTCTCGATCTTCAGCGTCGCGTACCCGAAGGCACGCTTGAGCGGGTTGT
>CAYOLR010000330.1:0-2410 GCA_964404815.1 uncultured Halobacteriales archaeon
GAACAGGCCGAGGCCGGCGACCGTCCAGCACCGTCGGGTCGGTTCCATCGGCCGGCTAGAGAAAAGCGGCCTCATTGAAGCTACTGGTTGTGTGCGGGTTGTGTCGAGGTTGTTCTGTTCCGGTCACAGAACCGACGTCAACAGAAGGTACCACTGACCACGGTCGCCCGACAAATCGCCACGAGCAGCCGGATCGACGGCCAAAACGAACGCCGGTGTACGATCATCCAATCGTTCGCACAACCGGTTCACCGGGGACCCCGAACCGGTCAGGAGTAGCGTCACATCGGGCCGGAGAGGAACCCCCTCAGTGTTTCGTAGAAAGGAGCCGTTAAATACGGCAGACAGTCCCCAATGGCGTTGCGACATCGGGTGGATGACCTCCGGGCGACAAGCCGCCCCCGAGAGAGGGAAACGAACGGTGACATATCCCTCAGGGACGCCCGGCGGGCGCGTGGGTCCGGCCCAAATGTTTTTCACTATTCTGAATGTCGACATGATTATGCCATCTCGGCGACGCCAGTTTCTAATGGGGCTCGGGGTCGTCACGCTCGGAAATCTCGCCGGCTGTAATTCCGGCGACTCGACCACAGAGGACACGCCCACCAACACCGATACCACACTGGCTTCCGACGAGCAAACCACGACTGTCCCCCCAACAGCCACCCTTACGCCGACCGCCACAGCAACGCAGACGCCCACCCGCACCCAGGAATCGAGTTCTCCGATCCAATCGGCGAAATTGGACCCGGAGAGCGTGGACGAGAACGATTGGTTCGGTGAGCGGGTAGTGCTTTCAGCAGACGGCTCCACCGTCTTGGTGGGAGCAAAGGGAGCCAGAAACTCCAGGGGGAGGGCATCGGGCTCGGTTTACGTGTTCTCGAAGAACGGTGGGACCTGGACCCAGCAGGGTAATCTCTTTTCCAGCGATGGCAAAATCAATGACAAATTCGGCGCCTCGATTGCAATGTCGAGGGACGAAAGCACTATTATCGTCGGGGCAGCCGCGGACGAAACCTCGAATGGCGGGTCGGCGGGGTCGGCTTACGTTTTTTCGAAGGTCGATGGGACCTGGATCCAGCAAGACAAACTCGTTCCCACGGACGGAACTCGGAACGAGGCGTTCGGCCAGTCGGTAGCGTTGTCGGAAGACGGTGCCATCATCCTGGTTGGGGCGTCGAACAGCGAGAAACAAAACGGATCGCGAACGGGCGCAGCATACGTGTTTTCAAGGCGGGGAGACACCTGGAAGCAACAGACCAAACTCGTTCCAGGTCCCGGGACCGAGGGTGCCGAGTTCGGCCACTCGGTGGCGTTGTCGGAAGACGCTACCACTGCTCTCGTGGGCGCACATATGGACGACAGTACTAACGGGACCAATGCCGGCGCTGCGTACCTGTTCGTTCGTACCGATGGTTCCTGGACACAGCAGGGCAAACTGTCTCCAAAAACCGGCGACAAACGGGATCGATTCGGCGGGTCGTTAGCCCTGTCGGACGACGGGACCACTGCCATCGTCGGAGCCCCCACTAACGAGGATCCGAACGGGAGCCGAGCGGGGTCAGTACATGTGTTCTCGTTGACGAAGAGGACGTGGAATGAAAAGACCACATTAGCCCCTGCTGACGGGGACACCAACGACAGGTTCGGTGCATCGGTAGCAGTTTCAAAGGACGGTAATACTGCCCTCGTTGGAGCCCTCAAAGACGAAGACCCCAACGGCCCCGAAGCGGGGTCCGCATATGTATTCTCGAAGTCCAACGGTTTCTGGAACGAGGTCGTCAAACTTGCCCCTGACGACGGAAAGGCGAACGACCAGTTCGGCGTCTCAGTAGCACTGTCGAACGACAGTTCCACCGGTATGGTTGGCGCCTGGAGGGACAAGGGTCCCAGTCGTGAACCGGCGGGTTCCGCGTACGTGTATGACCTCTAGCGTGGCTACCATACCGGTTCGCGGCTTATCGGACGCCCCTGGCCAACGATCGGTTCTACAAGAGTTCCACCCGGACGGCGGGCCCCTGCCGTGAACGCAGCCGCGTCGGGATCCTCCCCGGAACATCCACGGGGTTGGGGCAACCTGAAACGCCGTGTGATTCGCTCGACCAGGACCGTCCGCTATTGCCCGAAACAGGTCCGGATCCGCCCGGCGTGTCGGGGGTCGGGATTCGTTTCCGTCGGGCTGGCGAGGACCGGGGTTCAGGAAAGTAACGGACTGGTCACTGCGACGGATGATGGAGATTTTTAACGGTGGTTGGACAGGGTTCCCCTATGGACCGTCCGGGGTGGCTGCGAGCCGTCGGCGTCCTTGCGGTGGCGCTCCTCCTGGCGGGGAGCGCCGTCGGGCCGGTCGTCGCCGGAGCGACTGACGAGGCGGGGGCGGCCGTCGAGTCGGTCGGCCCCGCGGCGTCGG
>CAYOLR010000331.1:0-2408 GCA_964404815.1 uncultured Halobacteriales archaeon
CCTCGTGGTCCATGTCCTGCCCCCACGACAGGATGCCGGCAGCGATCCGTCGGCGATGGGAGACCGCGGTCGCGGCACCGCCGTGGGCTTTGACGGTTTCGAGGACCGGATCCCACACCGCGTCGGCGTTCTTCGTCGCCTCGCGGACGTAGATCTCGAACCCTTCCTCGCCGGAGAACCCCGTCTGGCTCACCAACACCGGGACACCGGCGATCGTGGCTTCCAGCAAGCCATAATACGGGACGCCTTCGACCGCGTCGCCGATGAGGGACGCCATCACGTCGGTGGCTTTCGGCCCCTGAATCTGCAGCGGGGAGACATCGATCTCGTCGATGTCGACCGCGAAGTCAGTCCCGACGGCGACCCCTTGCAACCACTGCATCAGGTCCGAATCGGCGATGGAAAACCAGAACTCGTCGTCGTCGAGCCGGAGCAGCACGAAATCATTGAGGATACCGCCATCCTGCGTGCAGCAGATGGCGTACTTGCCCCGCATCGTCTCGATATCGGTCGCGTCCCGCGTAATGACGTAGTTGACGAACGACTCGGCATCGGGCCCCATGACACGAATCTGGCGCTCCACCGCGACGTTCCACAGGGTTACGTCGTTGACGAGCAGGTCGTATTCGGCCGCCAACCCCCCCTCGTCGGGGTCGATGTATGCCCGAGGGTGGTACATATGGTTGTAGACCGTGGCCTGCCGACACCCCTCCTCGACGGAGCGGTGCCAAAACGGTGACTTCCGAACCCGGGTGGAAATCAGGAGGTCCACGTCCGCGTCGCCCGTTTGCCGAAGATTTCTGGGAACGGTACGATCGGATTGATCGACGCCAGGATGGTTCGGGTGGGATCGGTTACTCGACATTATCGGTCTGCTTCAGGGGGTCGACGCGGTGGATGACCAACGGCCCCCAGAAGCGCTCGAAGCGACTGGCGGCGAATGAGCGGGGGGACCAGGGCGGGGAGGTAGAATTTGGACTCGGTCGTGCGGGTTCGATCGTCGGCAGCGGTTTGCGGTGACATACAGATAAATCAACGACCCGTAACCGCATTGCTCTGGGGCTTATTCGGTTAACCCCCTTATATGGGGTGAGCAGGCTGACAGGCACTTTGAGTCCATCTCGGACGTCGCCCGGCGACCGCGACAGGAACGACGCGGGGCGATTCCCAGTAAACGATTCCAGTGGCAGCGACGGCGGGACGGGTCCGACAAGCGGCCTTCCCCGGGCCGAATCAGTGGCCGACTCGATCAGGCCGGGGTGTCGCTGTCATCGATCATGGACGAAACGATGAGTCGCTTGATTCCCCGTCGAAGGAGACCACTGGCGGCAGGTTGGGAGATACCCAGTTCTGCGGCGACCTCACTGAGGGTCGCGTTCCGTGGTTCTTCGAAATAGCCCGCTTCGAAGGCGGCGAGGAGTGCCTCTCGCTGGCTCTCGGTCAGTCCAGCGTCCGTCGACCCGATGCTGGCGTATTCGTTCACTCGCAGTAGCTCGATAGCAATGTCGTTCTGATCGGCATACTCCCAAAGCTGGGCCAAATCCGTCCGCTCGGGGATCCAGATGGTCAGGATCCACGCACTCCCGTCGTTCTCCATGTCGAGGATGACGCCGTTTGCGGCAGAAACCACCGGGGAGAGCAGCTTCGCTTCGTCCGTATACTCGAAGCTATAGATCGCTTTGTTCTCACCGGTTTCGATGACCCGTTCGAACCCGCCGACGGTTGGATCGTTCCGCAACCCCGCTTCGAACCGGGAAAAATCGGCCGACGCGATGTGATAGAAGAACTTTCCGGACGTGGGGTCGGTGCCGGCCTCTGACACCGACGTGACCGTGGAACTCCCGTCGTGCGTGACGGTCTCCGTAAGGACGATGTCAGGATGCTCGACCCGGACCACCGCCTTGATATCAGCCATTGTGGGGAAGGGAGGGGATATTCGGGTATCAACCCTTGCAATGGAGGGTGTGGGCGCCGCTCGACGACGCTCGATCCCGGATGGCGTTTCCCTGGAGTCACTGCGACGGCCGGCCGGGAACGCTCGTAAGACAGGGATTTCGAGTGTTGGAGGCGGGCTGTTCAGGCGTTCACTGCGCGTGAGTGTCGCTCAGACCGGAGACCTCACCCAAAAGGCCGAGGATCCGAGGCTCCCGCTCCAGCGCACTCGGTCGCGGTGCTTCCGCGGGTTTAGATGCGGTGGTTGAACAGCCTCGCCCATACAGCCTCGAGGCGACTGGTGACGGCTACACTGGGGACCGCGGCCGGGAGGTAGAATTTCGACTCGCGAACGGTTTCGTGATCGTGGGTCAGGGTTCGGTGTGCCATTGCAATTGAACGGAGGACCGGTGACCGCAAGTGACTGTGGCTTAACCGTATAACCTCTTTAAATCGAGTCCCAACTGTCGTTCCTT
>CAYOLR010000332.1:0-2396 GCA_964404815.1 uncultured Halobacteriales archaeon
GGCTGATCGTACAAAGCTTCAAAATCCAGGCTGACCTTGTCCTCGATCTGGTTCCGTTCGTGTAAATTGACCGGATAGAACCCCTCGGTTCGGGTCACGCAGTCGAGGAAGAACACCTGTTTGAGGACCCGTTCGACCTCGCCCTCGAAGCCCCGTCCCGGGTCATCCAACTCATGGACAAACCCGGTATCCGTCACGAGTCGGGGATTGGCTGCCGGTCGCATGTCGGCCCCCAAGTAGTAAGCGAGCGAGGACCCGACGAAGATCGATTCGTAATCCGGCGGTAATTCAAGCGTCACGCCGGTCTCCGGTTTCCGGAGCATACCGGGGATCCGGTTCGACTCTCCGAGTTCGATGGTCGGCGGATGGCCCCTAAGCGTCGGATATGATCGCTCGACGCTCGTGGTCTTGAGCGCCGATCCGAGGTACGAAACCGCCTCCATCATATCCCTCGGATCGTCGGTGGTCACGATGGTTGCTGCAGGGTGTTTGTGGTGCGATCGAGCACCGATCGACACCTCGACAGGCCGCTCGAACGAGATCGTGACCTCCTCGGTCGTCACCGAAACCGAGGGGGCCGCTTCAACCACGATGTAGAGCTTGACCGGCGCGGAGAGTTCGATACTATAGAGATCAGACGGGAACGTCCGCGACTCGCCTTGGGTGAGCTCGTCGACCATGAATCCCGCGTGGTTCCGGAGACAGGCCGCGACCGTATGGGGAAGCGTCAGTCGATCGGTCGTGACACTGACACCCCGATCGACCGGAAAGTAAAACGCGTCGACGGGTGCATTACTCGGCGAAACCGACGTCGGTGTATACAGGCTACACCGGCGGCGTTCGATATGGTCGATGATTTCGATCCCGGTCGGGTCGATGCGCGGCTCGAAGGAAAGGAGCGTCTCCGATTCCTGCCCAACGACCTCTCCCGATTCCATTATCGCACTTGGTGTAAATTAGATATTCACATAAAAGGATTCCGTCCAATTCGGCGGTTTTTATATTTGGCACCGGTATAAGCGAACCCGATTTAAGTTACCGACCATCCAACCATCGAACGAACCTGAATCACCATCACATGCTCTCGACGCTCGATTGGCTCGCCCTTGAGGTCAAATACCGCGAGGAGGCCCTCGATTTCTATCGGGACCACTTGGGCCTCTCGGTCTCTGCCGAATCCGATCGCGAGGTCGCCCTTACAGCCGGTCAGACCGACCTGCTCCTTCGGCCTCCCGGACCCGTCCCCCGAGGAGGCGTGCATACGCACTACGCCTTCTCCATCCCCCGGTCGAAGTACGACGATTGGTGGTCATCGCTTTCAGCTACTTACGACCTCGTGGAACACTCGTTCGGGAGCGCGAAGTCGCTGTATCTCTACGACCCGGACGGTCATTGTGTAGAACTCGGGCAGCGTGACGAGGCCGGTTCGGGGATCACGGGGATCTTCGAGGTGGTCCTCGAGGTGGAATCGTTGGCCGCTGCAGAGGCATTCTATGCGCCCCTCGCTTCATCAGTGGTGGATCGGGGGACGAACCGCCGACGCATCAGGCTCGATCTCGGGCCGGTCGATGTAGAGTTGTGGGAGCCCCAACTCGGACTCGCCGATGCCCGCGGGGGTGTGCATGTGGATCTCGGGTTTACCGGCGATCCCGCAGCCGTTGTCTCGGCCGTCGAGGACCTGGCCAGGGACGTCACAGATGTGGCGGGTGGAATCAGGGTAAAGGATCAGGACGGCCACTACCTCACGGTCAAGAGCTAACCCAATCGGTTCGAATCGACGGGGAAGTCGGGCGGGGCTACGATGAGAAACCCGCGGAAGTGGACGAGCGTGCCACCGGCGTCCTTGACGTCGCCCGCGAAGCTGGCGGCCCGTTCGTTGAGGTCGCCCTCGACAGCGAGCACGAGGACGTTACCCGCATCGATCTCGGCCAGCCACTCCTCCGGTGGGGTCCCCCCGTCGAGGACGCCCAGGACGACGCGGCGGTCCTCGGCCCCCTCCATCTCGCGTTCGGCGGCCCCGAGATCGAGGTCGAAGTCGTCCATACCGGAGGGCCGCGTGGAGGCGCCAAAAACCTCACTGTCGGGCCGATCGCCCTCGCGGTCGGCATCCGATCCGACGGTTTTATATATGGCCAATGGTCTCATTCAGGGTACAATGTCTTCAGACGAGGGCGCCTCTGCGACAACGCAGGGGAATCGAGTTCTTCCAGGGCACGCTAGCCGTTGAACCCGAATTCGACGAAGTACGGATTTTCGACACCACGCTGCGCGACGGCGAACAGGCACCTCGTGTTTCCTTCTCGTACGACGACAAACGCGAGATAGCCGCGCTGCTCGACGCGATGGGGACCCACGTCATCGAGGCGGGGTTCCCGGTCAACTCCGAGGCGGAGTTC
>CAYOLR010000333.1:0-2348 GCA_964404815.1 uncultured Halobacteriales archaeon
GAGGACGGCCGGCTCGCGGCCGCGACCTCGACCGGGGGCCGCTGGTTCGCGCTGCCCGGCCGGGTGGGCGACACGCCCCAGATGGGGGCGGGGTTCTACGGCTCGGCCGCGGGCGGGGCGAGCGCGACCGGGTGGGGCGAGGACATCGCCCGCGTCACCATGTCCCGGGAGGCGGTCCGGCGGCTGGAGAACGGCGAGGCACCGCAGCCGGCCGCCGAGGCGGCCGTCGAGGGCTTCGAGGCCGAGACCGGCGGCGACGCGGGGCTCATCCTCGCCGACCGGGAGGGCCGGCTCGGGAGCGCCTACAACACCGAGCTGATGCAGACGGCGAGGGCGAGCGGGCCAGGCTGAGGCGGTGAAGCGCCCGCATGGATCGAGGGAGCCGATCGCGGTCGATCGCTGCCCTCGTTCGCCCGAGAGGATGCATCTCTCCACTCGGTGCCGCCCCGACGGTGCTTCGTGATTCGGACAACCAGCCGCGGGTCGACGATCGTGGCCTCGGGCCTTGCGGTTGGATGATGGCCCCGCCTCGCGCGTGGAGCGTGACGCTCCCGGACCCTTCCCCGCCATCGACTTCGACGAGAAGATCGCGCCCCTGCTGGCGATGTCAGGGCCGTTGTCGTGGACGACTCGCCACCGCCACCAATGTGGACGATCCGGCCGACCTCACTGCGGGCGAAGTCTGGCAAGAGTGGCTCGGTTGCGGTCGGATTCAGGCGCGTTCGGGCCCGGACCCTCGAGGTCGCCCGGGGCAGTTCTACTGGAGCTTCGGCCGCTGGGGTTCCTCCTCGGGTTCGGTCAGGAGGGTGCTGCTCACGAGTTTCCGTATCGCCCGGCGGAGCCGTTCGGTCACGGTCTGATCCGTGATACCGAACTCGTCCGCCAGTGCCTGGGTTGACGTTTGCCGTGGGATCGAGTAATACCCGGACTCGACCGCCTGGGCCAGGGTAAAGCGTTGTGGGGCGGACAATCCGTACCAGGGCCCAGCACCGGGCTTGGTCGGATTGTACAGCCGTTGGACGTCGATCGGGATGTCCTGCTCGGTACAGTGGGCCTGACACGTCGAGAGGGCTTCATGGCTGGGGAACCGGAGCTCGAACGACCAGGACTCGGTGCCGCCACGGGCGTCCAACAGGATCGCGTCCGTCTCGATCAGGCCCTCGAAGAACGTGTCATCCGAGAGGTCCCAATCCAGCGCGTACAGGACTTCGCCGTCGTGGGTACTGACGACATCGATATCGCTCACCGCTGCGTGGCCTCGGACGGATTCCTCGAACCCGTTGTCCGCCCCGTGGACGCGGAAGAACGGGACCGTGCGCTCGCCCAATGGCACCATGGTCTCCAGGACCACCCCGGAATCGCCCTCCATCCCCAGGACGCGGCCCAGTTCGAACTGCTGAGACGGCAGGGCCAGATCGACGATCACGGCCATTGTGAATCGTTCACACAGTCGGTAAAAGCCTGGCTGAGGGTCGACCCCGATCGCCCCTTGGTGTACCATGCAAATGCGTACACCTATCCCTACGGGCGTCCATTCGGTGGTACGGACAACCCCTACTGGCTTCGATCGGGCGCCCGTATCGGCGACCCGAAACCGCCCGTCGCTGCCTTTGCTGGCCACTGTTCGCTTCCGATCTATGTCAAGCGAATCTCCAGATACTCCCGGCGGGGACATCACGACCGAAGCCGAGTTCGAATCGGCGCTACAGACCCTTCTCATATCCGCGCTCGCGAACGGCCTCGACCTACGAGGCGCTTGGGAGTACCGCAACGGTGACGACTATCCCGATCTCGAAGTCATCGTCACGGAACTAGCCTGAAGGCGGTACGCACCCAGCCGGTTCGAACACTCGTTCCAGAAGACCACCGGACGTCGGACTAGGTACGCTGCGAACTCCTCTGAGTACCCGTGAGCTGGGGTGGCTCGCTGGCTCGTAGACGGTGCAGACAGCGTATCAGCACCGATCGAGTACCGGGGTCTGGCTCGAACAGTGAAGGCGGCCGGTAGTTGCAGCTTCCCTCCGCCTGGGCCTGTCCCGCCTCTCCTGCAATCCGAGCGGTCACCGCCGCCCGTCACGCGTCCACAGCGCCTCCGAAACCCCTTTGGCCGGCTTCGGCGAACCCCGAGCCATGACCGAGGTCGACCTCGACGCCGAGCGGTACGAGAAGCACCGGGAGGCGGGCGAGATCCTGGTTGACGTCATGGCCGAGGCGAGGGAGCGCGTCGAGGTCGGCGCGAGCCTGCTCGAGGTCGCCGAGTTCGCCGAGGCCCGCATCGAGGCGCTCGGGGGCGCCCCGGCGTTCCCGGTGAACATCAGCGTCGACGAGGAGGCCTCCCACGCGACCCC
>CAYOLR010000334.1:0-2341 GCA_964404815.1 uncultured Halobacteriales archaeon
CCACTACGAGACCCAGCCGATGCCCAACCCGATGAGCTGGTTCGCCCACCACCTGCCGAAGCCGGTCCACCGCGCGGCCGTGGTGGTCAACCACGTCGTCGAGCTGGCCGTCCCGTTCCTGTATTTCGCGCCGCAGCCGTTCGCCGCCATCGGCGGCGTGGCGACGGTCGGCTTTCAGTCGTGGCTGCTGCTCACCGGGAACTTCTCGTGGTTGAACGCCCTCACGATCGTCCAGGCGATCGCGGTCTTCTCGGATGGGGTGGTCCTCTGGGTGCTGCCCATATCGGTGCCGGCCGCCACGGCGCCGCCGGTCTGGCTGGCGGCGCTCGCCATCGTCGTGGCCGTCATCGTCGTCGCGATGAGCATCCTGCCGGCCGCGAACATGCTCTCGCCGACCCAGCTGATGAACGCGTCGTTCGACCCGCTCCACCTGGTCAATGCCTACGGAGCCTTCGGCTCGATCACGAAGGACCGCTATCAGCTCGTCATCGAAGGGACCACCGTCGCGGATCCGGCCGACGCCGACTGGACCGAGTACGTGTTCAAGGGCCAGCCCGTCAGGACCGGCGAGCGGCCGCCGCAGTGGGCGCCGTACCACCTCCGGCTGGACTGGCAGCTGTGGTTCGCCGCCATGCGGCACCGGCCGGGGCCGCGCCAACGCTGGGTCACCAACCTGGTCGAGGCGCTCCTCGCGAACGACGAGTCGACGCTGTCGTTGCTCCGGACGAATCCGTTCGACGGGGAACCGCCCGAACAGGTCAGGGTGCTCCGGTACCGCTACCGGTTCACGACGCCCGAGGAACGGGCCGAGACGGGCGAGTGGTGGGTCCGTGAGCGGGTGGGGACCTACCTCGGACCCGTGGCGCAGGACGGCCGACGGATGGGCGGCGTGGGGAGGCGCATCCCCGGAGACTGAGCGGAGGGTTCGCTACGATTCGTTCGGATCGTCAGCGTCCGGTCGATCGGTCGGGAGGACGATGGCCCAGAGGGTGCGGTTGTCCGCCCCGAGCCGGTAACTCAGCTCCCGAACGGTCCGGTAGGGGCCGAAGCGTCGGAGCACTGTCACCGGTGGACGGGCGAGCGAGCCGAGCCCGGTCCGGAGCAGCGCCTCCTCGATCGCCTCGCCACACGAGTAGGTCTCATCGTCGGTGACGAGATGCGAACAGCGCTCGTAGTCGGCGGGGAGTCGGGATTCGAGGGTCGGATCGAGGTCGGTAAAGCCGACGATCCGGAGGTCGGTGTGCTCGGCGAGGCGGGTCGCCCACCACGTGCACACGCCACAGTCATCGTCGTAGACGAAGGTGGGCTGGTTCATCGACGACTACGGGCTTGAGGCGGAAACCGGTTTCACCCTGGCTGGTCACGGCGGGGACGACGAGGCGTTAGAGTCACCTGTCGGGAAGCCATTCGGACGCCCGAACAGAATGCCTGGGCTCGGCCGGCGGTTGCGACGACAGGTGTTCGGGGCGAAACGGGTCGAGGAGTTCGTCCGGCTGATCGTCGCCGGGGGGCTTGCCCTCCTCGCTGGACTGTGGACCGTCAAATTGGTGAGCGTCGGCTCGACCGGCTGGTGGGTGGGCGTCGCCTTCGTGTTCCTAGGGATCGGCGGCCTCGTCCGCGGTATCTGGAGCCAGGTCGAGAACTGAGGCGGATCTGGCCCCCCGGAGATCGGGGGTTGTGCGACCGATGCCGGGAAACGGGGGAGGGCAAGGGGGTTGACGTTCCGAGACCGGTCGCTGCCCACCGGCGACCCTAACTATGTTGGCAGAGCGTTCATCCCACCGAAGCCACCACACGGAGTAATGGCCGCACTGGACGACCTCCCCCTCGATGACGTCCTGATCGAACGGACAGTCGACGGGACGGTCACCGTACTCCACGTCGATGACGACGCCGACTTCTGTAACCTGGTTCAGAGTTTTCTCGGCCGTGAGAGCGAGGATTTCCGGGTCATCACCGAAACCAGCGCCTCGGCCGCCCTCGAGCGCCTCGATGCCGATGGCGTCGACTGTATTGTCAGCGATTACGACATGCCGGGGATGGACGGGCTGGGCTTTCTGGAGACCGTCCGTGAGTCGTACCCGGAACTGCCGTTCATCCTTTTTACGGGCAAGGGGAGCGAGGAGATCGCGAGCGAGGCGATCTCCGCGGGGGTAACCGATTACCTCCAGAAAGGGAACGAGACGAGCCAGTTCGCGGTCCTGGCCAACCGGATCGAGAACGTCACCGAGCAGTACCAGGTACAGCGGGAGGTCGACCGCGGGCTGCAGGCCCTTGAAACAACAAAGGAGGGGATCGCCTTCCTCGACGACGACGGGACGATCGTCTTCGTCAACCCGGC
>CAYOLR010000335.1:0-2322 GCA_964404815.1 uncultured Halobacteriales archaeon
AACCGCCGCCCGAACGCTTCACCGCTGATCGGGAAGTTTTCGACCGCGCGCTGGGTCTGTGCCCCCCAATACGCGTCAGCCGGTACCCGCGTCTCTCCGAGGCTGTCACGTTCCGTCCGATAGTCGTCGGTCATACCTGATAGGTAGGAGTGAAGGCGCGTAAAACCCACCGAATGCACGTTGAGAACATCGGTGTTCGTCCGCACTCCGAAGACGGGACGACCGTCCTCCCCGACCGTAATCGCCGGTTACAAATCCGTTGACGGGGCCTGGTCGGGGGTATACGTCGAGAGTTCGAGGGCGTGGATATCCCGGGTCATGTGATCGCCCAGGGCGTCGTAGACGAGCTGGTGTTGCTCGACGAGGGACAGGTCCTCGAACGCGGGGGAGACGACCGTGGCGGTCAGGTGATCATCGTCGTCGGCCCCCCTCGAGGGACGGACGGACGCCTGAGCATCGGGGAGGTTCGATTCGATCAGGCGGGCCACTTCGTCGGGTTCCATATGCCGGTAGATGGCGTGAATCGGGAAAAGGTCGTCCTTTAGCGGAACAGGATTCGGGCGACCCGAACCGTGAGCGACGGGAGGGCCACCGCCGCCGCAACGCCGAGGAACCAGATGAGCAGATCGCCCACGAGGTTCTGGACGGCCGCGGAGGCGTACAAGACTGTCAGGCCGACCGCGATCAATCCGGTGGCCACGAGGCTGCACAGCAGCAGTGCTCTGAGGGCCGCTTTGCCGACCAGGGTTTGATAACCCCGTTCGGGGGTCGATGCGGAGGGCAAACGTCGGTGGCCGACGTGCGTCAGCCGGTGGACCAGGGTGTGCAACATTGTGGTAGCTTTCGTTTGACATATTCGGAAATCTATACAATCGCCCGTGGGGTCCCTGTGGATCGACGAACTGCAATCCGCCGGAAAACCAACGGCGATCCGCGATCAGGTCCGCTGAGAATTCCCAGTAAGGGCGAGGGGACGGGTGGCGGGAGTCGGACCGAATACGCGGATCATTGGTAACTACCCCATCGGACCCAGGGAACCCCTGCCACTAAAAAGTTATGGATGATTGATATGTTTGTGAACCGTTACCATACCCGTCACAACCCGCCTAACCGAACCGGTCCAGGCCGGTCTGGACGACCGATGACTCGATCCGGTCGAATCCACGACTGACCTCCTCCTCCGGGATTCCCCAGGTATCCGTCACGTAGGCCCTTGCTCCGGACAGGTCAGGCTCGATAGCGCGGTCGATGGAGTACTCCTCGGTTACCGTCGGTTGCAGGAAGAGCTCCCTGATCCGATCGGCGTGATCGATGTCAACGTCACGCGCCTCGAACACCCCCCACAGATCGCCATGCTCCTTCACCGCCTTGATCGCGGTTTTCGGCCCGATACCGGCGATCCCCTCGTTGAAATCAGTACCGGCGAGAATTCCCGCATCGACGAGCTGCTCCCACCGCACATCGTTGTGCTCGAGTGTCGCTTCGAGGTCCATGACCTCCGGATCGCCGGAACTCGTGAGCTGTCGGAGCGTATAGGGTGCGCCGAACAGCAACGTGTCGTAATCGTCGCTGCCGGCGTAATCCACCGTCGCGTCGTGTCGTGCCATATACGCCGCCTGGGCTTCGCCTTCGGCGGGCGCCTCGACGACCGGAACGTCCAACAGGCCCAGGAGCTCCCGGGTCGTCTCGTGAATCACGTCCGTCAACTCCTGCGTCCGAGACTCGAGGCGGGCGATCTCGACCGGGTCACCCCGCTCCCGCGCCGCTTCGAGGAGCTCTTCGGTCTCCTCTCGCTGTTCGCGGCGAGCCTCTATCTCGTCGGCTTTCAGATCCGTCGGTACGCCATCGAAAACGAAGACGGGCGTAATGTTCGCCTCGAAGAACTTCGGGAGCCCTTGAACGATGCCGATGAGGTTCGCCACCTCCTCGCCTTCATCGGTCGTATAGGCCGATTCCCGGGTGAACTTGACCGTCGTGGTCAGGTACTTGTACAACCAGTTGTGGGCATCGACCGCCACGACACTGCCATTGAGCGATTCGATCCCGATCGGCTCGATCACCGCGATATCCCGCAGCGCCGCGTTTCCCATCGGCGTTCGATAGGGGCCGCCCCGATTTTAAGCCTCTCACGACGGCTCCCACCGGAGATTATATGTGCCTCCGCGGGAACCGAAGAGGAAGAGGCGCGATCATGCCGACTGGTACGGTAGCATTCTTCCACGATCGGAAGGGCTACGGATTCATCGAGACCGAAGAATCGGACGAAGACGTCTTCTTCCACATGGAGGACGTCGGTGGGCCCGACCTCGAGGAGGGCCAGGA
>CAYOLR010000336.1:0-2292 GCA_964404815.1 uncultured Halobacteriales archaeon
GGATAACCCGTTTAACTGAACTACGCTACTCCAGCCTCCTCAAGCGCGGCCGTCCACGAGCCGAAGCGGCGCACGTACGTACTCGAACTGAACGCGCCCTCGTCGTCCATCTCCGCCATTGTGGGCGCCCCATCACAGTCGTCTGCGAGCCGTCTGAGCTCCGCGATGAGCTCCTCGTCCGGGATGGGGCCGGCAGTAGGAACATTCTCGAAGCCGGCCGCCTCCAGCGCCGCTTGCCACGAGCCGAATCGCCGGCGGTACGTGGAGACCCAGTATTCGCCGTGCTCGTTCATCTGGGCCGCGCTCGGTTGTTCGTCCAGTTCTTCGGCCACGGCGCGGAGCTCCGCAATGAGGTCCGCTTTGGGGATTTCTGACTCGGGTTCTCGGGGTTCATACCCGGCCGTTTCGAGGGCTGCCCGCCAGGAGCCGAATCGCTTGATGTAGGTAGTCGCGCCATATTCTCCGCACTCGCGCAGCTCCTGGAGGGTTGGCGGTCGGTCGAGGTCGTCTGCAAGTCGATGGAGGTCCTGAATGAGCGTCTCGTCAGCGATACGCACCTCCTCGTCACCCGTGGAACAGCCGGCTGCAGCCAATGCGTCGGACCACGATTCGAATCGTCGATAGTAGGTTGGCGGTGAGTACTTGCCGTGCTTGCGGAGGTCGTCGAGCGTCGGCGGATGACCGAGTTCATCCGTCAGTCGCTGTATCTCGTCCAAGAGCTCCTCCTGCGATAGCCGCCGCCCGCCTCCGATGAGCGAGACGCCTGCCTCCTCGAGCGCGTCCGTCCACGAGCCGAATTTGTTTCTGTAGGTCGATTTCGAGTGGTCGAGTTGCTCGCGGATCGCTTTCGAGGTCGGGGGTTCGCATTCCTCGGCCGCCCGTCGCAAGTCCTCAAGAAGTTCATTTTCCGAGATGGCCGTCGTCGAGTGGCGCGGCTCGAAACCAGCCGCTTCTAACGCGTCATTCCAGGAGCCAAACCGATCGACGTACGGTGAGGGGGAGTACTCGCCGTGTTCGTTGAGATCAGCCATCGTCGGTGGCTCGTCTCCGTCAGCGAGTCGCTGCAGTTCGTCGATGAGTTCCTCCTTCGAATACCGATGGTCGTCTATCTCGAGGCCAGCCGCGTCGAGGGCTGCCTCCCAGGAGTCGAACCGATCGTAATAGAGAGTATGGCTGTACTGGCCGTGTTGTTGGACGTCCCGCGTCCGGGGTGTCCGTCCCACCTCCTCGGCTACCCGGCGCAGCTCGGCGAGCAACTCCTCCTCCGAATATACCATCGTATCTGACGATTCACGGGAATTCGGTAAAAACCGTAGGATTGCTGGCAGGGGCGAGCCTTCCAAAGGGGTGGGCTTCCGCGCTGCTCGTGGGTAGCTGACCCGACCTGCGGGGGTGGTGGCGGTGAGTCGGGCGGTCCCTTCACTCGACGACGGTAAGAACAACTCAAGAGACGCTGGCTCGGGCGATACTCGGCAATCCAGGCTCTCGGACCATGTGGACGACGATGAAGGCCGCTACGACTGTCGGGAAGTGTATGAAAATATGGAGATCGAGGACCCGCATGGGGAGATCGTCCCCTTCCGGTGCGGGTCGTGGGCCTGCTACTGCTGCGCGCACCGGATGCGGATGAGCCTCATCGAGGAGTTAGACCGGCTGGTCGCGGAGCGGCCGGAGATGCGCCGCCTGCTGACGCTCACGCTCGACCCGGCGACAGCACCGGAAACGGTGGAGGGCCAACACGAATACCTCACCGACCGCTTCAACGCCCTCAGAACGGAACTCAACGACTACTACGACGACCTCAGTTACGTCTGGATTCGGGAGGAGGGCGGGGAGAATGGCCGGCCACACCTCCACCTCCTCGTGGATCGGTATATGCCACAAAACGAGGTGAGTATCCTGGCCGACCGGGTGGGACTCGGGCGGGTCGTGGACATACGGCGGGTCAACGCCCGCAACGCTGCCAGGTATCTGACGAGTTATCTCGGGAAGGGATCGTTGGCGAACCTCCCGAAAGGGCTTCGCCGGTACGGATCGAGCGCCGATGTTGACCTCGACGTGCGCGGCGGTGACGGAGACGAGCGGGACTGGGTGTTGATGATGGACGACTACTGGCCGGTGGTTCGGGGAGATCGTGACGATCCCCGCCGCCGGGAGGTGGAGAAACGCGACTTCTACGACCAGCGCCAGTGGGGCGGGCCGAAGCCGCCGCCGAGGCGACGGCGGCCCGGTTTCGAGGTTTGACCGGTTTCCCCACCGTTTCGTCAGTGGGGAAGCCCGGCGACGAAATGG
>CAYOLR010000337.1:0-2264 GCA_964404815.1 uncultured Halobacteriales archaeon
CCAGGCCGGACTGGGAAGCGAGACGATGCGTGCGTGCGACCACCAGGCCCAGCGTGACGTCCTTGTCGTTCGGGGGCTGCCCAGCGGCGACCAGACCGAGGACCGCCTGCTCGAGGTGGTGGACACGACGAGTCGGGACAACCTCGGGTACGCCTGTGATACGGGGCTTGCCGCGGAGTGTGAACTCGGCGAGTACGGAGACGAGTAACGAATCGCAACGCGGCGCGTACCGACCCTTTTTGGGGCCGGCCCACGACTGACGCGAACTGACAAATGAACCCATTGCCACGACGCAGCCGACACGCAATACCACGAACACGATATACATGAGTGCAATTCAACAGACGGTATCGATTCTCCTCAACGGGATCCAGCTCGGCGCTGTTTTCGCGCTCCTGGGGATCGGCCTGACCATCATCCTGGGGACGATGAACTTCCTCAACCTCGCCCACGGCGCCCTGTACCTCATCGGCGCGTACGCGGGGCTGCTCACCATGCGGGTTATCAACCTCCGCACCGGCATCCTTGCCGACCTGGGGTACCAGGAAATCGGCCTCGGCGCGGGGTTCCTCGTCGCGCTGATCGTCGTGCCAATCGTCGGCTTCGTGGTGGGCGTCTTGATGGAGAAACTCGTCGCGAAACCGTTCTACAAACGGCCCCATACCGACCAGCTGCTTGTCACCTTCGGGCTCGCGCTCGTGATCGAGGAGATTGTCAAGCAGGTCATCGGTGGCAACACGTTCCAGTCAACGCAGCCGGAGAGCCTGCTCGGGCTCACGACGTCCGGGGCGATCTCGCTGCCGATCGTCGGGTCCTTTCCCCGGTGGCGGCTCGTGATCGTGCTCCTGGCCGGTATCGTCATCGGGCTCACCGGCCTGCTCATCGCCAAAACGGACTGGGGGCTGATCGTGAAGGCGGGGACCCACGACTCGGAGATGGTCACGCTGCTCGGGATTCCGATCGGGCGCTCCTACGCGCTCATCTTCGGGGTGGGTGCCGCACTGGCCGCGCTGGCCGGGTTGATCGGCGCGACGTTCCAGACCGTCAGTCCGGGCATCGGTACGAACCAGGCACTGATCCCCGCCTTCCTCGTGCTCGTCGTCGGTGGCGCCGGGTCGGTCAAGGGGGCGCTCGTGGGCGGAATCGTCCTTGGCATCGTCGTCGCCGGGTTCCAGCAGACCTTCTCCCAGTGGGCGATGATCGCCATGTACGTCCTCGTGGCCCTCATGCTCGTGGTCCGGCCACAGGGCCTCTTCGGCACCGAGGAGGTGGGGGAATGAGCGGCAGCGGTGCCACAAATAGAGCCGGTGAACTCCTGGACCGCCTGGGCGACTCCGATTACCTCCCGGTCATCGGGTTCACGCTCGGCGTCATCGTGTTCCCCTGGCTGCTCGTCAACGGGCTCGGTATCCTCGCCGACGTCGTCGACGTCAGCATCGGTGGCTACGAGGGTCTCGCGGAGCTCGTGTTGATCTACGGCATCGTTGTCGTCGGTTTCAACATCCTGCTCGGATTCACGGGCCTGCTCTCGTTCGGTCACGCCGCGTTCTTCGGCACGGCGGCCTACACGGCCGGAATCGTGAGCGCGTTCATCGGGGATCCGATCGCGATGGTGATCGCCGGAACCATCGCTGCGACGTTGATCGCCTGGCCCATCGGATTCGTTTCCATCCGACGGACCGGCGTCTACTTCGCTGTGATTACCCTGACCTTCGGACAAATGCTGTTCTTCTGGGCCCAGGGTCCGGGCGCCTGGCTCACGAACGGCGACGACGGCTTTTCCGAGGTGGAAACCGGTGAACTCCTGGGGACGATCGACCTGGGAGAACCGGTGCTGGAGACGCTCAATTTGCTGGTGTTCGAGGTCGACCTCGAGGCCTACACCTGGAAGTACGTCTTCGTCGGGGTAATCGCCATCTTCGCCATCTGGACGGCGAACCGGGTCTTCAACTCGCCCTACGGGCTCATCCTCGACGGGATCGGCGAGAACCAGCAGCGGGTCTCCTTCGTCGGCCTCGACGTCTCGCGCTACAAGATCATGGGCTTTCTCATCTCGGCCGCGTTCGCCGGCGTCGGTGGATCGCTGTTCGTCATGCACGAGTCCTACATCCACCCGAACACGGCCTTCTACTGGATCCAGTCAGGTGACTTCGTCATCATGACGGTCCTCGGGGGAACGGGCTCGCTGATCGGGCCCGTCTTCGGGGCCTTCATCTTCGAGTACGTCGCGAACGTCATCTCGGGGGTGAACCTCCCGGTCATCG
>CAYOLR010000338.1:0-2259 GCA_964404815.1 uncultured Halobacteriales archaeon
GTCGCCCGACGTCAACCAGTCGTCGGCGTCGTCGCCCCATAGCCGGGTGCCGTCCACGGCGTCAACCGCGCCGGCCCGGAGGTACACCCGGTCGCCGTCGACCGGCGGTCTCGCAAGGTACGGGACGCCGATCCTCTGGTCACTCTTGTTCTCGGACTCCGGGGGCGCTTCGTTCACCACTCGCCACCGCTCGGTGCCGTCGCTCGGGGCCAACGCGTACAGGTTCTTGGCGGGCACGTACACATGCTGGTCGTCAGTGCTCGGCGGCCCGACCGCCTCCGCGCCGGTGACGAACCGCCACCGTTCGGTGCCATCCGCCGGCGCGAGCGCATAGGCAGTGCCGCTAACGGTCACGTATAGCGCGTCGTCGGCGACGGCGAGGCCGCCGAGATGGGAATCGTAGCGCCGGGGGAACGTCACCCGCCACCGGCGCGAGACGTCGTGAGCGTACGCCAGCAGGACGCCGGCCGTCCCGTTCCGCTCGAACGGTTCAAACAGCGCGTAGACACCGCGGTCGTCGGCCACGGGTAGCACGGTCGCCACGGGATCGACGCCGCCGAACAGGCCCCGGAGCGGGCTCGGGCGATCAGCCGTCCACAGCCGCGTTCCGTCGGGGGCGACGGCGTGGAGCCGCCCCGCGCCGCTCGGGACATACAGCCGGTCGCCGTAGACGGTCGGCGTGCCGAGGTGGCTGTCGAGGTCGAGGGTCCACCGGCGTGAGCCGTCCGGCCCGAGGCCGTGGAGGATGCCGTCCCGGCCGCCGGCGACGACCGTCTCCCCTGGCCCCAGGGCGGGGCCACCGCTCAGCCCGGAGTCGAACCCGCGGTTCCATCGGACGTCGCCGCTCTCCGCATCGAATGCGACCAGCGCGCTCGCTTCCTCATCGGGTTCGAAGAGGCGGGTCGTTAACCCCGCGACGTAGCCGGTCTGGTTCTCGACGACGGGCGTGCTCAGCGCACCGTACAACGGCGGGTCGACAGCTTCCTCGGCGATCGTCCACGCGGCGGTCGCGTCCGCCGGCCCGGTGGGGACATGCGCCGTCCCACCGGGATCGTAACCGGCGGTCGGCCACGCAGTGGTGGGGCGGTCAAACGACGATTCGGGCGGCGATTTCGAGGAGCTACAGCCGGTTAGTCCCATCGCGACGGCGAGGCTGCCGGCTGCGAGCACCGCGCGTCTGGAGGGCACGTCCCTCGCGACGACGCGCACCGTGAAAAGCTTCCTGTCCGGGCGTCCCCTCGGTTGAGCGTCATCCCCCGATCGTCTTGCCCAGACGGGCGGTCAAGGACGGATTCGAGCTGGGTTTGAGAGGCTTCGACCAAACTGGTTGGGATCGCGACGAGATCCACTCCTTCGCGTCGACCATGGGCCCACACCCGACGTGGATCACGTGTCAGGTCCGTCAATCTAGATCCGATCGGGACGCTCGCCGCAGCTCGGGCAGCCCTCCGCCTGGCCGAATATTCCCCAAGTGTCGCTTGAATTCGCCAAGGAGTAGTAACAAATACCGTTCAACTCGTTATCAACGTATCCTCGGCTATCCTCAGCAAATGAAAGGTAACGATGGTACCCCTGTCCTCGTTTTCATGGAAGGTGGTTGACCATCCCCCCGATTCACGAACAATCCATTTGCAGAACCAAAGGCCAAACCCACTCCCGTGATTTAACGAATCCATCGTTGCTTCTCCGGTCACAACCGTTGACTCCATTTCCAGAAATCCTGGACCCGTTGTCTTCAATGGCCATCTCCACTGTTTCATTTCTCGTTTCGATTTGCAGTTGGATACGGGGTTCCGCGTTGTCGTTGTGAATGATCGCGATCTTAAGGGGTTCCGACACGGCTCTCCCGAAATTCGAGATGACCGACACGAATGCTTGATTCACCCCGTCGATTTCAATGCGGGTATCGGTGATACTGGGCTCTCATCGTTTCGGCGGTTCGTTCGACCAAAGATACTACTTCGATAGGGTTCTTCTTGGTCTTCGTTCGAGAGGACCTTAACGATTTCACGCTCCTTTTCGGCGGCTGCTACCAACTCGCCGGCCGTCTCGATGATTACGTCAGCAATGGAGACAAGGGAGGCCGACGCCCCCTCGTGGATGGTCTCAGCATGGCCACGTATTACGTTTAAAGTATTGCGAAGGTTGTGCCGTAAAACGTGATCAAGCACCCGTTGCTGTTTGACACGGTCTTTGAGATCAGTTATATCGACGACAACCCCTAACAAAAACATCCGGATATTCATCTAGGTGATCTGT
>CAYOLR010000339.1:0-2252 GCA_964404815.1 uncultured Halobacteriales archaeon
GATGCGGGCGGCGAGCGCTTTGCCGATCCCCTCGACCTCGGCCAAGTCCGCCTGGCTGACCCGCTGGACCGATTCGACCGTCTCGTAACCGGCCTCGCGGAGCGCGTCGGCCTTGGCGGCGCCGACACCGGAGATGTCCTCGATCGAGTCCGGGACGTCACGAACCGGTTCGGGTTCGTCCGGTTCGGCTTCCTCGGACTCTGCTTCCTCGGTGGCTTCACCGGGTTCTGGTTCCGCGTCGGCCTCGGGTTCGTCCTCGGCCTCGACGGCCGCATCAGGTTCCTCGTCGACTTCGATGTCGCCGACGTCGGCCTTGATGCGGGCGGCGAGGGCCTTGCCGATCCCGGTGGCCTCGGCGAGGTCGTCTTGGGAGGCCCGCCGGATGTCGTCGACCGTCTCGTAGCCCGCCTCGCGGAGCGCGTCGGCCTTGGCCGCGCCGACGCCGGAGATGTCCTCGATGTCCTGTGGATCGTCTGCCATCGGTCACACCTCCTGTTTCCCGGGTTTCTGCGTGATATACACGCCGTCCTGGAACACCCGGGTGTCCTTGTCGGTGACGCGTGTGAGCTGTTCGATGTCGGCCGCGGTCTGGCCCACCGCCTCCTTGTCGGGGCCGCGGAGCGTGATCTGCTCGCCGTCGACCTGGACGTCGGTCTCGCCGTGGACGGGGGTCGTCCGCGGCGACCGCTCGCCGAGGAAGTTCTCGATGACCACCTCGTCGCCCTCGACGCGTACCTGCATCGGGAAGTGGGCGTAGACCACTTCCATCTCGTATTCCCACCCGTCGGTCACGCCGTGAATCATGTTCTCGACATGGCTCTCGAACGTGCCCATGGTGGCGTCGGTCCGCCGGTCGTCGGTGTCGCTCTCGATCACGACGCTGCTCCCGTCGACAGAGATGGAGACGTCGGGGTACCACAGCCGCTTCGTGACGCTGCCTTCCGGACCCTCGACCGAGAGGTCGAGATGGTCCATGTCGGCGGTCACGTCGTCCGGTAGTTCGATTTCGATTCGCGGCATTGTCAGTACACGTAGGCGATTACTTGCCCGCCCACGCCCGCCTCCCGGGCATCGGCGTGGCTCATCACGCCGCGGCTGGTCGAGACGACGAGCGAGCCGTAGTTTTGAGCCGGGAGGTACCGTTTCTCCCAGTCCTCGAACTCGTCGGCCTTGACCGAATACCGCGGTTTGACCGCACCACATTCGTTGATGGTGCCGTTCAGTTCGACCTCGAACACCCCGGCTTTCCCGTCCTCGACGTATTCGAACCCGGCGATGTAGCCGCGTTCGTAGAACACTTCGAGGACGTTCCCGATGAGGTTCGAGGCGGGCGCTACCGTGTGTCGGAGGTGGCCCACGCTCTCGGCGTTGTCCAACCCCGACAGCGCGTCGCTCAGTGGATCGTTCGCCGTCATGGTCAACTGTATTTCTTGAATCCCATGTCGCGGGCGATCTCGCGGAAGCACTGGCGACAGAGCCAGATATCGTACTTGCCGACGAGGCCTTGCTCGCGGTTGCACCGGCGGCAGGCATGGGCCTGCCCGGTCCGTTTCTCCGCGTGCTCGCCCGTTTCTTCGGGTTCGCTTTCGCTCATCACTGCACCTCCATGTCGAACTCCCGCTCGAGGTACGCGATCGCGTCCTCGGTCGTGAGCCGGTGTTTCGATGGGATCTTCCGCGAACGGCGTTCGCGCTTGCTCACGCGGTAACCGGGTCGGACGAGCGTCACCGTCACGTCCAAGCCGTAGATCCCGATGTCCGGGTCGTATTCCTGGCTCGGGAAGTCGGTATGCTCGTTGATCCCGAAGCTGACGTTCCCGGTGTCGTCGAACTGCCGTCGCGAGATCTCCGTCAGCGGAAACGCCGTCTCGAGGAAGTCGCGGGCATCGTCCCCACGGAGCGTTACCTTCGCGCCGATGGGTTCGCCCTCGCGGATGCCGAACTCGGGGGTTGTCTCCCGGGCCTGCGTCCGAACGCTGTGTTGGCCCGTGATGGCCTCGAGGATCGCCTCGGCGTTCTGCAGATCGCGGCCGCCCCGGCCGACGCCCATGTGGACGACGACCTTCTCGATTTTGGGCTCCCGCATGTCGTGGAACTCGGCTTCACTCATGCTTCATCTCCCTCCTCGTCAGTGGCTTCTTCATCGGCCGCATCGGCATCCTCGTCCTCGTCGGCCTCTTCGACGTCGTCGGTTTCAGCATCCTCGTCCTCATCGGCTTCCTCGACGTCGTCGGTTTCAGCGTCCTCGTCCTC
>CAYOLR010000340.1:0-2252 GCA_964404815.1 uncultured Halobacteriales archaeon
GTCATCCCCATCTGGAGCTCGCCGACGTTGTAGTGTTCGCCGAGCCGCCGATGGAGCCCCGAGGTGCCGCCGCCCATCGGAACGCGCGACATACTTTCGACGCCACCGGCGATGATCGCCTGTCGCTGGCCGGCGCGGATGGCATCGGAAGCACTCATGATCGACTGCATCGAGGAGGCACACCAGCGGTTGATCGTCGTCGCGGGCGTGCCCTCGCCCACATCAGGTCGTCGATGGCGTCGGCCCCGAGGTCGTGCTCATCGAGGATGTGGTTGATGAGCGGGATCGAGAGGTCCTCGGCGCGGACGTCCGCGAAGACCCCGTCCTCCTTCCCCTGGGGCGTCCGCACCGCAGCGGCGATCACCGGTGTCGTGTCCTCTGGCATAGCTTGTCATCGGAACCGGAGCGCAAATATACCCACGGTCGGCGAACGGGACGCAACGCGAACGAGGCGGCGGGGAAGCCGTCGCGCCTATGTCACCAGGGCCCTGAGTGCGTCCAATCCGATGTCGGGAAACCCACTCGATCGCCGCCAGTTCCTCGAACTCGCCGGCGCCGGCCTCGGTGCGGTCATTGCCGGGTGTTCGGCCCCGGTTGCGACGCCGACGGAAACGGCCACGTCGGCTCCCCCGGCCGACACGTCAACATCGACCGGATCGCGGGAAACGACCGCGACGAGCCCCTATACCCGTGTCTATCGGGAGTCGATCGACTCCGTCGTGATGGTCGGCACCGACCGGGGCCAGGGGACCGGCTTCGTCTTCGACGACGGTCACCTCGTCACGAACGCCCACGTAGTCGGAAACGTCGCGTCGGTCGACGTGCGCTTTACGGGAGGACAGTGGCGCGACGGCGACGTCGTCGGGACCGACCGCCACAGCGACCTCGCCGCCATCGCTGTCCGGAACCGGCCGACCGCGGCGACGCCGCTCCGCTTCAGCACCCGGGAGCCGGTGATCGGCCAGGAAGTCGTCGCGATCGGCAACCCGTTCAACCTCGACGGCTCCGTTACCGCGGGCATCGTGAGCGGTGTCGACCGGTCGATCCCGGCGCCCACCGGGTTCACCATCCCCGACGCCATCCAGACCGACGCCGCCGTCAACCCTGGGAACAGCGGCGGCCCGTTGATGTCGCTCGATGCAAAGGTGGTGGCGGTGATCAACTCCGGGGGCGGCGAGAACATCGCGTTCGGCATCTCCGCCGCCCTTACTCAACGGGTGATCCCGCGGCTCATCGAGACCGGCGAGTACGAGCACTCTTTCATGGGCATCAGGCTGACGGACGTCACGCCGCGGATCGCCGAGGCGAACGACCTCGAGCGCCCCCGAGGGATCATCGTGGTCGACGTCCTGGAGGACGGGCCGGCCGACGGCGTCTTGGAACCGAGCGAGACCGAGTTCGTCGAGGGTACCCGCGTGCCGATCGGGGGTGACGTCATGCTGGCCATCGACGGGACGGAACTCGTCACCGCAGAGGATCTCGGGAGCTACCTGGCCCTCCACACGAACCCCGGCGATACCGTGGAAATCGCGCTCCTCCGTGACGGCGATCGGATGACGGTCGATCTTGAGCTCGGGGACCGTCCAGAGAGTGGTGGCTGAGTCGGGGCGATGGGACCGTTGGGGGAGGCCGGCCGTGAATACCAGTCGGTTGATTATCAGCCCTGCCAACGGAAGGAATGCCCTTATAGGCATTGGGCGGGTAGGAATTTGGGAAAATGGTTGACGGGACGCTTTCGGTTATCGAACTCATGCTCACGGCTCGGTGGTATACCGAGCACCGCGATATGGAGCCCGACGATCTCCCGCCACGCATTCGGCAGGTCTACTGGTCCGACGGCACGATCGAACGGCCGCTCTCCGTGACCGAGGAGACGGCGACGACCGCCACGGGCATCGACGACCCGTGGGAGGCGATCTCCGGCCTGATGTTCACCGACCGGGACACGTTCACGAACGAGCTCACCCTCACCCAGCCCGAGATGGCCGAGGACTGGTTCCTCGAGCGGGCGGACGACGAGCTTATCGGGTCCAACCCGACGCTCGCCCACGCCTTCGAGGACCGCGAGGGCGTCGACGTGGACTACGCGGTCGCTCGGGAGAACAACCGGCCGGTGCAGGCCGACCGGGCGTGGATCGACGGCCTCCTCGCGGAATACTTCGACGAGGACGACGAGGAGATGCTCGATCTCGTCGACGTGAAGGCGCCCGAGGAGATCGAGATGACGCTCGACGACCTCGTACTCACGCCCG
>CAYOLR010000341.1:0-2242 GCA_964404815.1 uncultured Halobacteriales archaeon
CTTCGGGCTCGATTGATTCCGTTCCAGCAGGCACAGCCAGTGACCTTCGAGTTCGTCGCGATGAGCAAGGGCGAGGGCGATTCGGTCGAATTCTACTATGGGGCTAACGACGGGCTCGACGTCCTCCAGCAGCGTCTCCAGTCGATCTATCCGGCCTCGTTCGATATCGACCGAGTCGAGGTCGACTTACTGGAGGAGCTCATCCAGCCCGTCGAATATCGCCCGAAGGAATTCTCTGAACGGGTTGAAGAGGGGCGATCGTTCCGTCCAGCAGCTGTTGATCCTGTGGTCGATCAGAGCGCGACGGTCGGCGCGGATGGGGGGACGATCCAGGCGAGACCCCCGCTCAAGGATGTGATCCCATACGGTGTGCGGTGGCGGGGGAGTGTGGAACGCCGGAAGGACTGGATGACCTCCCTGACGAATTTCTCGGAGCATATCTCCCGCAGGAGTGACCAGACGGACGAGGAAACCTTACACTCTGGGCGCGCGCCCCTGGCCCCGCTCATCGACCAACTGACGAAAGCCGCTCATCCGATGGGCTTTCAGGTAGTTTTTCAGCGGAAACCCGATTGGTCGAGTGAAGCGCGGCGACGTTCGGGGGCACTTCTCGCCGGGCAAGACACACTCCTCCAGAAATTCCTGGCGATCGAATCCCCGGGCACTCGACGGAGTTCCCACCGGGGAAGGAGGCGGGACGGGGGTGAACATCGCCGACGTGGTGCGCGGTGGAGCCACCAACTCGACCGCCATTCGAGGATGCGGGACCACGAGCGAGACCAGACGACTGAAACGCGACTCGATCACCTCCGCGAGAACACTCCCAAGCGGACCTTCACCGCCAATGCTCGGGTTCTCGCCCTGCCGACCGACGACGACGATCTTGGCGAACTGGAGGCCAGACTTGAGGCCCTATGCGCGGTCTTTGATACCATCGACGGGCCCTACTACGAGGTCGAAGGCGAGAGATTGCGTGAACGGGGCCTGCTATCAAATCCAACAGGTCGCCGTGCGAGGAATGAGTTCGAGCGGTTCCGGACGCGGTCGATCGCGAAGAGAACACGCGACCGAATACCCCATCTAACGAACCGGTCGGACAGTCGCCCGGACTTGGTTTTGAACGCGGACGAATTAGCGAATCTCGTCGTTGTCCCCTCGGCCTCGGACCTCACCATCGAGGGAAGTCGCGGCGCGCGCGCCGAGCAGGAGAGCCGGAACCCTCTCCCACGACCGGACCACGACATCACGAGACAGCTGCGACAGCCGGGACTCGAACTCGGCCACCTGCTCGACGAGAATCGCGACCCCGAGGACGAACCCCTGCGACTGCCGCCGGACCTGCTCCCGTTCCACGTGGGCCGGTTCGCGAAGACCGGCGCGGGCAAGTCGATCGCGCTCATCAACGACGCGCTCTCGCTGTACGAGCAGACCTCCGGCCCGGTGTTCCTGATCGACACCAAGGGTGGCGGCCTACCCGAGCACTACATGCGGGCCCACGGCCGGCGCTTTGGTTTCGACGACTTGGAGGAGTACGTCATCCACTTCGACATCCCCGAACAACTCCCGGGCTTTGCGTTCTTCAATATCGAGCCGGCTCTCGCCAACGGCGTCCCTCGAATGCAGGCCATCAAGGACCGCGTCGATCACTATGTGGAGATCCTAAAAATGACGATGGGGGAGGACCGCTACGAGCAGGCCGTCGTCTCGCCGAACTTGCTGAAGTACCTCATCCGGCTGATGTACGACGAGGAGCACGGCCTCGACCACGGTCGCTATCGCGAGTCGGTGGACTACTTCGGGCAATCACAGCTCGAGCAGGTCGTCGACCAGCTCTACGACGCCGGCCCACCGCAGGCGGCGCCCGAGGAGGCGCCCCAATCGAGCAACGAGGAGGTCACCTCGAAGATCCACCGGCACCTGACGGCCGACCCCCAGACATTCGCGAACATCATGGGCGGGGTGAGCAACCGGATGGACTACATCACCGCCGACCCGTTCCTCCAGCAGATCTTCAACACGACCGAGCCCCGCTTCGATTTGCGGGACGTCCTCGACGAGGACGTCGTCGTAATCTTCGACCTCGGGAATCTCCGGTCGGACGCAGCGAAGGTGATGGCGGGGGTCATCCTGACGAATCTCTATGATGCCGTCACCGAGCGCGAGCCGTCGGAGCTGGCGGCAACGCCCGACGATTACGTCGCGAATCTCCTCATCGACGAAGCCTCGTCGATCGTGGTCTCGG
>CAYOLR010000342.1:0-2229 GCA_964404815.1 uncultured Halobacteriales archaeon
GAGCTCCTTCCGGATGCGGGCGTTGATCTCCTGACGTTTGTTCAGCGTGTCGTCGAGTTCCATGTCACCGAGGACCGCCCGGAGGGTGGTCTGGGCGAGGTTCGACACAGCCGTCTTGTAGTCCTCGACCTCGAGGAAGGCCTTTCGGGCGTCCATCACCCGGATGTACACGACCGCGTCGGCCGTCACGGGGGAGTTATCACGCGTAATGGCTTCCTGGCGGGGGACGTCGATCGTCTGCGTCCGCATATCGAATGGATAGGTCCGTGAAACGAACGGTGGAACGAAATTTATCCCCGGCTCGAGGAGCCCCCGGTACTCCCCGAAGACGGTGAGCGCCTCCTTCTCGTAGGCGTCGACGATCTCCACCATTTGCCACACCGTCACGACGGCCAACGCCAGGATCAGCAGGGTGACGATCGTGAACGGGATGGATCCGAGCTGCAGCGGCACGAGCCCCAGCCCGATCGAGATCGGGATGACCATAGGATATCCTGACGATTGCGCAGGGTTAAGCCTTGCCCGGCTCAGGATTCTTCGGCCTCGGTCTCCGCTTCCCGATCCCGACGGGCCCGTTCCCTGGCGAGTTCGCGATCGATGTCGTCCTGTCCGCCGTCGATGGATTCGACGGTGAGGACGTTCCCGCCGCCCGGGTCCACGACGATCACCTCGGCGCCTTCCCGGATCTCGCCGTCGATCGTCCGGGCCGAGTAATACGGATTGAACCCGCCGCGGTCGAGTTTGACCTGGCCACCCGTTTCGGTGACGCGTTCGGTCACGCGCCCGGTCTGGCCACGAAGGCTGTCAGAATCCGTCGTCCGAGCCGTCCCCTTCCCGCCGTAGAGATCCAGTTCGCGGTAGCCATAGAGCGCGATCGCGCCGAACACGAGGACGAGGACGGCGAGCGCCAGGGGGCCGCCGAGTCCCGGGACAGCGAGGCCGAGCAGCCCGGCGAGCAGCAACGCCACCCCGAGGACGATGAAATGCGCCCCCGGGGCCAGGGCTTCGGCAATGGCCAACCCGATCCCGGCCACTACCAACAGGAGGGAGAGCGAGACGCCGAAGGCCGACACCATACCTGGGGTTAGGACTGCGCGCTGATAACGTTCACCCGAGCAAGTTCGCGAGATCCACGATCACGGCCAGCGTACTGAGGATGCCCAGGATGACGAACGCGACGTGTTCGAGCTTGGGATCCCCCGGCTCGATCGGAGGGTCCGGCGTGGGCTCGTCCTCCAGGTCGAAATCGTCGTCCACACGGATTGGTCGGTGGCGGGTGGGGAAAAGCGGTACGGCTACACCGCGGGGCGCTGGGTGATGTCGCCCCGGTAGACGACCCCGCGTTCGCCGTCCAAGGTCACGGTCTCCCCGTCCTCGATCGTCCCCGGGATCGCCAACCCGCTCGCCATGGGGATTTCCAGTTCACGGGCGACCATGGCTGCGTACCCGGTCATCCCCGGAACCTCGTGGACGATCCCGGCAAGCTTCCCCATTTGGCCGGAGAACTCCCCTTCGAAGCCGGCCGAGAGCGCCAGGATCGATCCCTCGGGAACCGGGGCCAGATCACCGGTCGACGACCGCGCAATCGGCCCGACCGCCCGGCCGGCGACCACGCCACGGCCAGTCGCCAGCCGCTCGGCGGCGACGTGCACCTTCAGCGTGTTGGTGGTCGACTGATCGAGCTCCGTCATCATCCCGGACAGGACGACGACGGTATCGCCGCTCTCCACCAGGCCGGAGTCGAGCGCCGACTGGACGGCGGTCTCGATGACCCCCGCGACCCCCGAATCCGCGAGGTCGGCGAACTGCGGGTGAACACCCCATGAGAGCGCCAACTGCCGGCGAACACGATCGCTCGGGGTGGCGGCGACGATGGGACCCGGCGGCCGGAACTTGGCGGTCTTGAGCGCCGTATACCCGGATTCCGACGCGACGACCACCCCGCTCGCCCCGACGTCCCTCGCGAGGTATCGTGCGGAGCGGGCGAGCGCATCGGTCGAGGAGGCTTCGGCCGGTGGGACCCGCTGCTCGCTCATCTCGGCGTACTCGTCGCTGGTCTCGATCTCCCTGATGATCCGGTCCATGGTCTCGACGACGGCGACGGGGTGATCGCCGATCGCGGTTTCGCCCGACAGCATGACGGCGTCCGTCCCGTCGAGGACCGCGTTGGCCACGTCGGAGGCCTCGGCACGCGTCGGGCGTGGCTGATGGACCATCGAATCGAGCATC
>CAYOLR010000343.1:0-1913 GCA_964404815.1 uncultured Halobacteriales archaeon
TTCATGCCCGACGCCGATCTGATCGATGTCGGCGAGGCGGCCTTCGAGATCTACGAGGACGAAGGCGGCGAGTACCGCTGGCGGCTCCGCCACCGGAACGGGAACGTTCTGGCTAGCAGCGGGGAAGGATTCAGAGACCGGTCCGCGGTGTGGGATACCATCGAGAGCGTGAAGCGAAACGCCCCGGACGCCGGATTCGAGGAGACTGATGAGTGAGGGGCGGGTTACCTGTCCACGCTGCAACGAGGCGGTCGATGAGCTACGGTTCCTCCCACCCGATCTGCTGACCAAAGACATCATCGAGGAAGTGGAGTCGGCGGATCAGGACCTGACCGACGAGGACGGATTGGAGGTATGCGACGACTGCTTTGCCGACCTCGACGGCGAATGAACACGAACGTACTGGGACGAATCGGTTCGAAGACGACACCGATCGCTTCGAGCTACTGAAGGACCTCGAAGCGCGAGCCGGTTCAAGGTCCATTTTCACCCGGAAGAGATGGCATCGAAACCACGCACGGCTCCGGTGAAATCGGTGTCTCCCGTGATAACATATCGGACGCCGAGAGCTGACTCCTGGTAATAAAGGCCTTGGTGTGCCACCACATACCATTATTGTCGAATCCGGCAAACCATCCCGATGGACTTCCAGCACCCATGGACATTGTGTCATCGCCACAGCCTTCTGGAAGTCCGATCTGTCATGGGCGGTGGCCCCCCACTCACTGCCCATGATTCGAACCGTTGACTGATCGGTTCGATGCTGGTCGTCGAGGGCACCGGCACTCCTCGAACTCTTCGACGGCAGTTCGAGCTTCATCGGCGCTGTTGTGATCGCCTACTGGTGCCATGTAAGCCCGGCCACCGAGGGTTGGGCCATCGGCGTGTCTATCGGTCCACTCCGTTGATACCGCTCCTGCTCGATGCGATGAACCGCGCTGCTGAACAGATCCCCGGCCCGTGCTAACTGCGGGTGTAAAGGTAGACGCCGAAGGCGATCAACCCGCCAAGCAAGGTCAAGAGCGTGAGGATGCCGATGCCCAGTGCCCAAACCAGGGCGTTGTCCCTGCCCCGTCCCGTCGCGTCCTTGTAGACCCAGTAGGTCAAGACCGCGGCAATGATGAAGACGAGAACCCCGAACGATAGTAGGCTCGTCCCGCCGGGGTTCCCGATCTGGAGGTACGGCATCGATCCATCACAAGCAGCGAGTCATGGATAACCGTGCGCCATGGTCGGCCATGGCGCTAATCAGTGCTCGGCGCGTTACATCTCGAGAACTCTATCGACCCGTCGCTTCGTGTTCGGGTCCATTCTCGGAAGGCGCGAGCGCGGTATCGGGATTCGGTAACGCCCGAGCGATCGAACGGCGGACTCGTCGAACGCCCCTGTAAAGCTATTACGCCGGTGGACTCTGACTACGGATATGTCCCACGATTGCTCCTTCCTCGCCGACCTGGACCTCGACGGCGAGGTGTCCTTCGGCGAGTCCGACCGGGCCACACATGCGGGCGATTACGGCACTGCGGAGGCCGATCAGGTCCGCCCGGACGCTGTCGTCTACCCCGAGTCCACCGCGGACGTCTCGGCGGTGCTCGCCGCGGCGGACGAGCGGCGGGTGCCGGTCACCCCGTTCGCGGCCGGCACGGGCCTGGAAGCCAACGCGACGCCCGTCCACGCGGGGATCAGCCTCGACCTCACCCGGATGGACCGTGTCCTCGAGGTCCGGCCGGACGACTTCCAGGTCGACGTCGAGCCGGGGGTCTTCGGTGCCGCGGTCAACGAGGCTATCGCCGACCACGGCCTGTTCTTCCCGCCGCTCCCCTCCTCGGGTGACATCTCGACCATCGGCGGGATGATCGCCAACGACGCCTCGGGCATGCAGACCGTCAAGTACGGCGAGGTGGGCGACTGGG
>CAYOLR010000343.1:1932-2217 GCA_964404815.1 uncultured Halobacteriales archaeon
AAGGCGGTCAAGACCTCGAGCGGCTACAACCTCGGGGATCTGCTGATCGGCAGCGAGGGCACGCTGGCGGTGGTGACGCGGGCGACCTTGCAGCTCGAAGGCCGACCCGAACAGATCCACGGTGGCCGGGCGCTGTTCGGGCCCCTCGACGACGCCGTCGCGGCCGTCTTCGACGCCGTGCGATCCGGCGTCGACGTCGCCAAGATCGAGCTCATCGACCCGACGAGCGCCATGATGGCGAACGAGTACTCCGGGACCGATCTCCCAGACGTGCCGATGGTGTTC
>CAYOLR010000344.1:0-2213 GCA_964404815.1 uncultured Halobacteriales archaeon
ACTCGTCTCTATTCCGGTCGATGATGTCGTCCTTGACGGCAGGCTCGAAGTCCCGGCCGGCGCACCGGGACTAGTGGTATTCGCCCACGGGAGTGGATCGAGCCGAAAGAGCCCTCGTAACAACTTCGTCGCCGAGGTCATCCAGGATCGGGGCATTGGCACCCTCCTGTTCGATCTCCTCACCGAGGAGGAGGACCGTCACCGGGAGAACCGGTTCGACATTCCGTTACTCACCGATCGACTCGTCGCCGTGACCGACTGGCTGTGGGAGCGCGAGTCGACCCGGAACCTGCACATCGGCTATTTCGGCTCGAGCACGGGTGCCGCCTCGGCCCTCCGGGGGGCGGCTCGACACCCTGACGACATCGACGCCGTAGTCTCTCGTGGTGGTCGTGTCGACATGGCGTCCGAGGTGCTCGGACAGGTCCGTGCGGCGACGTTGTTCATCGTCGGCGGGGCCGATACGCAGGTCCTCCAGCTCAACCGCGAGGCGTTCGCCAAGCTCGACTGCGAAAAGGAGCTCGAGGTGATCGAAGGGGCCGGCCACCTGTTCGAGGGCCCGGGAGAACTCGAGGCGGTTGCCGACATCGCGGCCGACTGGTTCGCCGATCACTTGGCGTAGGAACCGGGCATCGCCCACGCCGATTCGAGCACCGGCTGTTTCTTCGGTCGTCGTGTCCCCCCTCCCGATCGCTCAGAGAGTTTGGACGAAGTGGGGTCGTAAATCGGAGGTAATCATGCCCGAATTCGGAAAACGGTAATATAGATGATAGCACTCGGGCCGGCATGGCGCGCACCCGACGTGAACTGTTCCGACGGTTGGCTGCCCTCGCTGGGACGGGCCTCGGCGCGGCGCTCGCAGGTTGCTCAGGCGGGCCGGCCGGATCGACACCGACCGAACCTGATCAAGAGACCACGATGTCACCTTCTCAGACCGAAAGCCCGTCGCCCAGACCGACGCCGGCGACCCCGGTGACCGTCACTACCCACGACGTATATGGTGACATCCTTGCCGACGGAGCCGGCCGGACCCTCTACATGTTCGCACGGGATTCCGACGGGCAGAGCGTCTGTTACGACGACTGCGCGGAGGCGTGGCCACCGCTCACGGTAGGCACCGGGATGTCGTTCGAAGGCGGGCCCGACGTTTCGGCCGACCTCGGCACTGTCGAACGGGACGACGGAAGTCGCCAGGTCACGGCCGGCGGGATGCCGCTGTATTATTTCGTCAACGACGAGGGCCCAGGAGATGCTCGCGGCATGGGCGTGATCAACGCCTGGTTTCTCCTTCGGCCCGATGGTTCGGTGCTCAAGCCGACGGTTAGCATGGCCGAGCACGGGACGCTCGGATCAATCTTGACGGATGCGGCCGGCCGGACCCTCTACATGTTCGAACCGGATTCGGCGGGCGAGAGCGCCTGTACGGGGGATTGTGCCGAGGCCTGGCCGCCCCTCACTGTCGAGAGTGAAGACGCGCTGTATCCCGCGGCGACGATCACGGCCGACCTCGATACGATCGAGCGCGCGGACGGCACCAGGCAGGTCACCGCGAACGACCGACCGCTGTACTACTTCGTCAACGACGAGGAGACCGGCGACGCCGCGGGGCAAGGAATCGGTGGTGTCTGGTTCGTCCTGCGACCCGATGGCTCGGTCTACCGAAGTCGGACACCGACCCCCACGCCATCACCCTCGCCCACGCCATCACCGACGGCTTCGCCGACGTCGACGGCCTCGCCGACACCGACCGATACGCCGACCACGTCGAGCGATGACGACGACGGTGGAGGTGGGAGTTACTGACGGGGCCGCCGACGGTTACCGATCGGCTCGATTTTGCCATCGAGTGACGAGCCGGTCTACCGCGATCCCCCCGATGAGGGCGAGGCCGAGGTTGGTCAGGAACCCGAGGGCACCGACGAACAGCACCAGTGGATACGTGTCCGTTTTGAGGCTCGCCCGGCCGAGCTCGATGGCGACTAGCACGAGTATGACACCGAGCATGGCGGTGGGAAACGCCACCAAGAGCCCGACGGCGACGAGGCCGAGCCCGATGTAGGCGAGGCCCAGCAAGAGGTTGGCCGTCGCGGTCCGGGCGCCGAAGGTATACTTGCCGGCGACACCACCGCTGCCGTGACACATCGGAATACCACCCAGAGGGACGGCAACCAGTTCATTAACCCCATACTCGTCGCCAACTCGTCGGGCTCGAC
>CAYOLR010000345.1:0-2210 GCA_964404815.1 uncultured Halobacteriales archaeon
CGTACGTGCCCAGCATGGACGACATCGTCGACTCGATGGAGGAGTTCGAGGCCGCCAAGGAGGCCGGCCGGGGCGCCATCGCCATGTCGCAGGCGACGACGCTGGTCATCGATGGCGTCGAAGTCGACATCAGCAAGGACCGGATGTGGGACGAGGCGACCTACCAGGCGGCTCAGACGCCGATCAGCCTGTTCCAGGACGTCTACGAACACCGGCCGGACCAGCACGAGGACCTCGAGGAGCTGTACGGTGCGGACGTCGTCCAGCGGGCGACGGCCGTCGGGAACTGAAACCGGTCGTTTATCCGACCCACGACTCCGTTTTCCCCCGCGATCCGCCGCGGCCACGCTCGGCCGCGACTCGTTACGGGGTGACCTGATTGCGGAGCTCGGCCTCGAGTCCCGCCTCGGCGATGCGGTCGACGTTTTCGGCCAGGATGTCGGCAACCCGTTCGTAATAGGCCGGCGTATGGCCGGAATTGTGGGGCGTGATGAGCACGTTTTCGAAGGTCCAGAGGACGTGATCCTCGGGGAGCGGTTCGGGGTCCGTCACGTCCAGTGCCGCCCCCTCAAGGCCGCCGGTCTGGAGCTCGTGAACCAGCGCTTCCGTCTCGACGATCGGTCCCCGGGCGATATTCAGCAGGACTGCCGAGGGTGGAAGCGTCTCGAAGGCCGCCGCGTCGATCAACCCCTCCGTCGTCTCCGTGAGCGGACACGCGATCACCAGGTAGTCCGTCCTGGCGAGGGCATCGTGGAATTCGTCGGGGTCGAAGCCGACGACCTCGTCCGTCGGCCCACCCTTCGAGGGAGTGTACCGCACACCGATCGTCTCCACGCCGAACCCGTCGAGCCGCTCGGCCACCGCGGTACCGATGTTCCCCAAACCGACGATAGTGACGGTCGACCCCTGGAATTCGCCCGCCTGAAAATGGCGCCATTCCCGGCGGTCGGCCCGCCGGAACCCGGTGTGGAGTCGACGGGCGAACGTCAGCATCATCCCGATCACCCATTCGGCGATGTTCGGGCCGTGAACGCCTGCCGCGCTCGTGACCGCGACACCCCGCTCGGCGAGTTCGGTCAGGGGGAGATGGTCGGTCCCCGCGTACAGACATTGGAAGAGCTCGAGCCGATCGGCGTGATCGAGCCATCCCTTCGGTGACAGGCCGGTGACGACCTCCGCGTCCTGGACGAACTCCCGTTCCTCCCGCGGGCTTCGTGCGTGGCGGACCTCGTGGTCCGGCAGCCGCTCGCGGATCGCGTCGACATACCCCTCGATCGGCATACCGTGAATGTCTCGTCGAAGGACGACGATCGTTCGCGACATGCCTTCGGCCTCGCCCCGTGTCGCTTTACGGCTTACCTTTCGGCGATCCCCCAGAGATTCCGCCGGATCGCAAAGCGTTTTGACGCCCAATCTTGTACGGACACCCGATGGAGGAAGCGGTCCCGGAGGGGCTCTCGTGTGGGGCGAAACTCGCCCTAGTCGTGCTCGCCAACCGTGGACCACTGAGTCCCTCCGAGATCGCCGACGAGGCCTACGTTACCGCGGATCGGGCACTGGAGGGACTGCTCGAGTTGGCCCGGCTCGGGCTTGCTGAACCGGTTTGTGGCGTCTGTGAGGACCGAGAGGAGGTCTACGCGCTGACCGACGCCGGTGAAGCCGTCGATCCCGGGGCTGGGGCCTGAACCCAACCATCCTCGCGTTTAAACCCGATCGTTCCGTAGCGTTGCTTGCGTGCCGCAGTCCCCAGCGGAGCCCGCCCATCAGGGCGCAATGACCGCCTGGAGAACCCCGGCACGCGACAGGCCCGGCACGAGGGTTATCCGGCCGAGGCGGCACGACGCCAGGCGATGACGCCGGCAGTTAGTGTTCCGGGCTATATTCTACTAGTAGAGCAGTAGTCGCCGGCTCGAAAGTTGAGCTCATACGAGTCGATATTAGCTTCCCGATGGATCACTACAGGTAAGGGAGGTAACGCGGACGTATTGTTACGTTGATAGTACGATCGTGATGGATACAGGTCGCGAATCCATCACAGTCGAAGATCTAACAGCATTCCAACGAGACTGTTTGAACGTAATCGCCGGGCGTGGTGTCCCGAAGGGAACCGCAATTCTTGATGCGTTGGATGAGTACTATGAGAATGACATCCACCACGGGAGGCTGTATCCCAGTCTGGATGATTTGGTTGATGAAGGATTCATAGCTAA
>CAYOLR010000346.1:0-935 GCA_964404815.1 uncultured Halobacteriales archaeon
GACCGTAGTCCTCCTAGACTCCAGTGAACAGCCGGTGGGTCCCGCCGTAGACGTCCTCGCCGACGACCACGTGATCGCCGGCGGCCAGGAGATTCAGCACGGTGTTGATCGCGGCCATGCCGCTGGCGAACGCCCGGCCATGTGCCCCGCCTTCGAGGCTGGCGAGGTTCGCCTCCAGCGCCGCCCGCGTCGGGTTGTCGGTTCGTGCGTACTCGTAGCCGCGGTGCTCGCCGGGGGCGTCCTGGGCGAACGTCGACGTGGCGTAGATGGGTGTCATGACCGCCCCGGTGTGTGGGTCCGGCGGTTGGCCGGCGTGGATCGCCCGCGTGTCGAACGCGCCCTCACCCGACGATTCCGCCCCTGGGTCGTCGGTCATGCCTTCCCCTCCCAGTCGTCGAAGTCGCCGTAGAGGTGCTTCGAGAGGTATCGTTCGCTTCCGTCGGGGAAGACCGTCACCACGGTCGGGGCGGGGACGTCGAGCCCGCCGCTGGCGATCCGCTCGGCGACCTCGCGTGCGGCGACGCTCGCCGCTCCCGAACTCGAGCCGACGAGGTGGCCCGCCTCGGCGGCGAGCCGTTGGACCTCGACGTGGGCCGCCCGGTCGCTGACCGGGATCACGTCGTCCAGCGCGTCGGGGTCGAGCAGCTCGGCCACGTCGGGGTCGTGGGTCCCGATCCCTTCGGTCTTGTAGGGCGCTTCCTCGCGCGGCCGGTCCAGGAGGTCGCCGAACAGCGAGCCCTCGGGTTCGACGGCGATGACGTGGACGTCTGGGAGGCGCTCGCGGACCGCCTGGGCGACGCCCATGAGCGTGCCGCCGGACCCGACGCCGGCGACGATCGCGCCGACGTTATCGCCGAGGGCATCGAGGATTTCCCGGCCGGTGGTCTCGTAGTGCGCTTCGACGTTGAGCGGCGTCGCGAACTGCTGGGGGACGA
>CAYOLR010000346.1:945-2198 GCA_964404815.1 uncultured Halobacteriales archaeon
TCCCGGACGTGTTCTTCGCGAATCCGGTCCTCATCGCGACGGTCGGCGATCTCGTAGGCCGTGTCGGTGGCCCCGGCCATCCCCGCGTCACCGGGGACGTGAACGATCTCGGCGCCGAGGGCAGCCATCAGGCGTTCCTTCTCCTCGCTGAACCCCCGGGGGACGACGAACACCGTCCGGAGGCCGAGCTGGTTGGCGGCGATCGCCATGCCGATGCCGGTGTTCCCGGCGGTCGGTTCGACGATCGTCCCGCCGGGCGGGACGTCGCCGCGGTCGAGGAGCGTTTCGAGGATGTGTTTGCCGATGCGGTCCTTCACGCTGCCGCCGGGGTTGAACGTCTCCAGCTTGGCGTAGACGCCGACCCCGTCGGGGGTGGCGTCGAGGTCGACGAGCGGGGTGGTACCGATGGTGTCGAGGAGCGATGCGCGCGGTTGGGTGTGTCGAGTCATGTCTCTGGGTCGTGGGAAGTCGATCGGGAGCCGGTACTGGCGTCGGCTGACAGTGAGACCGTCAACAACGACGACAGGCCGGGGACCGCGCGCAGGAACAGTCGGCGAAAAGACCAGAATCCGCGGTCGTCGTCAGTGTCACCCGCCGTGGCCGACGGGACGCCGAGCCGCGGTCGCGGGGCTGCCGTGACGCGCCGGTCACGGTGGGCCTCTCGACCGGTCTGGCTCGCCTCATGGGAGGGGGTTCGTGAGGCTGGGTTTTGTGGGTTGTCATTTCAGGTCGGAACCAGATCCGTATTCGAAAATGTGGGGACCCGCTTCGGGACTAGTGCTCTGTCAACCGTAAATTGACGAATTTCTAATCCACTTTTGGAATTATGGTTATATTGATATGATTTTGAGGGCGTGCAAGATGTAGCGCGCGAATGCAGCACCTGACTAAGATTGATTGACTCCATCCGGTCCCGCTTCGTTCGATGGAAACTCGTCATAACAAGCAAGGGTCAATCGGACGTTAACAGGCCTCTCCGGCTCGATATATACGTAAATGGCGTCACCGATGTACTGGTCAGAGCAATCAAGGGTATGTTGGCCAGTTGCTTCCAAGCCGTCGCCAAACGATGCTGTCACGTCGAGAGGTACCCCTCGGGGCATCTCACCGATCTTCGTGTCGACTCCCGCCCATCCGTTCGGCTCAGCGGCAGCAACCTCCACATACTGGCGCACTAACTCCGTGCCGTCCTTTTCGACGAGAACATGGCCCTGATGACGCGAGTCGGTATAATTGTTGACCGCGACCAGAAG
>CAYOLR010000347.1:0-2174 GCA_964404815.1 uncultured Halobacteriales archaeon
ACGATCCCCTGGACGGCGACGAGCGAGTTGACATCCCGCGAACGGATCTCCCGGATCTCGGTGACCTCGGGGAGGTTCCGGACGCGGACATGTGCCTGCCCGAGCGAAACGTCCACTGGGAGGTCGTAGACCCGGAGCGCCTCCTCGGCGTAGCGTTGGAGCTGCTCAGGCTGGGCGAGGTAGTCGTCCGCGATATCCGGGTCGAACTGGTAGAGGTCGTTCCAGTCAACGTGGAGGGAGCGCTGTTCGGAGGGGTACCGCTGGGCGAGCTGGCCGATCGCCTCGGCGTAATAGTTCCGGTAGAACTGATCGAGGCGGTCGACGAGTTCCTGGTTTTCCGCTTGGGCCACAACTGAACACTGCTTCCTCGGTATGCCATAAGAAAATATCTTAAGCGAGTGGACTGGAAGTGAAGGGGGCGAACACCGCCGCCGTCCAGCGGTTCGGGTCGGGAACCTCGGCGGAAGTAATCGGCACGATTCTCCGGTTTTCGCCGGCTGCATCGCGACTGCCCCCGGAATTCGACCGATCCGATGATTCCACCGGTCGCGGCCGCTCGGTGAACACGGCAACCGGCCCGGTGGACCGAGGGACTAAGCCGGACCGGTCCGGAGGTGGGACGACATGCGCGACGGGACAGCCCTGGTGACCGGCGCGTCGGCGGGTATCGGGCGGGCACTGGCCGACGTGTTCGCGAGCCATGACCACGACGTCATCCTCGTGGCACGTCGCGAGGAGCGGCTCCGCGAGGCCGTCGACGCGATCGAAGACCGGTTCGACGTCAATGCATCCTTCGTCGTCCAGGATCTCTCGACCCACGCCGGGCGGGCCGCGTTAGTCGAATCGGTCGACGACCGCCGGATCGATTACCTCGTCAACAACGTCGGCATCGGGACGCAGGGCCACTTCCTCGATACCGACCTCGAAACCGAGCTCGATCAGCTCGAACTCAACGTCGTGACGCCGACTCACTTGACGAAGCGTTTCGGACCGGCCATGCGCGACCGTGGTGCGGGTGGCATCATGAACGTGGCGTCGAGCGCGGCCTTTCAACCGGGTCCCTACATGGCCGTGTACTACGCGACGAAGAGCTACCTGCTCTCGTTTTCGGAGGCCATTCACGAGGAGTTCGGTGCTGACGGTGTCGCCGTGACCGCGCTCTGCCCCGGCCCGGTCGACACCGAGTTCCAAGAGCGGGCCGACAACACCCGGACGCCCATCGGCTCGCCGGGCGGCTTCCCTCGATGGTTCGACGCCGAAACGGTCGCGCGGACCGGCTACGACGGGCTGATGGCCGGGAAGCCCGTCGCGATCCCCGGGCTCGAGTACAAGCTGCTCTGGCGTGTGGCACGGGTGTCGCCACGGCCGATCCTGCGGCGGCTGGCGGCCGGGTTCAACCGGGGCTGATCAGTCGGAATCGGCCGCGTTCCCAACGGCTTCCGGCGGCCGTTCCCTGATGGCGGGGAGGCTCGGATCCCGATGGGGCGACCGGCCGAGGACGGCACCGGTCAACCCCTGTTCGTCGAGTTGGGCACGCAGCGTCCGGGTGAGTCGGTTGACGTTCGTCGTATCCAGGTCGAACTCGTTGAGCAGTTCACGGTACCGGCCGTCGTCCGTCATCGAGTCGAACCGGTCGTAGAGATTCTCGAGTTTCTCCGGCGGTTGCTGTTGGACCCAGTCGGTATCGTGGAGGCCGAGCCGACGTTTGCGTTCCTCGTCGACGACATATCGGATGACGACGAGCGCGATCTTCGGGATGGCCCGTTGGCTCCCGAACGCGGTGAGGTCGAGGTCGGTCATGATGCCGAGCGCTCGGTCGCGCTCCCAGGGGGTGAGGGCCAGTTCGTTACAGAAGGCGTGCGTGATCCTGGCCTTGTCGAGCCGGTGCATCCGGCCGCTGTGGCCCTGCATGGCCGGGTGTTGCTCGTCGTGGAGTCTTCTGATGTTTTCGCCCACGTCGTGCCGGGGGTCCTGAACGTGGCCGATGAGCGTTGCGGAAGGCGTCACGACGTCCCAGCGGCGGATCCGTTCGTCCTTGACGGCGTCGACCCGTGAGAGCGCCCCGTCGCCCGGCCGGGCGCTCAGCTCCAGGGCCTCGAGAACTGGTTCCGGGTTGGCGGGTCCCTCGGGCCGCATCCATCCGGGTCTCTGGGCTCGGGTGGCATGAAGGCTGG
>CAYOLR010000348.1:0-2171 GCA_964404815.1 uncultured Halobacteriales archaeon
ATTTGAACCCGGGCTCTCGTCCTTACCAAGGACGCGCTTTACCGCTAAGCTACCTAGGCACGCTACTTCGAGTTACCCCGTATTCGCATTAAGCCGTTTCGATAGACTCAGGGATCCGTGACCGACGATCCGGCCCATAGTCGTTCTGGGGACGTTGTCGTCGGTGACCGCCCCCTGACGAGATCAGTCAGGGTGTCGACCGTTTCCTTATCGAACACCTCGGGAGCGGGCGGAAGCACGTCGTCAAAGGTTTCGACGAGGGCGACCGCGAACGAACGCGTCCCCGTCGGCGGTTCGCCGCCGGTAGCCGTAACCCCGGCGATAACCGCCAGTTCGAACACGTCCGCCTCCAAGGTGTGATCGTCGAGTGCCGGGTCGGAGCGCCCGAGGGAGCGATCCGTCTCATCTCGACCGAAGTTCCGCACCGTCTCGACGGCTTTCGGTGCGGCGCCCGTCTGCGCAAGTAGCGAGAATCCCCGTGAGACGAGTACATCGGCGACGAGGACGTCCAGATCGTCTTCGAGGTGATCCCGCTCGTCGGTCCACGGTGGATCCCGGGCGAGCGACCGGGTGAGGGACAGGCCGTCGTAAATAAGCTGCACGCCAGCCGCCTGCCGATCGATACGCGCTGGAACGGATTCGTGGCCGGTCGCCTTGGCGGTGAGACGGGTTAACACGCCGGGGGTCATCGTCGCGTTCTTCAACCGAGCATCCAGCCGGTCACGGAGGGACACGGGGGCAACGTCGGCGACCGCATTACGCGCGGCGGCGCGTGCCCGAACGGCATCGTCCATCGTCTCAACCGAGCGGTGGGAACGGCAAAGACCTTTGGAAACCGCCCGAAAGGTCACGAGTGTTCAGGGTGGTGATTACCAATCACTGGCCCAGATAACACCGCCGTACCTTGCCCCTCGCATCGCTCTCGGCGGGGATGACCCGATCAAGTTTCCGGCATCACCGATCACACCAGCCACCGTTGATTCGGGGGCTGAGGGGGGGACGGTTACCCATGAATAGATCGGCCCACGCCAGATCGTCAAGGGTGGTCGTTCGCACGGACAGGTTGATCCGGCTCACCGACGCGCCTCATGGTCGCCGAGACGACAACCGCGACGTTACCGGAGATCCCTCGTGGCATCGAACCCGCTGTCTCGCCTCCGACCTAGGTCAGTAACGCTGATCCGCCATCGACCGATTAGGGCAGTTTCGGCGACGGCGGTAGTTCCCGTTTATGCTCAGACTGCTCCACCATCGTCAGGATGCGCTTCACCTCGGCCTCGTCAACCCCATCGATCTGGTTGGCGGTGGCCGATGGGGGAAAGGGGCCATCGACCGCGAGTGCGAGGACGGTATCGAGCGTATCATAATCAATCCCGAGTTCTTCCTCGTCGGTCTGGCCAGCCCACATGCCCGCCGACGGTGTTTTCGTCACGAGTTCCTCGGCAACGCCCATATGTCGGGCCAATTGTCTGACCTGTTGTTTGTATAGATTTCCGATCGGGTGACAATCCACCGCACCGTCGCCCCATTTCGTGAAATACCCCACGAGCGCTTCTGTCCGGTTCCCAGTGCCGAGAACGAGCCGTTGGTCGTGATTGGCCACGAAGTAATTGAGGACCATCCGCGTCCGCACCCGGACGTTCCCCACGGCGAGACGGTCGTCGGCCCCTTCGGGATAGCCGTCCTGAAATGCCTCGACAATAGGACCGATTTCGATGATATCGTAAGGGATTTCGAGGGCCATCGCCACCCGCTCGGCGTCGCTTACGTCCGCTTCCTCACTCACCGTTGACGGCATGAGAAGTCCCCGCACCTGCGACGCGCCCAACGCTTCGACGGCGAGGTAAGCGGTCGTCGTGCTGTCGATACCACCCGACAGCCCGATCACCGCTCCGTCGGCGCCGGCCGTCTCAACAGTGTCATTAATGAATTCGCTGATATGCTCACGGCGGATCTCGCACTCGCGGTCGGTAAGGCCGAGATCGATCCGTTTCCCTTCAGGCATGCGTCCCTGTTGAGGCGTGGGGTCCAAATAGCCAGTCGGTTTCCCCACGGCCCACCGAGCGGTTGAAGTACCGGGCGGCGATAGTATTTCCCGGGCGCCGGTGGTCCAGTGGTAGGACTTAAGCTTCCCAAGCTTACAGCCCGGGTTCAATTCCCGGCCGGCGCAT
>CAYOLR010000349.1:0-2166 GCA_964404815.1 uncultured Halobacteriales archaeon
GGAGGTCACTGTACCCTACCCGGAGCTAGAGGGTCTCGTGGGTCAGGGGGAAAGAGCGGGGGAGCCTGGCCCCATGTTCGGGCGGGCCGATACCCGGACCGAAGAGCTGCGTCCGGCGGCGAACCGCCGCACGCTTACCGGTCGGGACGGGACGGGGGGTCCGGGGGATGGGCAGCCCGGTCGATGGAGACCGTGCCCTCGTCGAACATAAAGTGGATGAACGGTTGGGGTACACCGTCCGGAAGGTCTAACCCGACCCGTCTGGGACCGTCCTCGGTGTCTTTGATCGGTGGGAGAAAGACGTGCGTCTGCGCGGTGCTGTCCAGGAATGGGTTTGGATTGCCGTCTTCGCCGAGTGGGAGGTCCTCGTCGAAGGCTAGCGTATACTCCTCGGTCCGGACGGGCTGGGTCGTCATCACGTGGAATTCCCGGTCCTCGTTCTTCGGGGAAGTAACCTCCCCATTGATCAGCAGGTCGACTTCGGCCCAGAGGGCTCCGAAGGCGTATTGGGTTGGCTGAAGCGGGGTGCCAATGGTTGTGATACCGTGCATGTAGACGCCGGTCATCACCCCTCGCCCGTGGAGATGGGCGCCGTCCTCTCGTTCGACGTCGTGGATATCGACCTCGTACCGGTTCCCGTTGGGACCGGTGAACCAGAGATCGAGATCGATTTCGTCTTCCCCGGTGCCCTGGCCGACGAACCCCTGTCTATCGATATACGTCAGGTCGAGCTCACCGTCGAGGTTATCGTTCACTTCGGACTGGTCCGGGTCGATATCTTCGGACGCTAGCGCGGCGTCACCGAACGGCGTGGGGATTCTCGTTCGCGTGTATCGGGTATCATCGTCGTTCGTTCCCCTCGCCCCTTCGGGAATGCCCACGGGCAACGGCAACGGATCGTAGTCCTCATCACCCGCCAACAACCCGGCCACCTCGGGTCGGTGTTGCTTGAAGTACCAGATCTTGTGTTTGATGTAGTCGTCGCTTCGTTGTGGGGAACTCGGACCATCGGGCGGAGTGCCGAATACAGCCGGGTCGATCGGTCGCTGTCCCGGCAGGATCCAGTGGACGCTGTTCCCCGGGCGCTGGGTGGTCTCGACGGCGAACTGCTGGTTGGCGCGTTTGTGCCTCGCGATCGACTCCGCCTTGGCGGCCGCGGGACTCGACGCGAGGAGGCCGGCGAGGCCGGCCGCCCCCGCGGTCCGCAGCACCGAACGCCTTGTTGAACGTGGCATGGTGGCAATCACCGATCCCCAGTTCCGGCAAGACCGGGTTAACCGTTCGCCGCTACGGTCCGGACGGCGCATTGGACCGGAAGATACTTGTCAGGCGATAACAATTGGCATGGCTTCGAACAGGGCGGGCCCCTTCTGAACGGCACGATCGGGAAACGACGTCGGATGGAGAACGCTTCGGACCACTCGGGTCCCGGATCGGTGAGCTTCGTCGAGACGAGCGACTGGAACCAGAACGGGGAGTGCCGAGGTGTTCTGGCCGATGGGGCCGGTCGAGCCGTGTCGACAACGTTAGCCGACCGGCGGCTCGGGGGGCCGGACGAGAGGGACGAACCGCGCCACCCGTTGTGGTTGATTTGTCGACCGCGGACGGCGGCGGTCGACGGAACCCCCGAGAGACGAGTGACAGATGCTTCGTTACAGGAGAGCGGTACTATTCCCGCGCCGAAAAAACCCGGTCTGGCCACCGCAACGGCCGCGGACGGAACGCCCATCAAACTTAATCTACTGGTCACTGTCTGGAGGGACATGGGTGGGTCTACGGGCGAGGTCTCGGTACTCCACGTGGACGACGACCGTGATTTCGCCGATTTGACTGCGTCATATCTCGAACGCGAAGACGACGACATCACCGTCGAAACGGCGTCGAGCGCGGCGGCGGGGCTCGAACGCCTGTCCGATGGCGACTTCGACTGCGTCGTGTCCGACTACGACATGCCCGGGACGGACGGCATCGACTTCCTCGAAACGGTTCGCGAGACGTGGCCCGACCTGCCGTTTATCCTGTTCACCGGGGCGGGCAGCGAGGAGGTCGCCGGCGACGCGATAACGAAGGGCGCAACGGGTTACCTCCGGAAGGAGACCGGGACGGAGCAGTACGCCCTGCTGGCGAACCGGATCCGGAACGCCGTCGAACAGTACCGTGCCAGTC
>CAYOLR010000350.1:0-2161 GCA_964404815.1 uncultured Halobacteriales archaeon
AAAAACCAGACTGCCTATTCTCACGCCGTTAGAACGGCTATCGATTGAGAAGGGTTAACTCGCCGGTAGGAAAATCCTCCGGGTATGGCGCGGACCGATTTCGGGTTCATTACGCCCGAGAACCTCCCGCTCTTCACGGATCTCTACGAGTTGACGATGCTGCAAGGGTACTTCGAAGAGGACCACAACCCGCGGGCGACCTTCAGCCTGTTCTTCCGGGACCTCCCTCCGAACCGGGGCTACATGATCGCGGCGGGCCTCGAGCAGGTCCTTCACTATATGGAGACGCTCAGCTTCGGCGATCGGGCACTGGAGTACCTCGGGACCCAAGGGTTTCATGACGACTTCCTCGAGTACCTTGGCGACCTCGAGTTCACCGGCGACGCGCGGGCGATCCCCGAGGGAACCGCCGTGTTCCACGACGAGCCGCTCCTCGAGGTGACCGCCCCGATCATGGAGGCGCAGCTGCTGGAGACGATCGCGATCAACCAGATCAGCTTCGGGAGCCTGATCGCCACCAAGGCTGCCCGAATGCGCGACGTGGTGAACCGCTATGGCGACGACCAGGCCCTCGTCGATTTCGGCACTCGGCGCGCCCACGGGACCGACGCCGGCATGAAGGCCGCCCGGTCGAGCTTTATTGGAGGCTTCGCCGGGACGTCCAACGTCGCCGCGGGCGAGACCTTCGACATCCCGATCTTCGGGACGATGGCCCACTCGTGGATCCAGAGCTTCGAGTCCGAACGCGCGGCCTACGAGGCGTTCGTCGACGCGTACGGCGAGAACAGCATCCTGCTCATCGACACCTACGACACCGTCCAAGGCGCCGAGATCGCCCGGGCGGTGGCCGACGAGAAGGGCGTCGATATCTCGGGCGTCCGACTGGACTCGGGCGACCTGGCCGCCCTCTCGAAGGAAGTCGACCCGATCGTCGGCGACATGGACCTCTTCATCTCCTCCGGGATGGACGAGTACACGATCAAGGAGTTTATCGAGGCCGGCGGCATCGGCCACGGCTTCGGCCCGGGGACCGCCCTCGTGACGAGCACCGACGCCCCGAAGGTGGAAGGGGTCTACAAACTCGTCGCCGTCGAGCACGGCGGCGAGATGCGCCCGAGCATGAAACTCTCCAAGGGGAAATCGACGCTCCCGGGCGAGAAGACGGTCCACCGGGTGACATCCGACGGCGAATTCGACCACGACGTCATCGGTCAGCGAGGCGAGGACCTTCCGGGCGAGGAGGTGCTCGTCACGGTGTTCGACGAGGGCGAACTCGTCCACGATCCCCCGTCGCTCGAGGCCATCCAAGACCGCACCCTGACGACGCTGAACCGCATTCCCGAGCGGGTCAGGGCGATCGAGGACCCGGCCGAGTACCCCGTCCGGATCAGCGACGCGTTGTCGGCCGAGATGGATGCGCTCGAAGCGGACCTCAAGGAGCAGATGCTGCCCTGACCGTTCACAGTGGCCGAGGACGTCGCCCTCACTTTATGCGGATTTCGGCCCCCTACGACCAGGTCAATCCTGGTCACGTTCGACGGGTCCGAGTCCGCGGAGGCGGCGTTAGTGAGAACGGGCGAATACGCCGGTGCTATCGACGAGTCGCTGGTGACCGATCCGGCCTTCTCTGACGGCCGGGGCTCATCCGACCAGCCGCTGGTGCTCGACCTTCATACAGCGGTCCTGGACGACCTGCCGCCCTGCCCGCTCGGCACGGCGGGCGGCCTCGTTGTCGAAGATCCCCAGCTGCGTCCAGATCACCTTGACGTCATCGCGGTCGAGAGCGGCGTCCACGATGTCGGCGACCTCGTCGCTCGGGCGGAACACGTCGACGATGTCGATCTCCTCGTCGACCTGGCGCAATGAATCGTAAGCCGGCCGGTCGAACACCTCGTCGGCGTTCGGGTTCACCGGGATGACCGTGTAGCCGTGATCGAGCAGGTACTTCGGGATATCGTGAGCGGCCTTGCCGGGGGTTCGCGAACACCCGACGACGGCGACCGTTTCCAACCCCAGGACCTCGCGGAGTTCGGCGTCACTCTCGATCGGCACATCGGAGTTGTCCCGGCCGTTGGCAAAAAACGTACCGTCGTCGCGGCCGGTTACAACAGCCGTTCGGAGGCGAGGGCGGCCCCCTCGACGAGCGATTCGAGCTTTTTCC
>CAYOLR010000351.1:0-2145 GCA_964404815.1 uncultured Halobacteriales archaeon
ATGTCGTAGGGATCCTCGAGGATCGACCGAATCTCCGCTTCAATCTCCCGGATCGTATCGGCTTTCTTCCTGGACATGACGGTGTGCATCCGGTACATGGAGTAGGCGATGGAGGCAACCCCAGCCAGCCAGAGCGCCGTGAACATGATCAGGATAGGTGCCTTCGGATCGGGGTACGGCGACGGCAGGAACTCCGAGAGCAGGACCGGACCATAGACCAGGAGGAAGTACAGGACCAGGCCCGTCGTGAGGAGGTAATACGAGCGCTTTAGAAGCTGGCCGACGGCACCGAACCCGCCCATATTACGTGGATCGTAGTAAAACAAATCGAGGTCTGCCGCAGCGATCCGCCGCGGGAGGACCACGTGGATGCCCAGATACAGCAGGCCGAACTCGATCATTGCCGGAACGTAGACGATTGGCATCACCACGAATACCTGAAGGGGAGCCCCCAGGACCCCCTGGAGTTCGACGAGCGTCTCCCACCCCAAGAGGACGAAGGCATTGGCGAAAAACGCCGCCAACCCGACTGCATACCAGATTAGTTTGACCCGGAGTGAAATCAGTACCTCGAAGGTCCCCCGCAGGTCAGCCGAGTCCTCCGCATCACGCTGGGATAGCCGGAGCTCCGAGACCGCTTCCGCGTACTGGTCACGCATCCACCGGCCGCCAGCGACGGCAAAAACGAGCCCGATTCCCGTGATAATCGAGGCCGGATCGTCCAGTACCGTCGTTCGGCCCGCTACGTAATTGACACCGTCGATGACTCCGTACTGCACCACGAGCGTCGCCACGACAAGCAAATACGGCGGATAGACGTCGTCCGGCAAACGGTCCGACAGCCAATCGAAGCCGAGGATGCCTGCGATGCGTTCGACGAGGAGCCGGTCGCGATAGACAGCTGGATCGTCGCGCTCCATGTACTCGATCCATGTACATAGGACGACAAAGTACGGGTGTCGATATCGACGGGTGAAAGGATGCGGTGGCTCCCCACGGTCGATGCACCTCATTTTGGAGGGGCAAACAAACGATTTAACCACCCACACGCGCCACTCCGCAGTATGACGTTGGCCGAGCGGCTCGACCTGGTCACGCGCCACACCGAGGAGGTGGTCACCGAGGACGAACTCGCGGACCTGCTCGACGACAAGGAGCCCTCGGCCTACATCGGCTACGCCCCCACCGGCGAGATGCACATCGGCCACTTCACCACGATGCGGAAGCTGGCCGACTTCCTGCGGGCGGGCCTCGACGTGACCGTCCTCATCGCGGACCTCCACGCCCACCTGGACGATGAAAAGAGCCCCTTCGAACTGCTCGACGCCAGATCCGAGTACTACGCGGAAGCCATTCGTGGAATGATCGACGCCGCAGGCGCTGACCCGGAGGAAATCGAGTTCGTCCGCGGGACGGACTTCGAACTCGACGAGGAGTACACGCTCGAACTCTACCGCATGGCCGCCGAGACGACTATCTCCCGCTCCCAGCGCGCCGCCAGCGAGGTGGTGCGGGAATCCGACTCGCCCAACCTCGGCGGGTTGCTCTACCCACTCATGCAGAACCTCGACGTTCGCGCGCTCGAGGCGGACATCGCCTACGGCGGCGTCGACCAGCGTGGCATCTACATGCTCGGCCGAGAGATTCTGCCGGAGCACGGCTGGAAAGCCCCGATCTGCATCTTCGCACCCCTCCTCTCCGGACTGACCGGTGGGAAGATGTCCGCCTCCGAAACCGAAACGTCGGTCGCATTGACCGACGACCGCGACGCCGTCGTCGAGAAGATCGACGGAGCGTACTGTCCGGCCGGCGAGGTCGAGGACAACGGGGTCCTTGAATACCTGAACCACCTGGTCTTTCCGATCCTCTCCCAGGACGACCGCCACCTCCGCGTCGACCGGCCGGAGGAGTACGGCGGCGACCTGGTCTACGAGGACTACGACTCCCTCGAGGCGGACTTCGTGAGCGGAGAACTACATCCCGCTGATCTCAAGCCCGCCGCCGGCGAGTACATCTCGGAGGTCATCGCCCCCGTCCGCGACCGCCTCCTCGACCGGCCAGCCCTTCTCGCCGAGGCCTACCCGGAGACCTACGGCGACGGGGAATGACCGAGGACCTCCCGCGCTCGCCCCAGCGCGTGCGGGA
>CAYOLR010000352.1:0-2145 GCA_964404815.1 uncultured Halobacteriales archaeon
GAGGCCGCCAGAACCGATCGCGAGCATCCCCATCGCGCCCGCGGCCGGCGTGTGCGAGTCCGATCCGAGCAATGTCTTGCCCGGCACGCCGAACCGCTCCTGGTGGACGGGGTGTGAGACCCCGTTGCCGGCAGGCGAGAACCAAATCCCCCACTTCTGGCAGGCACTTCGCAGAAACAGGTGGTCGTCGGGGTTCTTGTTGTCTTCCTGGATCAGATTGTGATCCACGTACTGTGCCGAGAGCTCGCTTTCGAGGCGGTCGACGTCCATCGCCTCGAGTTCGAGCATGACCATCGTGCCGGTGGCGTCCTGGGTCAGCGTCTGATCGATTTCCAGTGCAATCTCTTCACCCGGCTCCAGCTGGCCGTCGACGAGATGGTCCTCGATGAGTTTCTCCGTCACCGTCCCAGGCATGTGTGGAACCACGTCGAGCGTCCTCTTTGCCTTTGGGCTACCGTCCGCGGGCAAGTACGTCCTCGATGGCCAGCTCGAATAACCCGGCCTCGTCGGTGGGGGTGGATCAGCACTCGACTGCGACCCCTAGCATCCACCTCCCGCAGACGATAGGTTCAGAAGAGCCACGGCAGAGTATGTTATAGGTTACCACGGATTTTTGACCTTGGCATGTAATGGATTATAGGGTGATGAATTACTGTGTCAAGACTTCCCCGATTCGAGGCCGACGAGGACATCGAATGCCCGACCTGTGAGCGACAGATCCCGATCCGAGCAAACGTGTGTCCTCACTGCGCAACCGAACTGCTCTGAACCTGTCGGATAGACACAGCCCGACCATTGCCGATTCGAGCGGTATAGATGAACGGGCCAGGGTAACTCACGCCGCTCGTTTCCGCACCTATTCTTCGTTCACGCGACGGTCGAGATCGACGTGATGACCGGTGAGCACGTCACGCCCCAGCAATACTGGATACTCCAGATGACTCCGATCCTCGATGCTAACCGACACGGTGTGCCACCACCCTGCCAATCGGAGCTGAATTTCGACTACGGGCCGGACTTGGCGCGTGCGCTGCGTCCCGGATGTGACCTGCACCGTATCGACAATCGGCCCCGCACCGATCATTGAGGCAATCTCCGTATCGATGCTGGTGCGCTTGGCCCCGGTATCGGCTTTCGCGATGACCGTCGTCATGTCTCGGGTTCCGTTGACGGTGATTTCCTCGGTGAATCCGACGGTCTGCGAATCGGTCGGGCCATCCTCCATCGCTGGTTTGCATGCCGGTACCGAATCATCGAGCGTTCGCTCGAGTTCCTCTACATGGGCATCATCAACCTGTCCACCCACGGTCTCGACCGCCAGTCGAGCGATGTGTGGGGCAGGGCTCGTCCCCGTCGCCCCGAAGAATCCCTTGAAGCCAGCTGTTGGGTTGGCTTCCAGGACGCACCAGTCCCCGTTGCGCCGAATCAGATCGATGCCAGCGTAATCGAGTCCCAAGACCTCGGTCGCCCGCCTCGCCAACTGTTTTACGTTCTGATCGAGCGTGTCGCTCCCGTCCTCGGCGTCACCACCGAGAGCCACGTTCGTTCGCCAGTCGCCCGCGGGCGCATACCGCCGCATCGCACCGAGAACGTTCCCATCGACGACGTACACTCGGATGTCCCAGGGGGTGTCTCCATCCGTCGTGATGAACTCCTGGAGCAGAGTTCGGCGGTTACCGATCGCCGGCGGCACGGAATCTCCTTCGCTGACGAGCGAGAGCCGCTGACCGTTGGTACCGATAGCGGGTTTGTGGACCGCCTCCCCGCCGAAAGCCTCCAGACCCGCTCGAAACGTTGATTGCGCGAAGACCTGGACGCTATCCGGGACTGGAATGCCGGCCGCCACAAGCGATGTCGCGGCCGTAGCCTTGTGCACCGCCCGGAGGACGGCCGACGGCGGGTTGAGCACCGGACGATTGTCGATATAGACACCAGCTACGCCGAGGTCTTCGAGTGGTCGGAGGCCTTTCGTCAGCAGCAATCGATTCACGACAACGTCGACGTCGGGCTCGTAGCGCACGGTCCCGTCAGCCATCCACGTTTCCATGTTCGCTTCCCGGAGCCAAACGGGCTCGTGACCCAGCGCCTTGATGGCATTCAGGATGGCCTTGGTCTCCTTGCTGTTATGAAAGCTCAAGACGCCAA
>CAYOLR010000353.1:0-2140 GCA_964404815.1 uncultured Halobacteriales archaeon
GTGGATTGGGGCGGTCGCCGAGGAGATAACGGCCAGCCTCGAATCTGAGGCCGCAACCTCGGAAGATGCCATCAGGACGGCCATCCGTGAGGTGTTAGAGGCGGAAGTCGAGCGGCGGGTCGATGAGGTCTGCGAAGACCGCGTGAACGAACGGGTGGCCGGTATGCTACGGGAATAGGCGGGAGGGGAGTCATCCGCTAACTCATAAGCACTCGGGGTTATCCCACACGTTCCGGGGAAGTTCCTGAATACCCGGCGTTCTCGTCGCTTTGTTCCCGGGTCGGGCCGAACTACCTCGCCGTGTCAGTCGCCGGGCTGGTCCCTGAGTCCGCCGGATCATCGCCGGCCATCGGTGGGCGCTTCAGAACGGTGTATCCAGCTTGAGGGGCTTGGAATGAAACTCCTCGTCGTAGAAACTGGACCGCATCCAGTTCATCGGAGCGGCAGTCGAATCCAACGGGCCATTCCAGAACCGACATGGCACGTTCGGCGTACCCAGCGGCGATGATGGACGTGCTGTCCGTCCGGTGGGGTATCCACCCGCGGTATCGGGTTGATCTCACGGCTCGGTCGATGGTGAACAGGCTGGCGGGAGATCAACGATGATCAGCGGTTTCCCCCCGCCCGGCGAAGCCGTGTGTCGGTTCCCCCAATGGCGGGGGCGAGAAGCCGAGTTATTCCTCTCGGCGGCCGTGTTTATAGTGGAGGGATTCACGCCAGTCGCCCCGGCGCATGCTATCCTTTCCCCCGGCCAATTCGAACATCGCCCGCTCCACATTCGATAGCATCGAGTCGAACATTGAATCGTCGAGATCCTCGAACTCAAGTAAGAGCGCCAGGATCCGCGTCTCGACGTCGGAGAGGTCCCAAATCCCCCGATCCCCGGCGGCATACACCGCGATGGCCTCCTCGATGGCGGCGCGGTCCACCGATTCAACGATGTCGTCATACGACCGCACGTGAACGACGCCCGAATCGCGGTCGTCCTGGCGGCGGGATTCGGCCCGGTAGACGCCGCGGCCGAACAGCTCGTCAAACTGATCTCTGGGCACCAGTTCGAGCGCACAAAGCGCGATCAGGTCGGCGAGGCCCTCCCGGCCGCGCCAGTCGTCCAGCAACTCCTCGATTACCGAACCGCGCTGATCAGCCGGCCAAAACTCCAGGAGCAGGCTCACGTCATAGACCGCGTCTCTGAAGCGTTCTCGAATCGCCCGTTTCCGTTTGGACCGCGCCTGGCGCGAATAGTGCTCCTCCCGCTGATCGGCTGATGCCAGGAGGAACTCCCGATCCGCCGGCGAGAGGATTCCACGCGAGCGATCGGCCTCGGATTCAGCGTCAACCATGATAGTTGAATTTATTATATTAGACGTCCATAATAGTTACTAACGACCCGGCCGTAGGTTCTACCCGTCAACGCGATGCGTCAAGGCATTCCGGACTCTCGACCAAATGCCCCCGCCGACCAGTCGCCACCATTCCGCACCTTGGCTGCGTATGAAGAAATCGTGGGCACCATCGAACGGGTGGAACGATCGGACCGGGCCGTCTCGGTGCACCTTTCCTGTGGGGTACTTCGCTATCCAGCTGGATCCCAGGAGGCCAAGCTTCTCGAACGGGAATTGGCGGACAATATTGGCGAATGCGTCTCAATCCTCCAGCTACCCGCAGCCGATGAGTCGCTCCGGATTCGAAGAGAAGAGTAGCTAATCACCCACGTATACCAGGTTCAGTAATCAATCCGCGCCTATACGCCGAGCGTAGGAATATGGGCCAGATAGGCCTCTCGGAGTTCCTTGCGATCGATATGATCGTAGATATCGACGGCCTCGCCACGCGTGTCCCCGCGGAGCTCTTGGATGAATTCTCGCTTCATGCCTGACCGGCGGAGGTGGGTCGTGAACCAGTGCCGACAGCAATGGGGCGTGAACCGTTTCTGTGGGTCATCCGCCTCCGGGTCGTGCAGACCGACCTTCTCGGCATGCTTCGTGACCGCTCGGTAGATGCTATTGCGCCGAAGCCGCGTCCCATGCTGATTCGTGAACAACGCCTCGGTCTCGATATCATCGTCGTTCGAGCGGGCATCGAGCCACCGCTGCAGGCTTCTCGCACACTCCCCATCGAAGAACACCAGACAGTTGGA
>CAYOLR010000354.1:0-2121 GCA_964404815.1 uncultured Halobacteriales archaeon
CACTGCCGTGAACTGGTCATCGTTCCGAGTAATTCATTCATCTGATATAACAGTTATCCCCAATGTCTGCCGGGCGGCTGACGCAACCCCTGTCCGGTCGGGTCGAGGTACCGCTGGCGGCCGGTGGTCCGGAAACCGGCCTGTCACGACGGTTTATGGGTGCGGACGACCTTCGAGCGCCACATGTTTCATTTCCTCCGATTCGATGCTATCGATATGTCGCCGGGGTCGGGAGGCCGAGGGTCGGTTGTCGTGGGCCCCCACCGTGAACGGAACGGCCGGTCCCACGGGATGAGCGAGGATCCGATCGGGCACCCAGTCCCAGCGACAATGCCCGCGACAGCCGGTTCGTGGGCCGGAGCATGAAGGAGATCCGGAAAATCAATCTGGGCTTGCGGTTCCTCGTGGAGGTGTCGGCAGTGCTGGGCTTGGCGTTCTGGGGGTGGACTACCAATTCGGGGCTGGCAAGGATTGGCCTGACGGTCGGACTGCCGATACTCGCCATGGTCCTCTGGGCGACGTTTCGGACCCCCGGCGACGGAGGGGAACCGATCGTCCCGATATCCGGCCCGGTCCGTCTCGGGCTCGAACTCGCCTTGTTCGGGACTGCCATCATCCTTGTATATCGTGCCGGAATGCCGGCCCCCGCCGCCGGATTGGGTGGGCTCGTCACCGTGCACTACCTACTCGACAGAAACCGAGTCGTCGCGCTCCTCAAGGACCAAATCACGGTGTCGTAACCTTCAATAGGTGCCATGGCGGTTGTCGGGATAATGCCACAGCCGTCCGCCGATCCGGCCTCGCCCGGCCCGAGCGGTACGGCCATCATCGCCATTATTCGGACAATCGGGGCTCCCTAGTAGCCCCACCCACCACACCCATTCTCCACCGACCGTTCGCACCGCCCGCCAGAAAGCCAGCTACCAGCCAACCAATGCACGACACGCCCACGATGACGGATCGACGCCGATCAGGCGAGGTGACGAGAGATGAGTACGCTAGACGACCCCGAAGGTGAGGACGACATGGCCGACGACGTCGACACCGACCTGCAGGCCCACACCGTCCGACTCGAGCTGATCGACCGGCCGGGAGAATTGCTCCGCGCCCTCGAACCGATCGCGAATCACGGGGGTAACCTCCTGTCGATCTTCCACGAGCGCGGGAACATGACCCCCCGAGGCCACATCCCCGTCGAGGTCGACCTCGAGTGTCCCCCTGACCGGTTCGAGGTGATCGTCGACGCGCTCCGTGACGCGGGGATCAACGTGATGGAGGCCGGCGCCCAGCGTTACGAGGAGGAGCTCGTCGTGCTGCTCGTCGGCGATCTCGTGGAGACGGACCTCTCCGACACGATCGGGCGGATCGAGACGTGTTCGACGGCCAGCGTGGTCGACCTGGCATTGGCGGCGGCCGACGGCTCCGCCGAACTCTCGAGCGCCCGGGTTCGGCTAGCGGTCGAATCGGGGTCCTCCGCCGACACGCTCGCCGCCGTCCGGAAAGTCGCCGATGATAAGGGGTTCAGCGTGATCGAGCCCTCACGGACGGAGGCCGAGCCGTGAGGTTGGCAGTCTTCGGCGTCGGGGCCGTCGGGGGATCGGTGATCGAACTGGCGCCGGAGTACGGCCATACCCTGGTGGCGGTCGCAGATTCGAGCGCGGCCGCCGTCGACGGGGATGGCCTCGACGGCGCGGCGGTCCTCGCCGAGAAGGACGAGACCGGCTCGGTCGGTACGGCCGATCACGAGGCTGCCCTCGAGGCCGACTACGACGTCCTGGTGGAGGCGACCCCCACGACCCTCGGCGACGCCGAGCCGGGGTTCTCCCATGTCGCCCGGGCGCTCGAGCGCGACCGGCACGCCGTGCTCGCGAACAAGGGTCCGGTCGCCGAGCGGTACGACGACGTCCGCGCCCGTGAGGCCGACAGCGACGGGGTCGTCCGATTCGAGGCCACCGTCGGCGGGGCCATTCCCGCGATGGCGACCGTCGAGAACTACGGTCCAGCGAACGTGACGGCCGTCCGGGGGGTTCTGAACGGGACGGCCAACTTCATACTCACCCGCATGGCCGCCGAGGGGCTGGACTACGAACACGTCCTGGCCGAAGCCCAGGACCTCGGCGT
>CAYOLR010000355.1:0-2080 GCA_964404815.1 uncultured Halobacteriales archaeon
TCGGCGAGGAGTTCCCGGTCAAGATGCACTTCGAGATCGCCGAGGGAAAAGGTCAGGTAACGTTCATGTTAGCCCCTAGAATCCAGTCTGACTGATTTTACTGTACTGCAGTCTGTTGTATTTCGTATAATCATTCGAAATACGGACTAACCATATTTCTGACAATTCCGAAATAGCCGTATGTTATATGGTATCACAACTCTTAGCAATTGCCTCAATGGCGACCGAACCACGACCGGATGAGGACCAATCAAACGAGCAGGGAGCGGACGAATCTGAGCCGCCGCCCACGGCTAACCAGGAACGCGGCCGGAAGTTCCACGAGGCGACCGGCTCGCTCCGTGATCTGGGCATCGCCATCCTCCTTCTGGTCCTGCTTTACGTTGTGGTCTATTTCACCCTCCTCCGGTAGCCTCAGTCGCGGTCGGACAGCAACCCCCCGACCCGGGCCCCCACCCGTTTGGCCACCGGCCCCCCGAGCCGATCCCGGACCGTCCCGAGGAGCCCGTTCGGCACGTAGAGCACGAACAGGACGAACATGATCCCGATGTAGAGGGCGGCGTGGCCGTTCAGGAACGTCTCGATGGCGTTCTGGACGGTCAGGCCCTTCCAGAGCACCGTGTTCAACGTCGCCTCGGAGAGGTGGTCGCGGAGGTACGGGAGCAACCCACCCCCGGCGCCTTCCTTGGAGAGGAACTCGGCGATCGATTCGTCGAACCACCGCCCGTAGAGCGGCCCGGCGAGCGTGCCGAACCCGCCGATGATGGCGGCGAGCAGCGCGTCGCCCGTCACGAGGAAGAAGAAGGCGTTCTCGGGCGTGACCGATCGCCGAAAGCCGGCGAAGAGTCCGCCCGCGACGGCCGCGAAGAAGGCGCTGATGGCGAAGGCACCCAGCTTATATCGAAAGGTATCGTAACCGACCGCTTCGGCGCGTTCCTCGTTCTCGCGGATGGCGATCATGACCCGGCCGAATGGCGAGTGGATGATCCGTTGCATCGCCAGATAGCACACCAGCACGACCAGGCCGATCAGGTAGTAGGACACCTCGGCGGTCCCGAACTGCAGCCCGAGCCCGGCGACGTTCTCGATGGTGTCGCCGGTGAGCTGGCCGATGGCGAGCGATAGCGAGTCCACGCCGGGGATGCCGATCTCGAAGCCTTCCGGGTGTTCCAGGACGGCGATGCCGTCCCGGGGGTTGTTCCCGACGAAGTCCCAGTCGCGCATCAGCACGTAGAGGACCTGCGAGAAGCCGAGGGTGATCATCGCGAAGTACACGCCCGTCAGTCGGAAGGACAGCGCGCCGATGACGAGCGCCAGCAGCGCCCCGAGGAGCCCGGCGATGACCAGCAGGAGCATGAAGGGAGTCCCGATCGCGAGGAAGGGGATCTTCCCGTTGGCCACGAGGATGACGAAGTAGGCGCCGGTCCCGTAGAAGGCGGCGTGACCGAACGAGAGGTAGCCGGTGTATCCCGAAATGAAGTCAAACGACATGGCGAACAGCCCGAAGTAGAAGACGGCGACCATCGTGTCGACCCGCGGGAGCAGCGCCACCATCTCCGGGGCGACCGTCGAGGTGACGAGGGCGTGATGGATCCCCGGGTAGGCAGCGAGGAAGACCACTACCGCCAGATGAACGAGGTGGTCGCGGGCGTAGGTCACCGGCCATCGGAGGGCGCGGACGCTAATGGCCGCCCACCCCCTCGACACCGAAGAGGCCCTGTGGCCGGAGGACGAGCATCACGACGAGCAACCCGAACACCGTGAGTTCCGGGAGGCCGGTGAAGGCGATAGCGTTCTGGAACCACCACGTCATGACCGCGTCGGCCATCCCGACGATGAGCCCCGCCACGACCGTCCCGCGGAAAGTCCCCAGGCCGCCGATGATGACGACCACGAACGCCGGCAGGAGCGTCTCCGCCGCGAGCGGCACGCTCGCCCCCCACCGGGGGTCCCACATCAGGAGCACGCCCGCCGCCCCGGCGAGACCGGTCCCGAGGGCGAACACCACAGTAAACACCCGACGGACGTCGATGGCGAGCGCCTCCGTCATCTCGGGGTCCTCGCTCCCGGCGCGGACGAT
>CAYOLR010000356.1:0-2046 GCA_964404815.1 uncultured Halobacteriales archaeon
TATGGCCGCTGAGGGAGAGCCGCAGGAGATAACAACGCTCGTCGGTCGCGAGGTCTATTCGAACAACGGTGTATACGTGGGGGAGGTCGAGGACATCCAGCTCAACTTGGATGCGGAGACGGTAACCGCCCTCGCGATCACCGATACGAACCCGGACCTCTTCGAGAACGTCTCCGGCGCCCGGGGGGTCCTCGTGCCCTACCGTTGGGTCCGGGCGGTTGGCGACGTCATACTCATCAACGACATCGTCGAGCGGATGGGCGAATCGGAGCCCGAGGCGGTCGCTTAACTCCCGTTCGCGGACGAACTCTCGATCCCGATCGCGTCGAAGAACTTGGTTTTGACCGCTTCCTCGGCGAGCTTCAGGAGCGTTTCCCGGTTCTCGTCGCTGGCCTCCACACCGGTGAAGATGCCGAGGGGGATCTCTACGCTGGCCTGGGTCGAGTGGCCGATGACTTCGCCGCTTTGCTCGAAGGAGTCCTCGAGGATCGAGCCGATGTTCATCCGGATGTCCTTCGATCGGGCAGCCAGGAAGATCGTCTCGTCGGCGATCCCGAAGACCGCGGTCGTCGTGATGCCCTCCAGGTCGAGCAGGTGTTGAGCGGCCTGTGCCAGGGCGTCACGGTCGCGGACGAAGCCGGCGTTCGACACGAGATGGCTCCCCTGGACCTCCCGGTTCTGGATGGCCTCGGCGAGCACGTCCAGCGTCTCCGGAGACATCGAGGGCGACTCGACCTGCTCGAGGGTATCGTGGTTGGCGAACGGGTAGAGATAGGCGGCTGCGGTGAGGTCGGCCGGCGTGGTCTCCCGCTTGAAGTCAAGCGTCTCGGCCCTGATCCCGTAGAGGAGCGCGGTGGCCACCTCCTCGGAGGGTTTGAGGTCGAACTCCTGGATGTACTTGGTGAGGATGGTCGAGGTGGACGAGAGGTTCGGTCGGATGTCGGAAAACCGGGCCGCGTACTCCTCCTCGGGCTCGAAATGGTCGATGTAGATGTCGATATCGTGATCGAATACCCCGCCACCGGCGGTATGGTCGACCAGCGCGACGGTCTCGTAGTCCTCGAGCGCATCCGATTGGTTGGCCTGTGTCAGTTCGACGCCCAGAAGGTTGACGAACGCCCGGTTCTCCTGGTGTCCGATTTCGCCGAAATAGATGATGTCCGCCTCGACCTCGAAGCTCTCGGCAATCGCCCGCAGGGCGACTGCGCTCGCGATCGAATCGGGCGAGGGGTTGTCGTGCGTGACGATCGCCATCCCGTCATCGGTTCCTTCGATGATCTCGGCGAGGCGGCTGGCCTTGTGCTCGAGTTCGCCCGACTCGACGGCGCGGAGCGCGGAATCGGAGATGACCTCCGAGGGGTTGATGACCACGTCGGCCCCGAGTTCGGTGAGCTGTTCGCCGGACACGGGATCCGATGCCCGAACGACGATGAACTGATCGCCCCCTTCGCTCCTGATCTGATCGAGCGCGGCTTTGTTCGCCTCCACGTCCGACGAGAGGATGAGCACGACGTCCTGGTCGGCCACGAGGTCGACGACTTCCGGTTCGCTGATGTCAGCGGCTCGGGCGTTGAGGTCCTGGTCCCGGAGGGCCTCAACCCGATTTTCGTCCTTGTCGAGGATGAGGACCTCCTTCCCTTGGGAGACGAGTTCGTCCGCGACGGCGTGTCCGACGCTCCCACAGCCGAGAATGGCATAAGACGACATCGTTGAGACCGCCACCCGTCGCTCGCTCATGCCCGTCGCTAACTCGGGGGAGTACCTTAAGCCCCAACATTCTTCATTTCCGGATAGCGGCCCCGCCGTCTGGCGAATTTCGACGGAAACCTCAATACGGTGGGTGGGGGTTGAAGTGGCTTCGTCTAGATCGCACAGGACCGGTCGGTGGGATCGTATCGCCAGGGGTCCGATCCGCTTCCATCGAACCACAATCCCACGCCGGGGCATCCAGGAAAGAAACGTATTTCATCTCGCCGTCGTTACTCGAAATTCAGGGCCGGTAGCTCAGTTAGGGAGAGCGACGGACTCTTAATCCGTCGGTCGGGG
>CAYOLR010000357.1:0-215 GCA_964404815.1 uncultured Halobacteriales archaeon
CTCGAAGGCGAACAGGTCGTCGCCGACGTGGTGCAGCGAGTCGACGACCTTGCCCTGGTCGCCGAGCAGCTCGACGGCGTCCACCCGCGACCGGCCGACGCCGAGCACCTTGCCGTGGGTCTCCTCGGCGATGAGGACGACGTCGCCGGCGCCGATGTCGTCGGTGGCGTCGACGATACCCGGCCGCATCACGTCGGCGCCGTCGGAGACGAACG
>CAYOLR010000357.1:225-2018 GCA_964404815.1 uncultured Halobacteriales archaeon
GATGTGGTTCGTCGGCGCGGTGGCGTTCGCCCCCTTGACGGTGAGCGATGGCTCGTCCTCGGCGAAGTAGGCGACGAGCGGCGCGCCGTCGACGAGGACGAGGTCGACGTCGGTCCCCGAGAGCTCGACCAGCTCGTAGCGGTCGGCGTCGAGCTCGACGCCGAACCGCTCGGCGAGGGCCGCCTCGAGCTCGGCCACCGCGTCGCTCCTGAGGTGATGTCGGGAGGTGATTTCCATGCTGACGGCGACGGCTGGCGGGCGCATAAAGCGACCGTTCCCTTCGGGTCGATCGGTCGAAGCGGGGCTCGAATGGTTCGACCTCCCGGCGTCGGCGTTCGTGGTCGCCGCCGACCGCCTGGTCGGGCCGTTGCTTGCTACCGACCGGAGATGTCACGTACGACTCCGACGGAGCCTTTGAACTCGCCGTCGTCGAGGAGGATCGTCACGTGGTTCTCACACCGCACCGCCTCACCGTCGGCGGTGACGATAGTCATCTCGTAGGTCCGGCCCGACCGGTCGTCGTCCGCGAGCAGCTCCCGGATGACCTTGCGGCCCCGCTCTAGGGTCTCCTCGTTCAACACCTGCGAGACGTGGGAACCCACCAGCTCATCAGCGGGGTACCCGACGAACCGCGCGGCCGCCTCGTTGACCGTCGTCAGTCGCCCGTCGGCATCGGCGGCATAGATGAGGTCGCCGCTCTGGTTCACCATCGTCTCGTAGCGCTCGAGGGCCAGTTCGCGGCGTTTCTGCTCGGAGATATCGCGGGTGTTGAGGACGACCCCGTCGAGGACGCTCGTCTCGTGGCTGCTGCCGACCGTCTCGAGCCAGATCCACCGCCCGTCGGCGTGGCGGAACCGATATCGCTCGCGCTCGGTTCCGGTCTCGTCGGCCTCGAGGGCCGCGGTGAACGTTCCGACGGCCCGCTCGACGTCATCGGGATGGATGAACTCGAACGCGTTCTCGCCGACGAGTTCGTCCGGGTGGTGCCCGAGGACGCGTTCGACCGCTGGGCTCTCGTAGTTGATGACGCCGGTTGCATCCACGACCGTGATGATGTCCGTCGAGTGTTCGATGAGCGCCTCGAAGCGCGCGGCCTGCTGGCGCCGGTCCGTGATGTCGCGGACATAGATCATACTAACGGCCAAAACTATTTCAATATTCGAGTGCTATTACCGGCATGGTCAAATCGGCCAATATCCTCGCAGATGACCTCCGCGATGTCCTCGCAGAAGTCGAGGGAAAGAAGCCGACACAGCGGTTGATGGCTGCGATCAATTATCTCGAGGAGGATGGCGCAACAATGGACGAAATCGCCCAACGTTACGGGTATACTGCCGGATGGCTATCGCGGTGGCTGAGCCGTCTCGACCGACTCGAATCGGAGCCGTTCGAGGCTGTCATCTACGACGAAGAGCGATCCGGACGACCGTCCGAACTCTCAGAGGAAGAGAAACAACAGTTCACAGACGTCTTACATGATCCGCCCGAGAAAGTGGGAATCGACGCGCCGGCGTGGTCCGTTCCCTTGGCTCGAAGATACCTCAACGAAGAGTTCGAGATCAAGTACAGTGACCGTCACGTCCGGCGATTACTTCGTGAGGCTGGGTTGTCTTGGAAGACAGCTCGGCCGGAGTTCTACAAGTCCGATGAACGAGCACAGGAAGCGTGGACGGAAGGGTTCAAAAAAAGCGCAACAACCTGGACGACGGATACACGATCGTCACAATAGACCAGACGCGACAGGTCCTCTCGAAACTGATCAACGCGTGGTTTCCCGAGGATAAGCGCCCGAC
>CAYOLR010000358.1:0-2007 GCA_964404815.1 uncultured Halobacteriales archaeon
TATTGGACGCCGAACCGGTACGGGTCGGCGCGCTTCAGCCCGAGCAATAGCCTTGATCGGCCCGTTCAGTCCCTGAACATCTGTTCTGAATTTGAGTTAATAGCCAACCGGCCGGAGTCGCTGTCGGTGCTACAATGGCAACCACAGACCGATCGACCGACGAGAACATCGAGGTCGTGCGCGAGTTCCACCAACGGGTCCTGACCGAGAAGGACCTCGACGCGGTCGAGGACCTCGTCGCCGAAGACTACGTCGAGCACAACCCGGCATTCCCGGACGGCGTGCTCCGGGGGCGGGAGCACCTCATCGAGTTCTGGGAAGGGCTCTTCGACGCGTTCCCCGACCTCTGGATCAAGGAAGAGGACGCCTTTGCTGAGGGTGACACCGTCGTCACGCGTCACGTCGGACGAGGGACCCACGAGGGCGCCTTCATGGATCTCGAGCCCACCGGAGAGGAGTTCGAGATTGACGGAATCGACATCTACGTCGTCGAGGACGGCAAGCTCGCCGAAAGCTGGATCAGCCTGGATATGTTCGGGCTGATGCAACAGCTCGGCGTCATCCCGATGGAGGGGGAGGAAGCAGCATGACCACCGAGGAAGCGCACAACACGGAACGGCTCCGAAGCTACGTCAACGAAGTCTGGCTCGAGGGCAACCTCGACGCCATCGAGGAGTACGTGAAGCCCGGATACGTCGAACACAATCTCTCCGGTCACAATCCCGACATCGAGAGCATCGAGGCCCACCGTCAGAACGTCAAACAGTTCCGGGAGGCGTTCCCGGACCTCGACCTCGAGTTCGAGCGGATCGTGGCCTCCGGGAACAAGACGGCCCAACTGTTCACCTGCCGGGGGACTCACGAGGGTGAACTGATGGGGACGCCACCGACCGGCGAATCCGTGGAGTTCCCCGCGATCGGGATCACGGTCTGGGAGGACGGGAAGATGGTCGAGGACTGGTCACAGGTTGGGATGCTGACGATGATGGAGCAGCTCGGGCTGGCGCCCGACGCCTGACCGGCATCGTTCGGGAACCAACGACTCCTGATTGCCTCAATGCCCCTTCAACCGAACTTCATCGAACGCCGACTCATCAAGCGGGGCGCGATTCCGGGAATCCTGCTCGACGCCTCGATGGCCGCCTTCCGAACGCAGGCACTCGTCGCTGCATTGGAATTGGACCTGTTCGAGCACGTCAGGGACGGCGCAGGGACCGTTGACGCCCTGGCTGATCGAACCGGAGCCTCCCACCGGGGGCTCGGCGTACTGCTGCGCGTGTTGGTGCCGCTGGGCTACCTCGAGCAGGCCGACGACACCTACCAGCTCACCGAGGCCGCACGCCGTTCGCTACCACGGGCAGACGTCCCGGCCATTGGAACGTTCCTGAAGACGCAGGCCCGTGAGGGCCTGGACTCGACCCGGGCGGTCCAAGAAGCACCAGCCGATGGCGTGATCGGATGGGAGACGGTCCAATCCGGCGAGGTGGGAGACGGATACCAAGCAATGATGCGGTGGCTCGCCGCCGACCTCGTCGACGAGATTGTCGAGAAAGTCACCCTGCCCGACGGGGCCGAGCAACTGCTGGACGTCGGTGGTGGTCACGGCCTCTATACCGTCGAGTTCTGTAAGGCCCATGACGGGCTGGACGGGACGGTGATCGACTGGCCGATCGGCCTCGAATCCGCCGAACGGACGCTCGAGGCCCATCCCGAGGTGGCCGATCGGATCGAACTACTCGAACGGGACTTCGAACGCGACGAAGTTCCGAGCGGGTACGACGTCGTCTTCCTCGGCCAGATTATCCACGGCCTCACCGCGGACGGGAATCGAGAGCTCTTCGAAAAACTCGCCGAAGCGACGACAGACCGCGGCACGATCGCGATACTCGATCAGGTGGCCGACCCGCCCTCGACGGGCTGGCTACCGTTCGATCCGACCGGATCCGCGTTCGCTGATGGCATCGCCGCGCTACTGGGGTTCGGCCTGTTCGTCTTTACCGGCGGCCG
>CAYOLR010000359.1:0-2000 GCA_964404815.1 uncultured Halobacteriales archaeon
GAGGTCGGCAGACCGAGCGAAGTAGGGTGGGGTAGTTTACGCTCTACGAGACGGAAGTCGGCGGGTTCCGATGGCTCCTCATGCGCGAGAACGGAAGCGTCGTCGCCGAGAGTGACGAGGAGTTCGACTCTCGGGGAGACGCCGAGGAGGCGGTAAACCTCGTCAAGGAACGGGGAGCGGAGGCCGACCTTATCGATATCCGGGGGGCCGCGTTCGACGTGGCCCGCGACGGGACCCGCTGGCGGTGGCGGCTCATCGACGAGGACGGAAACGAACTCGGTGAGAGCGCCGTGTCCTACCCCACCCGCGAGGAAGCCCGTGACGCCCTCGGGACCGTCAAGGACTTCGCCCCCGATGCGATGAAATCGGTCGCCGAGTAACGGACGATTTTTCCCCCCGCTCGCCACAGATACGGGCATGGCCGAGCCGGCGATCCCGGAGGACCATCCCCGATATCAGTCGCTGTTGACCCGTCACCGGATCGAGGAGGGGGTCGAGGCGGGCATCACTAGCCTCCAGGGGTTGATCGCTGAGGGACGCGGCGAGGCGTTCGACTATTTGTTAGGCGAGGAAACCATCCAGAGTGCCGACGCCGCCGAGCGAGCGGCCGCAGCGGCCCTGCTGCTCGCCGATCACCCGGTCCTCTCGATCAACGGGAACGTCGCCGCGCTTGTTCCCGAGGAGATGATCGAACTCGCGACCGTCGTCGGGGCCGACCTCGAGGTGAATATCTTCAACCGGACGGAGGAGCGGGTCAGGGCGATCGCCGACCACCTGCGGGCCCACGGCGCCGACGAGGTGAAGGGGTTGACGGCCGACGAGCGGATCCCCGGCCTGTCCCACGAACGTGCAAAGGTCGACGCCGACGGCATCTTCGCGGCGGACGTCGTCCTCGTCCCCCTCGAGGACGGCGATCGTGCGGAGGCGTTGGGCGACATGGGCAAGACCGAGATCGTCATCGACTTGAACCCGCTGTCCCGGTCGGCCCAGCAAGCGGCGATCCCGATCGTGGACAACCTGATCCGGGCGATCCCCAATATTACCCGGCACGCGCGCGAGCTGTCGGACGCCGACGAGGACGACCTCCGGGGGATCCTCGAGGCGTTCGACCGAACGGCGGCGCTCGAGGCGGCCGAACGGGCCATCCGCGAGGCCGAGTAGCTCGCCCCGGCGATCGTTCTCAGCGGCCGGGAATCGTCGATATGGCTTATCCCACCGGGGCGCTATTGTACTGAAGGTGAAATACCAATGAAACAAACCGTTGGCAACTTCGACCGTACCGTTCGCCTCCTCCTCGGGAGTCTTCTCGTCATCATCGGCGTCCTGGGGTATGCTGGCTTCGTCGAACTCGCCTGGACCGGTATCGGCCAGGCGCTCACCGCCGTTCTCCTGGTCGCCATCGGTGCGATCCTCCTGGTGACAGGGGCGACCCGGTACTGCCTCGTCTACTCGCTGATCGGTATCGACTCGATGGGCCGATCGAAACACGAGCAGGAACCTCCGGTCGAGAAGACCGCCTGAGCACCAGGCATCCGTTTCCCGGTCGATTTTTCCCTCAACTGAACCACAACCTCTTTTGTTAACCCAGTAATACTATCGAGTGGTATGAGCGGCAACTTCGATCAGTTCAGCGAGGTCGGCGAGGCGGACGTCACACGCGCCATCGGGCAGGCCTGGACCGACGAGTTCATGGACTTCTCCGATAGCGACGTCATCATCGTCGGCGGCGGCCCCTCCGGGTTGATGGCCGCCACTGAACTCGCCAATCGTGGGGTCAAGACGATGGTCGTGGAGAAGAACAACTACCTCGGCGGCGGGTTCTGGCTCGGCGGCTTCCTGATGAACAAGGTCACCGTCCGCAGCCCCTCGGAGGCCGTCCTCGACGACCTAGACGTCGACTACGAACCAGCCCCGGAAAGCGACGGCCTCTACGTCGCCAACGGCCCCCACGCGTGTTCCGGGCTGATCAAGGCGGCCTGTGACGCCGGCGCGAAGATTCA
>CAYOLR010000360.1:0-1948 GCA_964404815.1 uncultured Halobacteriales archaeon
CGACGACATGTTCCAGGAGGGCGACCGGATGGTCGTCGAGGGGATCGCGCCGGTCGAAGAGATGATCGGCTTCTCTTCCGACATCCGCTCGGCCACCGAGGGCCGCGCCTCGTGGAACACGGAGAACGCCGGCTTCGAGGTGCTGGCCGACAACCTCCAGCGCGAGAAGATCATGGAGATCCGCGAGCGGAAAGGCCTCAAGCTCGAGCTCCCCCAGCAAGTCGACTACTTCTGATCACCTATCGGTCCGTTGGACCCTCGCGGGGTCGAGCTGGATACGGTCCGGCGGCTGTCGAATTGACGAGATTCCACGGGGATTTTTGCCTGATCACGGCGAGTGACAGCCATGCCCTCCACCGACCTGCCCGTCGACCAGGCCGAGCGCCTCGAACCGGTCGACGTCTTCGAACTCCTCGCGAACGACGCTCGGATCGATATCCTGCTGGCTTTGGGGGACGCCACCGAGTTCGGGCAGGCGCGTGAACTACCGTTCTCCGAACTGCGTGAAACCGTCGCCATCCGCGATAGCGGTCGCTTCAACTACCACCTGGACAAGCTCGCGGGAACGTTCGTCAAGGAAGGGAGCGACGGTTATGACCTCCGCTACCCTGGCGTCCTGGTTTACGAGGCCATCAAGTCGGGCTCGCTCACCGATCGGTCGACAGTCCAGCCGTTCGAGATCGAGGCGACCTGCACGGTCTGCGGGAACAACCTCGAAACCTCCTACCGCAACCAGCTCCTGACGGTTCACTGTCCCACCTGTGAACAAGACGTCCAGAAGTCACACGTCCCCCCGGGAGCGCTCGCCGATCGGACCGTCGAACACCTCCTCCACGCCGCGGGGCAGTTCACCGTCAGGGACTGCGTGGTGATCCGAGAGGGCGTCTGTCCGAACTGTGCCGGCCGGCTCCGCCACGACATCATCCCCGAGGAGGACCGTGAGGGGATCGCGGCCGACCTCCCCGGCGTCCCGGTCCTCCACCGCTGCCGGGCCTGTGGCTACTTCGTGCACACCTCGATCGGATTCACCCTCATGACGTTGCCCGTCGTCATCGCGTTCTTCGACGACCACGGGATCGACCTGCTTGGTGGCGACCTCCACTTCAGGGAGTTCCCAGTGGACCCAGATTCCGAGGAGATCAGATCACGCGATCCGTGGGAGGTCGCCGTCGAGATCGAGTTGGACGGGGAGGTGCTGGCGGTGGTCGTGGACGGATCGATGGATGTACTGTCGGCCGAGCGGCGATCCGTAGCCGAATCTTAGACGCCCGCCTCGGGGTCCTTCCAGATGAGACCGGATATCTCGGCCCGGAGGACCCTCTCGTCGTCTTCGTTCCGACAGACGGCCGTTGACTCGAATTCGTACCGGTCGTCGTGTTCGGAGACCGATTCGGTGGTCATCCGGCAGGTGATCGTCTCGCCGGTGTAGACCGGCCGGACGAATTCGAAGTCCATCCGGCGGGCCAGGACATCGTTGTCGCCGCCGATCTCGGTGGGGAGGGTGGCCGTTAGAAGGCCCTGGACGAGGTGCCGCCCTTCGTCGTCGGGGACGAGGTGGCGATCCTGATCGTCCCCCGAGAGGTCGGCAAACTGCCGGACATCCTCGGGGGTGAAGGTCCGCTCAACCTCGCTTGTCGAGCCTTCGGTCGGAGCCGTCATCTACGAGCCCATACTTGATCGCCTTATTTGAGGCTCACGTGTCAGAAGGGGAGTTTCTCGTCCAGGAAGGCGTCCAACTGAGCGTTGGTGTCCTCCCGGCCACCCCAGGGGTACCGGGAGAAGAAGTACATCGCCGCGAGGACTGCGCCGGCGGTCGAGGCCAGATCGGGGACGACTGGGGTGAGGACGACCGTCACCGCAATCGCGAAGACCAGGGCGAGGACCATCTCGAACCACTGCCGTGAACTGGTCATCGTTCCGAGTAATTCATTCATCTGATATAACAGTT
>CAYOLR010000361.1:0-1936 GCA_964404815.1 uncultured Halobacteriales archaeon
GGCCCACTCTTGCTCGCCCGTCGCCGCATCCACCGCGTACAGGTTGGCGTCCCAGGACCCGACGTAGACGGTGCCATTCACTACCGTCGGCGAACTTCTGATCGGATCACCGGTCTGGAAGGCCCACTGTTGCTCGCCCGTCGCCGCATCCACCGCGTACAGGTTGAAATCGTCGGACCCGACGTAGACGGTGCCATCGACCACCGTCGGCGAACTGAAGACATAGTGGCCCGTCTCGAAGGCCCACTGTTGCTCGCCGATCCCCGCATCCACCGCGTACAGGTTGGAATCGGCGGACCCGGCGAAGACGGTGTCATCCACCACCGTCGGCGCACTGAAAACCTGAAGACCCGTCTCGAAGGCCCACTGTTGCTCGCCACCTGCACTCGCCTGAGCTGTAGCCCCGCCACTGGCGTTCGCTCCAATTACTGCTGCCGTGCCGATGCCGGCAGCCGTTTGCAAGTACTGTCGCCGTGTCGTCTCAGGTTTCTTTGTCATTGGTAGGTGGGTGCATCGTCTTGATGCCGACCAACATCCGATTCTTCTGTGTCATCCTGTCGGGACCAGGACTGTGTATGGTCGGGACTGCCCCTGTCTGGCGGTTCTCCCGCTGGTCGATCGTTCCGTGGGTGCTGGTGACTGGCCTGCTGCGGTGTCCGTTGCCGGGGGTGTTGGGACTCCTGGGGCGACTCTCGTCGAGGTTGTTCGGCCTGCTGACCACGCCGACTCGAAGCTGGTTGGCCTGGGTCCTCGTTCGTGACCCGGCGATAGAGGGCATAGCCACCCGCCCCGCCGACCAGTCCCAGAAGGCCCAGCCCTAGCGATGATCCCGAGTTACCGAAAGGATTCAGGACGGGAATGCCAGGGCTATCGTCGTCCTGCCCAACTGTAGGTGTCGGGTCATCATTGACACCTGTTGGTTCAGGGTCCCCGGAACTCTCAGGCGCTTGGATCGTGGTGTCTACCTGTCCCTGGTATGTTTTGACGAGGTGGGATTGCCCGCGATGCCCCGGCGTCACCAGCATCACTCCTGATTTCTCACTCGACCCCAGGACGCCCGCATCCACCCCGTAAAGGTTGGAAACCTCGGACCCAATGGGGCCATCAACGACAGTTAGTCCAAAATGGTCGATATTTCCACCAGTATGAAACTTCCATCGGACATTTCCCCCTTTGGCGTGCACGGTACTGAAACGTCCACTCCCGACAGTGGAAACAGAGACACAACCGACAGTCTGCAAAACGTCCCGCCGGGTCGGTCCCTCTATCATTCGTTATCTCGGAAACATCTCCCGCCCCTCGCAAAAGCGTTGCTGCCGCGAACCGTCGCCGGGTTCACCGGTCGTCGAGGAGCCCCCGGAGATCGTCCCGCAAATAGAGGACGTCCTCGTAGCGGTCGGCCTTGTTTTTCGCGAGCGCCCGGAGCAGAATCTCGTCGAGTTCGTCGGGCACGGACGGGGCGACTGCCGACGGCGGCGTGACCGGTTCGTCGGCGATTTTCCGGACGACTTCGATCGTCGAGCCTGTGAACGGCGGGACCCCCGTATACAGTTCGTACAGGATCGCACCGATCTGGTAAACGTCGGTGGCGTGATCGGTCGATCCGCTCTCCTCGTCGAGTTGTTCAGGGGCGGCGTAGTGTGGCGTCAGGCCGTCGACACTTTTCGAGTGGTCCAGCAGCATCTTCGCCAGCCCCCAGTCGGCCACCTTCGGCACGTCCCAGTCCTCGCCTACCGTCTTCTTGAACAGGACGTTCTCGGGCTTGAGGTCGAGGTGGGAAACGCCACGGCGGTGGGCGTGGGTTATGGCGTCCGTGATCGCGACGCCGATCCAGAGCCCTTCCCGGAAGTCGACGCCGCCGACGCGCTCCGAGAGATCGCCGCCGTCCATGTACTCCATGGCGATCCAAGGGAGGGGTTCGCTACCGTAGTCGACC
>CAYOLR010000362.1:0-1901 GCA_964404815.1 uncultured Halobacteriales archaeon
CATGAGCGACCCCGAGGTCGCCTTCCCAGTTTTCGAGAAAGCGGCGGACCTGGGGGTTGACCTGATCGACATCCACAAGGCCATCCCCTTCGGGCCGGTGCCGCGGTCGCCCTATGACCCGAGCGACGTAGACGAGGCAGCCGAGAGCTTCCCCGACCTCACGTTCACAATCGTCCACGGTGGGTACGCCTTCGCCGAGGAGACGGCCTGGCAAATCGCCCGCTTCCCGAACGTATACGTCAACTTGGAGGGACTTCCCGGCATCTTGCTACACAACGAGCGGCGGTTCGCGGAACTGTTCGCGGAGCTGATCAGCGTCGGCGGCGAGGCGGTACTCGACGACCTGTTCTGGAGCTCCGCCGCGATGCAGATCCACCCCCAACCCCAACTCGAGGCGTTTCGCGACTTCCAGTTCCCCGAGGACATCCGGAAGCACACTAGCCGGTCGGGCGAACTGCCTGAACTCACCGACGAGCACAAGCGCAAGATATTCGGCGAGAACTACGCGGAGTTGGTCGGGCTGGACATCGAGGCCGCGAGAGAACGGATAGAGGATGACGAGTTCAGCCGGCGCCGAGCCGAGGAGGGGATGGCCGAGCCCTACTCGACCACCCAGGCCGCCGACGAGGTGATGCCGGGTGACGATTGAAGGACGAATCTGGGACCGCCTGGACGAGGTGATCGATCCCTGTAGCGCGGCGAACGGCACCGACCTGAGCATCGTCGACATGGGGCTGGTCGACCGGATCGATGTCGACGGCCGCCACGTGACGGTCTCGATGCTGCTCACCTCGCCGATGTGCCTGCAGATCCCCTACTTCATGGATGAGATCGAGCGGTGCGTCGGCGACCTCGACGGCATCGAATCGGTGACGTTAGAGACCGACCAGGGCTTCGAGTGGCACCAAGACATGATGACCGACGAGGCCAAGGAGCGCCGGCGAGAACGCCGGCGTGCGCTGACCCGCGAGTACGAGGACCAGGTTATCACGGAGAACGCACCAGCCAAGGAGTGAACCGTCGAGCAGGCTCCGAACCAGATTCGAGGAATGTCCGGTGCGCTCCACGGCTGAACGGATAATGCCGGGAATGGAATCAGTATGCAATTCGCGAATCCCGTTTGACGCACATGTATTCAGCCTGCAAAACTTGACAAAGATGCATAAATGAATTTCAGGCTGATGAACGTAGGCCATCCATCCATCAAGCCGGGTATCGACCTATCGTTTCAGTGGTACGTATGTCGTGATGAATTCGCGCCGTATATCTTGCAAGCCCCGGGCCAACCTGTTCAGCATTTGGCAGAAACCGGTCGCAAGATATAGAGAATATATACAGCACTGAGCACCCGAGAGAGCTATTGGGAGTATGCTCCCATCCGGCCTAGCCGTCTTGCTCTTCGACGAAAGAAATATTCTGTGTGCTGGTAACAATACCCTATCTATGCCCTTACAACCTACAACCCAACTTTATCGAACGGCGACTTGTCAACCGGGGATCGATCCCCGGCGTCCTCTTGGACGGGATGGCTGCGTTCCAGGTAGAAGCCGCGCTCGCGGCGATGGAACTCGACGTCTTCGACGAACTGCGCGAACAATCACTCGATATCGAAACACTCGCAGACAGGGTCGACGCCGCTCCAGAAGGGATCGAGATACTCCTTGAGACGCTTGAGCCCTCGGGGTACGTGACCAGCGATGGCGACACGTACCGGTTAACCGCGGCCGCCGACGAGTGGCTCCCCGACGAGAACATGGGGATGATTGCTGTCTTCTTCAAGGAGGAACTTCGGATGGGGCTCGATGCGACAGAGGCGATCCGGGAGGCCCCCGAGGACGGAATCTTTGGGTGGGAGCGGGTCCAATCCGGCGAACTCGGGGCCGCGTATCAGGAGACGATGC
>CAYOLR010000363.1:0-1899 GCA_964404815.1 uncultured Halobacteriales archaeon
GGCCAGCGACCGGTGGGGCCGTCGGCCATTCCTGTTGACCGGCCTCGCGATTCTGGTGCCCGCGACGCTCGCGCAGGGGTTCGTGACCACCTCGTGGGGCATGCTGGCCACTCGGATCGGCCAGGGTGTCTCGGGCGCGCTGGTGTTTGCCCCCGGCCTCGCGCTCGCAGGGGACATCGCGAACGCCCGCGACTCCGGGAGCAAACTGTCGGTGTTGACGATGAGTTTCGGGCTCGGAACGGCGCTGGGGCCTCTCATCGCCGGTGCCCTCGTCCGGTTCGGGTTCGTCGTTCCATTCGCGTTCGGGGCGGCGCTCGCGGCCATCGGCTTCCTCCTCATCTACACCCAGATCGAGGAGACGCTCGACGCCCCCCAGGACGAGACTGACCAGCCGTTGGATGCTCCCGATCCCACACCAGCATCCACCGATTGAAGCCCGGAATCGGTTGTACTCCGCCCCTCATGGGGGAGATGCCTCATTCGGTCGCGGGCGTGGCACTATGCTACGCACGGCCGGCCGCCACCCGTTACGTGGCGTCACCCCACGAGACGTAGCCTCTCCAATAGACGTGAAGCAGAGTTCGACAGCTACGACATCTTCACGGTGTGCCGCCACACGAGGTGCCCGAAACCAACTCAGAACGCGGGCTCCAGGAGATGCTCGACCCGACCATCGAGGCTCTCGATTCTCAGTTGCTTAGTAGGTAACTTCCCGAATCACAATAACCGACTCTTCCTCTATTTCAGGAGTCGGGGTTCAATTGACCACCGAGCTCTGCATTGGTTGGAGGGGCCGTGATAGCGTCAGGGGATGGACGGGTAGGGGACTCAGTTGGGGAGGGAATGGTTCAGCCCCCAATGTATACGAACTGGAGACTGCGGTTTACTTGCATCTGGAAAGGAAACGGTTCTGAATTCAGTCCATCATGAGATGGAATGTGAGAGTAGAGAGTCTCGCTGGCAAAGATACGGCAAAATTGGAAGCGATTTGCTTCCGAGAAACGCGCCGTCTGTTTAACGGGCGTTTTACGCTGTTAATTAGATGACGCGGTTCTGCAGGTAGTCGAGGTGCTTCGCGTTGTAGACGATGCGCACCTCGTCGGCGGCCGGCGAGCCGATGCAGGTCAGGCGGACGTTCTTCTCGTTGACCTCCTCGTCCGACAGGATCTGCTGCATGTCCATGTCGATCTCGCCCTCCTGGACGATGGCGGCGCAGTTGGCGCAGGCGCCGGCGCGACAGGAGAACGGCCAGTCGTACCCCTGGGCCTCGGCGGCCTCGAGGATGTACTCGCCCTGGTTCACCTCGAGGGAGCCGTAGTCCTCGTCGCCGAGGTCCGCCTCGGCGGCCTTCTCGAAGAGGTCCTCGTCGTCCATCTCCCAGCCGTGGTCGTCGAGGACCTCGTAGTTCAGGTATTCTACGGTGGGCATCACCGAGTGGGTTGGCCGGCCTGACTCTTACACCTTGCCTTTCGACCGTCCACAACTATCGGGAAGGATCGGACGGGTGGGGCGGCGACCCCCGAGCAGGCCGGCGGCCACCCTCCGGGTTACCCCAGCGTCGGCAGCAGGAACTGGAACACGAGGTACGACCCGACGGCGGAGACGGTGGGGGTCATCACCCAAAGCACGATGACGCGCCCCGTCGTCCCGGGGTCGAACAGCTCGCTCGCGGTCAGCTCGTCGGCCGCCTCCTCGCCGATGGCCGGGACCGCCGTGTCGGTCGGCGCGTCCGGCGCGGGCTCGCCGACCGTCGGGACCCCTCGGTCCTCCGCGCGGAGCTTCCCGGGCGGGTTCGGCTCGGCAGCCGGGTCGCTGGCGACGGCGGTGGCGGCGGCGTCGACGAGCCGCGTCGTCCGGGTCGCCCGGCCCCACCCGAGCCCGACGATGCACATCGTCGCG
>CAYOLR010000364.1:0-1897 GCA_964404815.1 uncultured Halobacteriales archaeon
CGGCCTTCCTCGTAACACGGTTGATCGCCGGGACGACCGCCGTCTTCATTTGGACGGCATCGACGAACGTGGTCAACCGGACGTTTCCCGTCGGCCGCCAGGCCTTCGGCACGAGCCTGTTCGTGGCGAGTGCACCGGCGGGCGTGGCGATCGCGCAGTTCGGCGGCCCACCGATCGCCGCTGCCGTCGGCTGGCAGGCTGTCTTCTTGGTCTACGCCGCGGTGGCCCTTCTCGGGGTTCCGTTCCTGGTGGTTTCCCTCCGTTCGCCGATCCGCAACGAGACGCAACTGTCGTTGACTGATTTCACGCGGACCCTCGGACGGTCGTCGATCCTGCTCCTCTCGGTGTCGAGTTTCTGTGCGTACTCGCTGTTCCTCTTCTTCAACTCGTGGATGCCGACGTATGCCGCGGAGGTTCTCTCGTTCGAACTCGCGGCCGCCGGTGCGGCGTCGGCGCTCGTTCCGATCGCCGGGTTGATCGCCAGACCGGGTGGTGGCTGGTTGGCCGACCGGGTCGGTGGGTATCGTCCGGTGGTCCTCTTTGCGTTCGGCTTGGCCCTGCCAGTCTTGGTGGGGTTGGGGCTCGTCTCGGCGGTCGCTCCGTTCGCGGCACTGCTACTCCTCGCGGGACTCGCGTCTCAACTTTCTATCGGCGTCTTTTACGTGTATGCCGTCGAACTGGCCGATGACGACACCCGGGGGACGAGCCTCGCCCTCCTGACTACCTTTTCGGTCTTCGGGTCGTTGATCGCCCCGGTCGCCGGGGGCTGGTTGGTCGACTCCTTTTCGTGGGGGATGGCTTTCGGTGTGGCCGGCGGGATCGCCGTCCTGGGAATCCTGACGGCCTGGCGGGTTCCCGACCCGGCCTGACCGCGTCGGGCTTTTATCCGGTGGCCGAGTATCTCGTCACGAATGGTCAGAAACGTGGCACCCATTTTCCGTGAACTCGAGCCAGAGGACTTCTATCTCCTCTCGGGCGTCGAGCACGGAATGCGCTTTTCCGAATGGGTTCGCCGCGATCGACTCCCGGAACTGGCCAGCCTCGACGCCGACGAGGTGGATTATCGGCTGGATCGCTGCCTCGACCGAGACCTCATCAAACGCAAGACCATCCAGTATGAGGGCTATACCCTCCAGTACGAGGGGTACGACGCCCTCGCCCTCCGGGCCTTCACCGAGCGGGATACGATCGATGGTTTCGGCGCCCCCCTGGGTGTCGGGAAAGAATCCGATGTCTACGAGGTTCGATCCTACAAACCACTCGCGTTGAAGTTCCATCGCGAAGGCTACACTAACTTTCGCGAGGTTCGCAAGGAACGCGATTACACGGCCGACCGCGACCACGTTTCCTGGCTGTACACCGCTCGGAAGGCAGCCGAACACGAATTCGACGTCCTCGAAACGCTTTTTCCGGACGTCGCTGTCCCCCAACCAATCGACCACAACCGTCACGCTATCGTGATGGACAAGATGCCCGGCGTCGAGTTGTCCCGAGCTCGGTTCGGGGACGGGCAGGCCGTCGCCGTCCTCGACCTCATCCTCGATCAACTCGCCGGGGCCTACCGGGCGGGGTTCGTCCACGCCGATATGAGCGAGTACAACGTCTTCGTGGACAGCGACGGGGTGACGATATTCGACTGGCCACAGGCCGTCGCGACCGACCACGAAAACGCCGAGGAACTGTTGGCCCGCGATGTTACTAACATGGTCGGCTATTTCGATCGAAAATACCCGTCCGAACTCCCCGATATCGACGCCCAAACGGTGGCCGACCGGATCTCAGACGGTGGTTTCGAAACAGTCACTGCAATCTGATTGGTCCGGAAACCAGAAGGTATTTGACCCGATGGACAATGGTCGATTATGACCGATAGCAAACCGCCCGATCCGTATCGATC
>CAYOLR010000365.1:0-1886 GCA_964404815.1 uncultured Halobacteriales archaeon
TCGCGTAAGTTCGGCCGCCGTCGGTACCTTTAAGGTATACCCAGGGGTACGATCAGGTGACGCTTCGCTTTGGAGGGCCGAAGCGTCAGCGGGGACCAATTCAGGGCGGCAGCGGGGCCGGGTCTTCTCGGCTCCGCTACCTTTTTACACCGCGACCAGCTGGCCGTCTTCGATCACTCAATATGGAACTCGCCGGCCACGTCGCCGTTTTCGTCCCATTCGAGCTCGAACTCCACGCTGAGTTCGCCCGAGCTGGCGCCGGTCTCGGTCTCCCGCTCGACCTTCACCTCGAAGACCGGCTGGGCGGGCACGGCCAGGTCGATCGATCGCTCACCCGCAGAAAAGGTCATCGTCTCGCCGCCATCGAGCCGGTCGGCGACGGTTCTGAGGTAACTCGCGATTTCGCCACGGCTCAACACCTGCTCCTGTTCGAAGAGGACTTCCTCTGGCATAGTCTTCCTGAGGTGCGCTGACGGCTTGAGGCTACTGGGAGCGTTCACCGTCTCCCGGTTCGGTGACGTCATCGGTTGGGGACTCCGTCATGGTCGACGGGTCGAGGGCGTAGGGCTTGATCGGGACGCCCTCGAGGAGCTCCGGGAGGACGAGCCGGGCGAAGTGGATCACGAGGACTAGGATCATCGGGCCGAGGAAGATGCCGTACCACCCAAACGCAAGGGGACCGAAGATATAGGCGAGCATGATCATCCCGACGTGGAGGTTCCGACCCGAGACGTAGGGTCGGAGGACGAGGTCGGGAATGGTATCGACGATCACGAACGAGACGGCTGCGAAGGCCACGGGGAACCAGAGGGTACCGGGCTCACCGACGAGGAGCGCCCGGACGAGTAACCCCAGGGTGACCGGGAAGTACACCAGTTTCATCCCGATTATCGGGATGAGGCTGGCCACCCCGGCCAGGAGGCCCAGCAGGGTGGGATACGGGATCGGGGTCGTCACGGGGGCGACCAGATCGAGCCCGTTGTAGGCGATGGCCCCGATGGTTCCGGTCAGGACGGCGTTGAGGATGTTGCCGAAGAACACCTGGTGGTAGGATCGATCGACGGCGGACGCGTACGATTCGAAGACGCCGGACTCGTCGGCCAGCCGGCGTCGGATCCACCGCGACAGGCGGTAGTCGTCCCGAAGCAGGTAGAACGCGATCGCGATCATCACGAAGAGGTGGAGCGCCCCGGTCCCGATGATCCCGACGTACCGGGTGGCCTCGGAGATGACGCTTTGGATCGCCTCAAGGCCGCCATCCTGGAGGAGTTGGCTCGGCGTCTGGAGGACGTCCGAGATGTCGATATAGGGCTGGATATACGTCTCAAGGGAGGGGAACTGGTACCGTTCCGTGAGCCGGGTGAACTCCTGAAGGGCGATCGCCATCGTATAGGCGATCAACAGGAGTGCAGGGAGGGCGACGCCGAGTAGCGACACGCCAGCCGCCAGACTCGGCGGGCGGACGCGGCGACGGACCCGTTTGTACAACGGCCGGGTGGCGTAGTAGATGAACACGCCGAAGACGAACGTGCCGAGGAACCGGTAGATAACGTACCCGAGTAGCCCGATCAGGACAATCCCGAAGAGCGTCCAGGCGCCCCGTGATCGATCGACTGCCCACGGGTTCGCCATGTAGCATGCCGCGCGCTGCCCATCGGCAAAAGGCTTTCGCGGCCGGCGACCCCGCCTCGACGGGCGGTTTTACGACCCGTGCGGGTCAATCCTCAGGCATGGATCGCGACAGCGCCACGCCCGAGGTCGATGGCATGCCGGGACCCCGGGCGGAGGAGTGGCGATCGGTCCACCAGGCCCTCGCTGCACCGAGTACGCACGTTTACGACTTCGTCTGGGACCTGACCGCCCCCGCCACGGGGCCGTTCTGCACC
>CAYOLR010000366.1:0-1884 GCA_964404815.1 uncultured Halobacteriales archaeon
GAGGTCAACACCCGGAAAAACCTTGTCGGGAGTGCCAAGGCTGGGAGCCTCGGGTTCAACGCCCAAGCCGCCAACGTCGTCGCGGCCATGTACCTCGCAACCGGCCAGGACGCCGCCCAGGTCGCCGAGGGGGCGAACGCAATCACAACCGCCGAGGCCAGGCAAGGGGATCTCTACGCCAGCGTCACGCTCGCGAGCCTCGAGGTCGGCACCGTGGGTGGCGGCACCGGCCTCGCGACCCAGTCGGAGGCCCTCGACATCCTCGGGCTGGCTGGGGGCGGCGACCCACCGGGCTCCAACGCCGACGGGCTCGCCGAGGTCATCGCGGTCGGCGCCCTGGCGGGCGAGCTGTCGCTCTTGGCCGCCCTGGCGTCCCGCCACCTGTCGAGCGCCCACGAACAGCTCGGCCGGTAGGCTTACTTTTACTTTCACCCCGTCGTAGGCGTGGGGTTATCCGTCTGCCAGGCCGAGCTTGCATGCTGGCGTTCCCAGCTGACTGCCCATGGTATCCCGTCCCGACGACACCGTCCTCGATCGTCGACCGGCCCACTGGCTCCGATTGCTGAAGTTCCTGCTGACCGTAATCCTCCTCGCCATCGCCGTGTGGCGGGCGGTCGTCGGATCTCTCCCCGCCTAGAGCAACCGATATCGGCCGTCTTCCGCCGTCGCCTCACCCGATCGCTCAAGGCCCCTGAGAACGCGACGAGCGGCGTTCTCAGGAACCCCACGTTCGGCCGCGAACGACACGATCGCCGCCTCGTCGGGGTCGTCGATCGTTCGGATGCCGCGGCGGACGATAGCCTCCCGTGACGTCCCCGATTCCCCTGATGCGGTCGACTCGGTCGTGGCCCGACGATCCCGTTCGACCGACCGGTCAAGCTCGTCGAAATCCGGGAGACCGTCGACGTCGTCCGCGCGCTCGGCTAGTATCCTCGATCTGGCCCGTCTCGCGGCCGCCTGTTCCTCCGTCCGGGCTAGTTTCCTGAGCGATTCGAACCGATGCCGCGTACCGCATCGGGGGCAGGTCGTCGTGTCGGGCGTGTCCTCGACGATCCAGATCGAGCCACAGTCGCCACATCCGACGACCGAGTACATACCTGAGGCTACGCCCACGACCGGCAATGAAGCCTCGGACACACGGCCGGCAGCGAACAGGGGTGTTTACGGTCCCGACACCCGGACGTCCCGCTATGGAGACGCGAGATCTATCCGCGAAACAAGCCACTGAAGTCGTCGACGGCGTGTACCTGGCTCAGCTAGCGGCCGGCGATCGCATGAGTATTCAGCACTTCCATATCAAACCCGGGGCGGAGGTGCCGGAACACGACCACGAGCACGAGCAGCTGGGGTTCCTCCACGAGGGTTCGCTCCGGTTCGATGCCGGCGGCGAGGAGTTCATCGTCTCTGCTGGCGAGTCCTACGCGATCCCGTCGAATGAACCCCACAGCGTGGTCAATCACGGCGAGGATCCGGTCAACGGGATCGACATCTTCAGCCCGCCACGGCTGGACGTGCCCTGGAACGAGTGACGTTCAGGCCAGGTCCTCGATGTGGTCGACGATGCCGGCAGCGAATTCGCTGGTGGCGAGCTTCTCGCCGCCTTCGATCTGGCGCTCGATGTCGTAGGTAACCCGTTTCGACGAGATCTGGGCCTCGACCGCGTCGTAGATCAGGTCCGCTGCGTCGGTCCAGCCCAGGAATTCGAGCATGATCCGGCCGGAGAGGATCATCGCGGTCGGATTGACCTTGTCCTGGCCGGCGTACTTCGGCGCGCTACCGTGGACCGGTTCCGCGAGGAGGCGGCCGTCGCCGAAGTTCGCGCCCGGGGCGATCCCCAGGCCGCCGATCTGTGCGCCGCAGGCGTCCGAGAGGTAATCGCCGTTC
>CAYOLR010000367.1:0-1866 GCA_964404815.1 uncultured Halobacteriales archaeon
GAGGTCGTCGTCGTTCTCGATGGCGGGGTGGTTGGGGTCGACGAGGATGACCTCGAACCACTTCGTGGAACCGTCCTGGCCCACCGAGTAGGAGTTCAGCACGCGGAGGTTGCGGTACTTCCGGCTGGCGCGCTCCTCGGCGATCCGTTGACGGTTTTTCTGCCGGGTGATCCGGCGAACGCCTTGCCGTTTCGATCGACGGCCGGCCTTGTGCCGGCGTTTGCGGGCCGTCCCTTTGGCCACCGCGACCCGGGCCATGACGATGCCCTGTTTGGCTTTATAGCCCAGTTCGCGGGCCCTGTCGAGCCTGGTGGGTCGCTCGATCCGTTCGATGGCGCCCTCTCGGCGCCACTCCTGTTTGCGCTGCCACTGCAGCTCGCCGAGGTTACCCTCGGACGGCTGCTTCCATGCCTCCCGGATATGGGAGTAGAAACTTCGTGCCATGGCTATCACCGCGGGCGTTGAGTGGTTCAGCCGTGAGGCCACATCCCGGCCTGCGTGTGCAGGTGCCCGTCGGTGCCCGCCGACCGACGAGTCGTTACCAGTGCTTCCCGTGGTTCAAGGATAAGGCCTTCGAATCGACCGGTCTACCGGAGCTCCTCGAGCGAACATGTGGAGTCGGAGCTCAGCCAGGCGTCGACTGCGCGTCGGTCGTAGATGACGAGGGTCTCGCCGCCGTCCATGGCGAACGTTCCGAGACCGTCGAGATCGGGGGCGTCCGGCCCGACGGTGGAGGGGCCGTTGACCGGGGTTGAGACATCGGTTGCCATTGGTAGTTTGATTCCGTTACTAACTTACCTTACATTATGTACTATTGTCTGGTTACGTAAAAGGGTTCGCGAACCCGGGGGTAAGCCGGTGAGTGCTCCCTCAGTTATTATCGGTCTCGTAGCCCAGCGCCCGGGCAGCGTCCACGAGGCCAGCCCCCTGTTCGTCCAATTCGAGGTCGAGAGGTTCCGCGGTTTCGATGAGGCGGTCCCGCGCCTCGTTGGCGGTGCGACCGTTCGCAATCAGGAGGCCGGCCGCTCCGCTCACGTGGGCGCTCGCCATCGACGTTCCGGACCGATGATCGTACCCAGACGGGACGGTGGACCGGACATCAACGCCGGGGCCGAGGAGGTCGACCGATCCATCGGTGGGCGAAAAGTCGGCCAATTCGTCGTTGCTGTCGGTAGCACCCACCGCCAGACACTCGGGCTCTCGGGCCGGATAGCCCCGGTTCTCCGCGCCGGCCGCCGCGACCAGTAGCACGCCCTCGTCCTTGGCGTACTGGCAAGCATCGGCAAGGACTTCGGATTTCTCGGTGCCGAAACTGAGGTTGGCGACGTCCCAGCCCTTGTCGGCCACGTGTTCGATCCCTTTGGCGACATCGTCGGTATTGCCCTTGCCGCGCGCGTTGAGGACCTTGATTGAATGGAGCGTGGACTCTGACGTGACGCCGCGGCGGGGCTCGGCGGCCCCGAGGATCCCGGCACAATGGCTGCCGTGACCGTGGTCGTCGTCCCACGGCGTCAGATGGAACCATCCGGCCCTCACGAAGGCCTTCCCCTCGCCCAAATTGGGTTTCAGCCGGTCGTGGCCGTTGTCCACCCCGGTATCGACGACGGCGATATCGGCACCCGCGCCGGTCTCGTCGTGGTCGTGGACAATGTCGGCGTCCACCCGGTCGACCCCGTAGTTCAGTGTGGCTTCGAGCGAGAAGACCGGTCGAACCGGTTCGATGTATCGGATCTCGCTGAAGCTCGACAGGCGTTCTATCTCCCCGCCGGAGAGCCGGAGCGTAACGGCATCGAACGCGAAGTCCCTGACGGGGGGCCGTCCGATGGCATCCACCGCGCGACGGCCAGTCCGGGAGGCGTACCCCAC
>CAYOLR010000368.1:0-1861 GCA_964404815.1 uncultured Halobacteriales archaeon
CGCTGGGGCGCGACGTCGACGGCCTTCGGGACGCTGATCCCGCCGTACTTGAGCCGAACCGTCTCCTCGCGGGGTGCCGAGTTCTCGATCGCCCGGACGAGGACCTGGACCGGGTTTTCCTCCGTCCGGCTGTGCACGATCTCGAACGCTTCCCGGACGATTTTCGCGGTCTTCTGTTTCTTCCCCGTGTTTTCCTCGGACTGCATCAGCCGGTTGATCAGCCGTTCGACGATGCTGATCTCCGACTTGCGGAACTGCTTGCTCGCATGGCGGCCCATCGTGTTGGCGATGGGGGTAACCGTGATGTACCGCTCCGTCGAGGGGTCGTTGAACTCGATCTCGGAAATATCCCACTGGCCGAACAATAGGGCGTTCGTGCCCTCGGCCGCTCCCTCGTCGTCAGCGGATTCGCTTTCGGACATGGTTACCGGACCGGCTTCTCCGCGTTGCCCCGGACGAGCTCGATCATCGAGACGCCGTTCACCTTCTCGACCTTGTAGTTCACGCCGGAGAGGTCGCCCATGGCGCGACCCTTGGCCCCGCCGATCCCGGCGATCGTCACCTCGTCGTGTTCGTCAATGAACGAGATGGCCCCGTCGCCGGGACAGAAGGCCGTTACCTGTTTACCGTTCTTGATCAACTGGACACGGACGCACTTGCGGATCGCGGAGTTGGGCTGCTTCGCCTCGATACCGACCTTCTCGAGGACGATTCCCCGGCCTTGGGGGGCGCCCTCGAGGGGGTCGGACTTCTTGCGAAGCCCCCGCTCGCGGCGCGCGTACTCAGAGTCGGACCACCGTCGCTTCTGGCGGTCCTTTTTGAGCTTGCGCGCCGCGTACTTTCCGTTCGCCATCGTTGACTTTGCTATCCCACGAAGCTACTTAAGGGGCTCCCTTCGCCCCCACCGGGCGGACTGGATACCACGGTACTGCCGGACAGCGAGGCCCCCGACTCGTTCCTCGCCAGCGCCGCGCCGTTCAGCGGCCAGCCGGTCGACCCGGTATCGGTCGGGGGTAACGGTCATGAAACCCCACCCAAGCCTCTACTCGCCTCGGGTCCACGTGGTCGAGATGGAGCCGACGGACATCCGGATCGGGACGTGTGGGTACTCCTATTACGACCCCGGCGAGGGCTGGAGGGACGAGTACGTGAGCAAGCTCCAGGCCTTCTCCGACGCTTTCGACCTCGTCGAACTGAACCGGACGTTCTACGACCTCCCGATGGTCAGAACGGCCGAGCGGTGGCGGGATGAGGTCATCGGGGAGTTCGAGTTCACGATCAAAGCCTGGCAGGCCCTCACGCACCCGACGAGTAGTCCGACATGGCGCGATACCGACGACCTCACTGAGGCACAGCGGGAGGGGTTCGGCTACCTGCGGCCCAACGCCGCCGTCCGGGACGCCTGGGACCGGACCCGGGAGATCGGCGAGGCGCTCGCGGCCGACGTGGTCGTCCTCCAGACGCCGCCGAGCTTCGACGCCACCGAACCACACGAATCGAATATGCGGGAGCTGCTCACCACGATCGACCGCGGTGGACTGGAACTCGCCTGGGAGCCGCGGGGGAGCTGGCTCGAGGCTCCGGACCGCATCGAGGCCCTCTGTGAGAACCTGGACCTGATTGCGATTACCGACGTCCTCCGGAAGGACCCGCTCCCGACCAACGAATGGGCCTATGCCCGCCTCCACGGGCTCAACGACGACCCCTACGATTACGACTACGTCTATTCGGCCGACGAGCTCGCCCGATTATCGGAGACGCTCGAGGCGCTCGCGGTCGACCACGGACGGGTCTACACCCTGTTCAACAATTTCGAGATGTACGACAACGCCACCGCCCTCATTCACGGGCTCGGTTGATC
>CAYOLR010000369.1:0-551 GCA_964404815.1 uncultured Halobacteriales archaeon
TCAGGTGCAGAAACGAGGCGACCTCGGCAAGGACCTCGACCTGCCCCGTGGCAACGAGCAGGAAGATCGGTCCCCCCGCCGCCAGTAACGCGACGTGCGGCGTCCCGTATCGCAGATTGATCGTACTGGCCCTCCGGGGGAGCAGCGCGTCCCGGCTCAACGCGTAGACCGTCCGGGAGGCACTAAGGATTGAGGCGTTCGCGCTGGAAAACGTCGCCAACAGCCCGGCAATCAGGATAGCGACTGCACCAGGAAGGCCGAGGAACTCGCGCGCGACCTCGACCATCGCTGTCTCGCCAAAATTCTCCAGTTGCGTCGCCCCGAACGCGCTCGTGGCGACGAAAATCGTCACGACGTAAAAGACCGTTACCACGATCACCGACCCTATCATCGCCAGCGGGAGGTTTCGACTCGGTTTCTGGATGTCACCGGCAATCGTGGCGACCTGCGCGAAACCGAGATACGACGTGAACACGAGCGCGGCGGTGCTAAGCACGGGGGAATACCCCTCCGCAAAGAACGTCTCGGGGGCCGTCTCGCGACCGAAGATC
>CAYOLR010000369.1:561-1853 GCA_964404815.1 uncultured Halobacteriales archaeon
AGAATCACCAGCAGGATTCCGACGACCACGTTCTGAATTTTGGCCGTGTTCTCCGTGCCGCCGATACTCAGTGCCGTCAACACGATGGCGAACAGCAACCCAAGCGGGATCACCGGACTGACCGGCAGCCCGATACCGACTTCGGAGAAGACGGCGGCGGCATAGTGGCCTAATCCGACGAGGTAAAACGCGGCGGCGAACACCAGCCCGAGCCATAATCCAAGTCCAACGACCGCGCCGTATGCCGTTCCCATGCTCCGAGAGACGAAATAATAGCCGCCGCCGCTCCGGGGCATGGCGGTCGCTAGTTCCGAGGCAGGTAACGCCACCAATAGTGCGATCACCCCGCCGATTGCGAACGAAAGTGAGGCCGCGGGGCCGGCGTTGCCCGCCGCGAGTCCCGGAAACACGAATATGCCCGCGCCGATCATCGTCCCGATCCCGATTGCCAGTCCGCCGACTAGTCCGATCGTCCGCTCGAGTTCAGTGTCATCGTCGTGGACCGTGACCTCCTCTTCGACCGCTTCTGGTTCCGCCTCCGGTAGTTCGCCCTCGATGTTCTGGCCCGCACCACGCACTGGCTCGGTTTCGCTAGGCACGTCGATAGGACCATTCCCGTCGAATCGGCATTAAGGCTGCCGACGGTTATCCCCCGCTTCTTCCCAGTTGTAACCGTTGTTTCCCTATCGAGCGACCGGTATCGGAACGCGCGACCGGTGGAATCAAATCTCCGCGACGGTACCGACGAGCAATCCATCCACGAGTGATCACCACAGCTGCCGCGCGTGACTGCGTCGAAGTGCTCCGAACGGTCGATTTTCCTGGGTCGACCGATGTCTCATCGTTTCCGGGTCCGCTCGAATCCGGCAGCCAACCCTGCAAGCACAACGATGCCGACCCAGAATACCACATACATCCCGAATGGTGTCGGACCGCCAACCGGAGCCCGAACTGGGCCCGCCTGCCACGACCCGATCGCCGAAACGGACAACGATCCAGTCACGACGAACGCGGGGGAAATGTAGTTCCGCCCGACGTAGAACAGGGCTGGAACGAATCCGAGGACGAACATTCCAAGGATGATATACAGTCCGTAGAGTGGTTTGATAGCGACCAACTCCCCCAGGTCATCCAACCCGAAATAGTTCCAGAGAACCACCACGGTGGCTGCATGGACGAGCCCACCGATCAAACCGCCGAGAATCGAAGTACGTGAGAACAGGGACTGCGTCGAGCGCTCATCCATATGACTTAGAGGACGGAGCCTCGGTTAACACCTGGGACGTGGTTCA
>CAYOLR010000370.1:0-1799 GCA_964404815.1 uncultured Halobacteriales archaeon
TCGGCGAGGGTGAGGGCGAGGTCGACTACCAGTAACCGGGGGCGACGACCCCGTATCCATCCCCCGAGAAGCGACCGCTGTGGTCCCCGTGCGGCCGTCCCGCCGCGTGGCATTTAGAAATCTTCAAAGGCCTTTCGACTGAAGGGTCGCTCAATGGCTGGAATCTACGAGTTAGTGGCGTTTGGGCTGTTCGCCGTCGTCACGATCGGCGCCAGTATCGGCGTCGTCCTCGTCCGTGACGTCTGGCACGCCGCGCTCCTGCTGGGGGTGGCACTCCTGAGCGTGGCGGTCCATTACGTCATGCTCAGGGCGGAGTTCGTGGCCGCGATGCAAGTACTGGTCTACGTCGGCGGCGTGCTCATCCTGATCAGCTTCGCCGTCATGTTGACCCGGTCGCCATCGGAGGGTGAACCCGCCGCATGAGCCGCCCGAGCCTCAAACTCGGTCCGCACCTCGCCAAAGGGATCGGGGCGATCGCCCTGTTCGTCGTTCTCGTCTACCTGATCCTCCGCGCCCCCTTCGGCGACATCGCGGGCTTCCCCGAGGGCGTGAACATCACGGCCGCCATCGGGTTCGCCCTCTTCAACCTGCCCGGTGCCGACGTCCCCAGCGAAGGCTTTCTGGCTCCGTTCGAGATCATCGACGTCGTGCTGGTCGCGGCCCTTGTCGGGGCCGTGATGCTCGCCCGTCGCCGGGTCGGCGGCCAGGTGGCCGCCGCCCTCCGGACCGGGGGTGAGGAGGAGTGATCCCGACGACCTATTACGTCGTTCTCTCCGCCGCGGTCTTCTGTATCGGCGTCTTCGGCGTCCTCACCCGCCGGAACGCCCTCATCTTCCTGATGTCGGTCGAGCTCATGCTCAACGCGGCAAACATCAACCTCGTGGCCTTCTCCCGACTCTTCGGCAACCTCACCGGACAGGTGTTCAGCCTGTTCGTCATGGCCCTCGCCGCCGCCGAGGTCGCCATCGGGATCGGGATCATCCTGGTGCTGTACCGCAACTTCAACGACGTTGACGTGACCAAACCCGTGACGATGAGGTGGTAACCATGTCGGCGTTCGATTTCGCCCCCGCGATCCCGCTGCTCCCCTTCGTGTCGTTCATCGCCATTTTGCTCATCGGCCATAGCGCCCCCAGGATCCTCCCGAAGGGCGGGGCGATCCCCGGCTCGCTCGCGACCGGCGGGGCGCTCCTCTTCTCGCTCTGGATGCTCCTGCCCGTGATGGGCGGCCAGTATCACAACGAGGTGTTCTACACCTGGGTCGCCGCCGAAGAGACCTTCTCGCTCCACCTGGGCGTACTGATCGACCCCCTCTCGGCGCTCATGGCGGTCATCGTCTCGCTCGTCTCGTTCATGGTCTTCATCTTCTCGATGGGGTATATGAACGACGAGGGCGAGACCGGGTTGCCCCGTTACTACGCCGAGCTCTCGCTGTTCTCCTTCTCGATGCTCGCGTTCGTGATTGCCGACAACCTCCTGATGGCCTTCATGTTCTTCGAGCTGGTCGGGCTGTGTTCCTACCTCCTGATCGGCTTCTGGTTCCGCGAGGACGCCCCCTCCAGCGCGGCGAAGAAGGCCTTCCTCGTGACCCGGTTCGGCGACTACTTCTTCCTCGTCGGAACGGTCGGCATCTTCGCTGCCTTCGGCACGGGCCGGTTCGTGTCGGGCGAGACCGAGGGCCTCCGCGGGTTTCCCGTGCTGGCCGAGGAGGCGCTCAACGAGGGCCATCAGATCCTGGGTCTGGCGCCCGACCTCGCCATCACCCTTCTCGGACTGCTCGTGCTCGGCGGTGTGATCGG
>CAYOLR010000371.1:0-1788 GCA_964404815.1 uncultured Halobacteriales archaeon
CGAACTGCTGATCGCGAAGGAGGAGCTCTCCGTGCCCGCCTTGCAGGGCATCCTCGTGAATGTCCCCGTCGAGCGGGCGCTGAGGACACTCATCCAGCAGGGCGTCCTCTCGATCGATGGCGACCGGGTGTCGCTGGTTCCGGAGCGACTCAACGCCGTCGTGGAACACCTCAGGGGGCGACAGCTGATATGGTGAGCGTCGTCCTCGCGGCCGAGGGGGGCGACAGCGCCCTGGACAGTTTCACGGGCGATCCGGTGACCGTGGTCTACGCCATCGTCATCCTGATCGTCGCCTACCTCTTCGGCAAGGTGATCAGTGCCTCCGTCACGGTCCTCGCGGACCGCTTCCTGACCAACCGCTTCCGCGTCACGTTGCTCGTCCCCGTCCTGAAGTTCCTCGTCTACGGGCTCTCGCTGTGGATCGTCGTCACACTCCTGTTCGACTTCTCGTCTGTCCAGCTGGTCGCCTTCTCGGGCCTCCTCGGAGCAGCCCTGGGCCTCGGTCTAAAGGACCTCCTCGCGGACATCGTGGGTGGCCTGGTCCTCGTCGCCGAGCAACCCTACCAGATCGGGGACAAGGTGGCGATCGGCGAGCACTACGGCGAGGTCAGGGACATCGGTATTCGCTCGACCAAGCTCATGACGCCGACGGACACGCTCGTTTCCGTGCCGAACTACCTCTTTTTCAACGAGGCGATCGCCAACGCGAACGCCGGCCAGGCCGAGATGCTCGTCACTGTCGAGTTCTACATCGACCCCGAGTCCGACGCCCGGGCGGCCAGACGTATCGTCGAGGACGCCCTGATCTCCTCGCAGTACCTCTACCTCGGCGCGGAGTACCCGGTCGAAGTCCACCTCGCGGACGACCTGCACTACCGGACTGTCACCGGCAAGGCCTACATCAACGACCTGCGCAACGAGGAGCGCTTCAAGACCGACGTGACGGATCGCGTGTTCAAGGAGTTCGGACGCCAGGGGATCCAGTCGCCGAAGGTGCCCGCCGGGGTGGAGGCCGACAGGGTCGATTGAATCGATGGGCGACACACCCCAGGGTGGATCTACTGCACCGTCTGGTCGTGGTGACTCCCCGTTTCGGCCCTCGGTTGCCGGCGCCGGCACGATGGACGACCGTGACTACTGGCGGTGGGACCTCCTCACTCGGTTCCAGCCCATCGGGATCGTTCGACCGTAGCAGGTGCTGGAACGCGGAACGTCGAGGCGCCTACCTCCGGTAAAAAATTGGCGACGGTCCAGTAGAGGGGTGGCGGGGTGATTGGGAGTGACCGGGAAGCCACAGGCGCGATGGTAGAGTGACCCGGCCAGCTAGACCCTGGAGGGCCACACGGAAGAGTGTGTCAATGACTCACATCCTCACAGGGTGGCACTGGGCAGCAGTTCCTCATGGGGTACTCCGACGCTCGCCGGCCGTCAGTTCTCGACCTGTCCGAACGGCCCGTCCGGGCCGCCTAGACCCTCCTCCATGACTTCACACTCCCCGTTCGAGTTGATGACCACGCGCCCCTGATAGCCACAGTTGCCACTGTTGTTGAACTTGCACCGTGTACACCGGCATTCGAGATTCTTGGACCTGTTTCGACCGATGGCCATGTGAGTCACTAACAGGGCTGGGAAGATGAGCGTTCCCCTCCTCTCCCCGGAATGTACCGAAGTCCCCTCGGAATCGCCCTCGGCGGTGTCGAGGAGAACTCGTCGACAATGCCGGCCACTTCCTCCCCCGTCGGAACCGGGACCTGGAGTGTGGCGTCCAGACCAGGGCTCGGATTCGGT
>CAYOLR010000372.1:0-1698 GCA_964404815.1 uncultured Halobacteriales archaeon
CACGAAGGACCCGGACGGCCACGAGGTCGAGGTCGTCGTTCGGTAACGAGCCGATCGGAACCCGAAGCAGGTCCCTGGAATCAGCCACCCTCCTATCTGGAACTGAGCTTCCCCGGCGATGCACTAGGCGGCCGCCACGGCACGCCGGAATCCCGGGTTGAGGCTGCGTCGCATCCGGCGAGCATCGAACTAATTGGACCCGGCGTGATGAGACGGAGCTGGTTAACTATCGTATCGGCTGCAAGGGATCTCGGTCACAGATCTCGAGTTCCTCCCCCGGTTCGTATGGGTCATCGATCTCGATCCCACAGTGGATACAGCGGTAGCGAACCTCCTCGTTTCCCGCCACGACAACGAATTCGCGGTCGACGACATGGGTTTGAATTTGCCGTGGCCAAGTAGCCATGATTAGCGTAAATCGGTGACCGTCAAAGGCACGGTAGCCAAATAATGAGGTATTGCTGCTGAGCCTCGCTCGGTGCGGCCGATCGGATCGAGTAGGAGGACGCCCCGATCGTTTCAATCCTGGCTATTCGAGACGGACCAACGCTTCCGTTAGGCCTGCTCAACCTGCTCCTGCGCCCCTAATCCCCTGAGCCTCGTTGGCATCCGGACCGACGGATGGCGGCCCGAACCCCTTCGATAGAAACCAGCCTATTTCCGTTAACGGAGGGGTTTTTAGTCGGCCGCTCGCGACATCTCCGGTATGGATACGCCCGGACCGCCGCCGACGACCACGCTCGAGGACACGTTAGCGGTGTTCGACCAGCTGGAGCACCCGTACACGCCTTTGACGGCCTCCGAGGTGGCCGAGGAGTTGAGCTGCACTCGTCGGACGGCGTTCAATAAGCTCCAGGCGCTCTCCGAGCGCGGCGACCTGATCAGTAAGAAGACGGGAGCCCGAAGTCGGGTCTGGTGGCGGTCGGTTCCGCCTGAGCCGTCTACGGCAGCCGAAGGAATCGAGGAGGTCGACGTCGGCTGGCGGGGTTCGAGGCGCGGTCGAGACGCCGTCGATTCGCGGGAGCAAGAACGTGAGCTCGAAGAGCAGCGGGAACGATATCAGGGTCTCCTCGAGGCCGCACCCGTCGCGATCGCCATCTTCGATACGGACGGTCGACTTCAATACGTCAATGACGCCGCCGTCGACTTGGTCGGAGCCGATTCGTCCACCGAATTGCTCGGCAAGTCCGCGATGACGTTCGTTCATCCCGGAGATCAGGACGACGCAACCGCCGGGCTCCAACGGGTCCTCGAAGCACGGGAGACCACGGCAACGTCGGAGTTGCGACTGGTCGGCCTCGACGAACAGGACGGTAAGACGATCCACGCGATGGTCACCAGTGTCCCGATCACGTTCGAAGGCGAGCCGGCCTCACAGACGGTCCTGGTCGACATCACCGATCAAAAGGAGCGCCAGCGGCAGTTGAAGCGCCAGCGTCAACGGATCGACACGCTGAATCAGCTCAACGGGGTCGTTCGGGAGATCACGCACGCGGTAATCGAATCCTCGACGCGGGACGAAATCGAGAATCTCGTCTGTGACCGACTGGCTGCTACCGACGCATACCGGTTCGCCTGGGTCGGGTCGATCGACCGGGTGGCCGACCGCGTCCGCCTGCTGACGTCGGCCGGCCTCGGCGAATCCATGACCGACCTCTCCGTGAGATTCGGCGCTACTCAGGCGCCCCTCGGGCCGAC
>CAYOLR010000373.1:0-1676 GCA_964404815.1 uncultured Halobacteriales archaeon
GCGGCTGATTGCCCATCTGTTGCGCCATAATCGATTATTTATAGCCGAGCCATTCGGAAAAGGCCTTGCTTTGGGCGACAACGGTTCAATTCAATCCGGCCGTTCCGATGACGTTCCCCGCTTGTGAGCTGGGGCCTTCACGCCGCATCGAGCCTACGCGAAGTCGGCCTCGTTCACGGTATAGGGCGTAGCCCAATCCAGGAGTCGCGTCGCCTCTGCTGCCTTCGCCACGAGCACCTCTTTGAGTGTCGGCGGGTCGTTTATTCGGGTCGTTTCGAGGATCGTGCCTGGGACGGCGAGCGTATCGGTTGAGACGTCGTCAGCCCCGAAGACTGGGAAGTAACTTTCGTCGACGCTCATGATGAGCGGCAAATCCACCCGTTCGACACCCTCGCCAGTGGCGTAGACCTGTTCGTTCGCTGCTTGGTGCTGGTCGCGATCCATGACGGCATGCTCGCCGTCAGTTAGTTCGATGTAGAGTTGGCCGACGTAGTAGCCCGCCGAGAACTCCTCGAACATCGGCATTCACTAGCACGACACGGACCGCACGAGGAAAAGAGCGTCGCGGGGAGACTATCCCAACCTAAGCTCGGCCGCGGGCGACATGGAGGCGGCTCGGCGTCGGTGGCTCCAGCTTCTCGGAGGAAGGCTCGCCTATCGAGCCGCGCGGATGCCTACGAACGACCCGTCGCCGTATCCCGGCTCGATCGGTTCCGGCCCGTCGATCTCGTCCAACCAGTGGTAGACGGTCTGGACGAACTCGAAGTCGGTGAATCCGCTGTCCTCCAGAGCCTCGAGGAGCTCTTCGGTGGAAACGAAAGTGGCCTCTCGGTAGAACGGGTTCGCCTCCTTCTCGTCCTGGTAGACCTGGCCGACGGGGCTCTCCTTATCGATGTAGCCGATCACCAATGCCCCGGACCGATCGAGGACCCGCTCAGCTTCAGACATGGCCTGTGGGAGGTCATCGACGAAGCAGACCGTCGTGACCAGCAAGGCGGTGTCGAACGTCCGGTCTCGGAAGGGGAGCGCCTCGGCGACGCCCTCGACGACGTCGATTCCACGGTCTCGGGCCCGGTTCAGCATCTCGCGCGACGGATCGATCCCGACCTGCATCCCCAGTGGCGCGGCGAACCGGCCGCTGCCGACCCCGATCTCGATGCCGAAGCCGGACGTGGGGAGGAGGCGCCTGAGAGCGTCGAGCTCCGAGCGGTAGGCGTCCTCGTGCACCTCGAACCACCGCTCGTAACGGTCCGGATGTTCCTCGAACGGCGCGACGGTGGGCATCGGTCTAATTACGGGCGAGAGGAATACGAGTGTTCGGTCCCGGCGATCGGGTGAACCACACCCATATCGGGTCAGCGCTGGTCGATGGGGACGAACTCCCGGTCGTCGGGGCCGGTGTACCGGGCCCGAGGCCGAATCAGCCGGTTCTCTTCCACGTATTCGAGGACGTGGGCCACCCACCCCGCGACCCGGCTCATGGCGAAGATTGGCGTGTAAAGGTCGATCGGGATCCCAAGCTGATAGTAAACCGTGTCCGAGTAGAAGTCCACGTTGGGGGCGATGTCCTTCTCCGGGAGCCCGACTTCTTCGGTCAGGTAGCCGTCGATGGCCCGGGTGTAAGTTTGATAGGAAAATTCGGCTATGCTGCACTCAGACCATCAGTGCAGCACGAG
>CAYOLR010000374.1:0-1673 GCA_964404815.1 uncultured Halobacteriales archaeon
GCGATACCTGCGACAGGACGAGAAAGGCCAGGTCGTCGAGACGCCCGACGAGCTGTTCCACCGCGTCGCCCAGGATGTCGCCGAGGCGGAGACCACCCTCGGCGATGACGCCGATTCGATGAAGCGACAGTTCTACGAGGTGATGAGCCGGCTCGACTTCCTCCCAAACTCGCCGACGCTGATGAACGCCGGGACTGACCTCCAGCAGCTCGCGGCCTGCTTCGTGCTGCCCATCGAGGACTCCATCGAATCCATCTTCACGACGTTGAAACACACCGCTCTCATCCACCAGAGCGGCGGCGGTACGGGGTTCACGTTCTCGAACCTCCGGCCCGAAGGCGATGTCGTGAGGAAGACCGGGGGCGTCGCCTCCGGTCCCGTGAGCTTCATCAAGATCTTCGACGCTGCCACGGAGCAGATCAAGCAAGGGGGCCGGCGCCGGGGCGCCAACATGGGCGTCCTCGACGCCACACATCCCGATATATTGGATTTCATCGAAGCCAAGGAGGCCGAGGGTGCACTGCGGAACTTCAACCTCTCGGTCGGCACCGACGGGGCGTTCTGGGACGCGTATGCGTCGAATGCGGCTTACGACCTGGTCAACCCTCGAACGGGCAAAGGCGTGGACCAGGCGAACTCGAGCGCCATCCTCGAGAGCATCGCCGCGATGGCCTGGGAGACCGGCGACCCCGGGATGCTCTTCCTCGACCGGATCAACGAGGACAATCCGATACCGGAGCTCGGTCGGATCGAGGCGACGAACCCTTGTGGCGAGGTTCCCGAACTCCCCTACGAGGCGTGCATCCTCGGCTCGGTCAACCTCGGGCGGCACACGGACGGCGGGGCAGTCGACTGGGAGAAGCTTCGGGAGACGGTCCATCTCGGCGTGCGGTTCCTCGATGACGCGCTGGAGGTGTCGACGTTCCCGATTCCGGAGATCGAGGAGGTGGTGAAGACGACCCGCCGTCTGGGGCTCGGCGTGATGGGCTTTCACGACATGCTCGTCGACCTCCGTATCCCTTACTTCTCGAACGAAGCGGTCGAATTCGCCGGTGAGCTGATGGAGTTCATCCATGATGAGGCGTGGGAGGCCTCGAAGCAGCTGGCCGAGGAGCGGGGTCCGTTCCCCGCTTGGGAGGAGTCCACTCACGAGGAACCGGTGCGGAACGCGACGACTACCTCCATCGCACCAACCGGGTCCATCTCCCTCATCGCGGGCTGTTCGGCGAGCATCGAGCCGATCTACAACGTGGCCTACACCAAACACGTGATGGGCGGCCTCGAGATCGTCAACGACCGGTTCGTCCAACTCGCGAAGGACCGGGCTTTCTACTCCGAGGCCCTGTTGGAGGACCTCGAGGATCGGACGACGATCCAGGACATCGACGAGATTCCGGACGACGTGAAACGGTTATTCCAAACCGCTCACGATGTGCCCGCCGAACATCACCTCGAGATACAGGCGGCGTTCCAGGACCATGTCGATAACGCGGTCAGCAAGACCGTGAATTTGCCCCGATCGGCAGCCGTCGAGGATGTCAAGGATGTCTTTCTGCGTGCACGAGACCTCGGTCTCAAGGGGATCACGGTCTTCCGGAGCGGGGCCAGGCCCGAACAGGTGCTCGGCGATAGTCCGCTCAAAGAGGAATGCGTGAGCGAATGCGACTACGTCG
>CAYOLR010000375.1:0-1666 GCA_964404815.1 uncultured Halobacteriales archaeon
CCGGCCGTCGTGACGACCCTCTGGAGGTCCGAGGCGACACCGGAGATATCAGTCGATCGGGGGTTCAAATCCCTCCGACCCCATGCTGAGAAAAGGTTCAGAACCTTCTCCGGTTCAGCGGGATCCCATCCGGCGACCTCGACAGTCTCTTGATAGGTGAACCCGCGCCGATTGTGGCTGGCTGAAACACGACCGACCCAGGGGGCGAGACGAAATTGGCAATCCTTTTTGATCGGGTCCGGCGGGATATTCAACAGTTATTCGGCCATTCTGATCCGCTGCCGTAGGCGGCGGTCTGGCGACGCTTCGAAATGACGCTCTCGGGGCGGGTCCGACCGTGAGGGCCGATCCGAAGGCTGCTGACTCAATCACCGCTCCCTCCCGAAGCAGGAGCTGTGGCAGTCCAATAACGGTCGGCTGGGTTTGATGTTCGATTCGACCGACCTACCGCCGGTTTAGAGGCTAGTGACCGACCGCGATCGCCAGGTCACGCTAGGGTGGCCAGCTATTGTATCGCCATTCTGATTTGTTTGGTGGAGGTCGTCAGACGGCTGGCTTGCAGTATTGGGGTCTATACCCCGGATTTAGGCGAGGATATTAATACGACGCTCCCGCAAAGGTACCAATCAACGAATGACTGGGATCGCCCTGCTGACCGCCGGCGACGATGCGCTCCAAGAGTTCTATACCCCATCGGTCGTCGATGGCTACGAACCCGACGCGATCGCTGATTGCTTCGATAACGGCACCCTCGAGTCGGTCGTCGATCCCCACACCGGGAAGGTTCATCTCTGGGGGACATCGGTCGAATCGAAGATTCAATCAGTCGAGGCGGGCGACATCGCGCTGCTCTACGACGACGGCGAGTATTTCGCCCAAGCCCGCGTCGTAGGCCAGGCGGAGAACCCCGACCTCGCCGAGGACCTCTGGGATGTGGCTGAAACGTCGGATGACGGATCGGCCGTAATGCCCTACCTAACGTTCCTCGGGGGCGTCGAGGAGATAGCGGTTGCGGCGAGCGACGTGAACAGCCTCATCGATTACAGCGAGGACTATTATCCCAAAGGGTTGACCCCGGTGGCGGATGCCCGGCTCGAACCCCTTCAGGACGCGTACGGCTCCGTCGAGGCCGCCGTAGCGGAACTGACGGGGGCCGACATCGCTCCCTGGCCTCTCGAGCAAGCAGAAGGATCTCGAGGGGCGAGTCCCGCCCCTAGCAGCGTGCTGGTTCAAAATCAGGCCTTGGATTCAGGTCAGGACATCTGTCGTTCGCTGCTATCGGTGGGGGACCCGGATGACACCCACCTCCTCCACGTCTCGTTCGATGGCCTACCGGAGGACCGATTGGCGGCCTGGCGGGCCCACAACGGCCAAATGCCCGCCAGTACCGGCGTAGTCGTCATGGGCGAGAGCACTAGGTCATCGGCATCGAGAGCGCCGGCCGGGCCGGGGCCGAACCAAGTGACGGTGGACGCCTTTCCCGAGCCGTCCGATCTGACCGGGTTGGCGATGGCGATCAGCAGCTACCTCGAGGCCTGGGAGCGAACAGAGGCGACCATGGTGTTTTGCCTCGAATCGATCACGCCGCTGCTCATCCACTGCGAGACCGAACGGGTGTTCCGGTTCCTCCACTCGACGCTGGCTCGGCTCCGCGAGGCTGGGGCGT
>CAYOLR010000376.1:0-1593 GCA_964404815.1 uncultured Halobacteriales archaeon
CTCCGGGATATCGCCGGGGATGACGGGGTCCTCACTGGGCGTGACCCGCAGGTAGGGGCGTTTCATGTCGGGTTCCCTCCTCGTTTGAATCGACCGCCATCGTCCTCCGGTTCATCCCCCTCCTGATCCTGGGGTTCCTCGGCGACAACGACGTGAGCCTCGCGGATGATCCGGTCGTCGAGCCGGTAGCCGAGCTGGTAGACGTCGACGATCTCACCGGGGTCGGCGTCGGCCACGGGCACCGTCTTGACGACTCGATGCCTCGTGGGATCGACCATACCGCTGGTGTCGATCTCCTCGACGCCCTCCCGTTCGAGGATAGACTGGATCTGGCTGTCGATCAACTCGATGCCCTCGCTGAGGTCGGCCGCTGCGTTGTCCTCGAGGATTGATTCGGCGTGGAGGGCCCGCTGGAAGTTGTCCCGGATGTCGAAGAGATCGGTCAGGATGTCGTCGTGCTCATCGGTGGTCGGCCCGCCCGTTGCGTCGGCCTCGCGGGCCTCCTCCAGCTCCTGGCGGACCTTCGCCAGCCGGGCCTCGAGGTCCTGCATCTGCTCCTCGCGTTCGTGGAGTTCCGACTCGAGGTAGGACGCCCACTCTCGGGTTTGCTCGAGTTCCTGCTCTCGGCCAAGGCCAGTTGACCCGGCGACATCACGGTCCCGCTCGGCATCGGGTGTGGCGTCGACCTGACCGAACTGGTTCTGTGCCTGAACACTTCGTCCCTTGCTCAACGAAGGCCAGGGAATCAACTGCTTCGAGCGATACGTAACCCCCTGAAACCAGCGACCGAACGCTGCTCCCCGCTCCGTGAAGGCGACGTAGCGCCGGGCCGCGTAGAGAAGCCCGACGATCGGTGGAACGATTGCGACGGCGAAGGCGTTCGACTCTGGACCGGACAACCCGACTACCCCATCAAATAGCATGAGACCGACTGCGAATTGTGTGGGGAACTTCCAAATCGCCGGGTGAATCCGAAGGCCGTAGCTCAAGCGGTCCTCCAGCAAGGTTTCGTGGAGGAAGTAGACGAGAGCGAATACCCCTGCGCTCCAAACGAGTACCCCCACCGCGAGGAACGAGGAGGCAAGGACATCGTAGTAACTCAGTGCCCAGACAATCCATCCGATTAGGCCGCCGCTGGCGAGAAAGGCCACGTAGTGCCAACGAGGTCGCCTCCGTCCCGATGCATTTTCTACGCTTTCGATGTGCCGGTGGTATTCGACCAAGTGAACGAGATAACCGAGCCCGACGACGCCGAGGACGAGGTACGGCCTGGCGACGAAGAACAGGCTCCATTGGAGATAAATAGTCGCCGTAATCGAGACCCACCGGACACCGGTTGCCGGGGAGACGAATAGCGCCCCCACTAGGGCGGCGAAAATAGCGATGCTGGCGAGCGTGATCGCTGTCAGACCGACAAACGCCGTGAGCCGGCCCAGGAAGACCGTGGTCTCGGGGACCAATGAGGTACGGCGTTCTGGGCTGATGTCGTGTATGGAAAGTGGGACGGGAATCCTGTTTGAAACCGGCCGCAGGGCGCTTCTGTAACGGGATACCAACGCTCCGAGGGATGAATGGCGGGTGGCACTCCGGCGC
>CAYOLR010000377.1:0-1588 GCA_964404815.1 uncultured Halobacteriales archaeon
TGCCGGTGCTCCTCGCGGATTTCGCGGACGATTTCGATAATCCCCTCGTCGAAGGGGTTGTCTTCATCCACGCCATACAGCGCCCGCTCGTTCTTTTCGGCCTTCTCCAGGGCGTCCTCGCTCCGCCGGTCCACGCGGCGAAGGTAGCCGCCAATGAGTGCGACAATCCCACTGATGCCGCCGATAATCCAGTCGCCGATCCCGCCAAACAGCCCGGCCATGGTGTAGGCGGGACTTACCCAGCGACCGGTATAATAGTACCTCCGAACGCGGTTAGTCGCCTTGGCGGCGGATCGAGAAACGGGCAAATAGTCGGCGAAGCAGTCGCTCCCACCAACTCAATTCCCGTTCCGCCTCGACAAACTTGACGCCAAGGTCCGCCTCGATATTCGGGATCTTGATGCCGAACGACCGGTTGGTCGACCCCGCAAACCCCAGCGAGAATAGCGGCCGGTCGGGTTCGAGAAAGATCGGCGACCCCGAATCCCCGCCCTCCAGGATCGGGCCGAAGGTAATCACGTCCTTGACGGTGATCGTCCCGACGCCGTAGCGGACGCGAATCGTCGCCGTCGTCCCGACGATGGACCCCGAGGTTACCTCGGTTGTCCGCCCGGTCTTGACAACCGACTGGCCGGTCAATGACTGTGGGTAGTCGCCACGGTAGACACCGCCCACGTTGTCGAGGTCGTGATAGGCGACCGAATCCTGTGCGTTCGCGGTCGACCGCGCGGCCGCGTCGACGCGGATACCGTCCGCGACGGGGACGTACCCGACGAGTTCGCCCACCGTATCGCCGTCGGCGTTGCCACCGTCGTAGGGACTCGGCTGGAGGATGGCCTGCCCCAGCGTCGGGTTCTCCCCGGCGTAGACGTGGGCGTTCGAGATGCGAACGCGATCGCCGAGCTTGACGCCGCGGTGCCATTCGGCCTCGTCGATCCGCGTGACTTCGGCCGGGTATGGTCCGCACGTCCCGGCGGTCGAGTTCGCGTGCGCTTCGCTGACGCCGCCCGGCACGGGTCGATGCCGCTTGCCCGGCGCCCCGAGGGGCTGGCCGGGGACCGACATGGCGTCGCCACCCAGCGGGCGGATCTCGCCCACGTCCTCGACCTCGGAGTCGATGTCGACGTTATTGGCCACGATATCGCCATCGTCGAGGTCGGCTTCGGGGACCTTCTGCCGGACCATCACGTAGACGCGGTGGGTAGCCTCGTCGTACTCGATACCCACCACGTTCGGGAGGTCGAGGAGGTGTTCGAAGTCGTCGGTATGCATCTACCCTTGCCCCTCTCGAAGTTTCTGCAACAGTGCAAAGCCCCGTTCGATCGCGTTCCCCCAGACGAGGACGCCGGCCGACATGATGAACAACAGCGAGATGAGATTAATCAACGATGCCACGAGTTCGCCGGGGGTAACGGTCACCGGCGATTCCTGGACGTGCATCGCAACGAACATCACCAGGACGAGGACGACCGTCGCCAGCGCGATGAGTTCTCGGAACAGGTTTCGGACGACGGTTCGCGTCTGTTGCGTCGGGACGGGAGCCTGCATGGCTGCGGGTAGCACGGCGGGTCCTATAATACCGGGTGTC
>CAYOLR010000378.1:0-1576 GCA_964404815.1 uncultured Halobacteriales archaeon
GTCGCCGAGCAGTTCGAGGGCGATCACTCGGCCACACGTCGGGCAGGCGTACTCGATCTCGCCGCCGAACTCCTCTTTCACATACATTTCGACCGGGGAATGGCCGGCCCCGCACTCCAGCGGCTCGACGCGTTCTTTGAGTTCAGCCACCATGTGCCATCGGCGTCACATATTCCCAGGACGGTTGTAAAGATACGCCTGGGTACAGCTCCACCGAGAGACGGCGCCCTGGGCTCCCCTCGCGCCACCTGATCGTGCCGACGCCGACGACTCAGCCGGACCGGATCAGGGATTTAAGACGATATGGCCCCATTTTGCGTCCATGGTTTCTCGAGTGTTGGTGGCGATGGACGACTCCGAGATGGCGGCCGAGGCCCTCCGGTATGCCCTAAAGCTGGACGATGACGCAGCGATCACCGTGATCACTGTGATTGGCCAGCCGTCCTTCATGATGGGGGAAGCGGCGACGATCGCGTTGGCCGAGGATCCACAGGAGAAGGCAGAAGAAATCGCGGAACCCGTGTTCGACCGTGCCCGAGAGATCGCTGCCGAACACGACGTCGAGATCGACACCGTCATTCGACTCGGCCATCCGGCCCGCGAGATCGTCAACGCGGCAGAGGAGTACGACACCGTGGTCGTCGGCAGTCACAGTGGATCGATGGCCGACCGGTTGATCGTCGGTGACGTCGCGGAGACGGTATTCAAACGCTCGCCGGTGCCAGTGATCGTCGTCCGATGACGCTCACCGGGTGGTCGGGGAAGGGGGGTTGCGGTCGGAGACGCAGTTACCCGAGGAGTAAAAACAGGACGTAGGCGCCGACGACGGAGATCGTCGGGGTGATGATCCAGAGCGCGACGATCCGCGCCGTCGCCGCGGGGTCGAACAGGCTTTCCGCGGAGAATTCCGCGGGCTCTTCCTCGCCGACCTTCGCCACGGCGTCCATCGCCCCCTGCTGGCGCTCCGGATCGGGGGCCTCTCCCTCGGCGAGGTCGCCGACCGTGGGGCTCGGTTCCGGCCCCTCGTCACCCTCCCCGGGGGCGGTCGTGAGGGCGCCGGTGGTGAACTCGGGCGCCGCTTCGTCGGGCGGTGCCGGCGTCGCGATCTCGGCGAGCGTCCGCGCGCGACTCGCCCGGCCCCACCCGAGACCGATGATGCAACTGGTCGTACTCACGGCCAGACTGGCCGGAATGCCGAGCCAGGACAGTACGGTAATGATCGACGCCCCGATCGTGGAGACGATGAGCGCAGCGAGGATCGGCAGGTCAGTCACGTCGTCGCCGACCGTGGCGAGCGTTCGCCGGGCGATCGTGAACCCGCCGAGGCTGATCGCCCCGACCGCCAGAAGTATCGCCGGACTGGGGTTCAGTGCACCGTTGCCGACGAGCGGCGCAACGGCGTTCGCGGCGTTCGACGCGCCGGCACTGACCGCCATGTAACAGGCAATCGCGATCACGAGTGCCGAGCCCGCAATATCCCGGGACGCCACGTTCTGGTTGAGCGATAGTCTGGGCAGGGTTCCGCTCGTGTCGACTGCAACCAGCGGATTCGTGAGGCGGCCGAACGCGAGCGCGG
>CAYOLR010000379.1:0-1519 GCA_964404815.1 uncultured Halobacteriales archaeon
CTGGAGAGATCGCCGAAGAAACGTACGACGAGGTCTGGACGGAGGTGACCTGGAATCACCCCCATTTCGCACCCTATCGAGAATCACGCAGTAATTTTCGACCGTTTGGCACTCTTGGGCCGTTTCAGAACGTCATCTCATGACAAAGCAGCCCAGAATGAACGCGCGATGCGCCCTCGTCGACAGCCACGTTTGTTCCAGACAGATTTCGGTTGAATACAACGGGAATCGCACACTTAGTCCGGCTGGACACCGTAGACGGAGCGGTCGAGGCCGAGCAACCCCAAGACCCGGTCGGGTATCTCCACGTTCTCGGGAACGAGTCGGTCACCATCGACACTCATCACCATCACGTTCTGAAACCTCTCGAGCACCCGGCGGCCGGTCGGGCGATGGGTCGGTTGGGCCCCGACGATCTCCATCGGTTTTTCAGCTCCTTCAAGCGATGCCCGGGCCCGTCGTTCAATCACGGAGTAGATCAACAACGCAAGGAGCAGCACATACCCGAGGGCTTCGACCTGCTCGTCTCGTTTGGCGTAGATCGGCCCCACCAGTTTCGGGTCCTTCAACAGCGGAAACCGCCGTTCGACCGTGTCCTGGTGCTTGTACTCCTCCAGCACGCGGGGTGCCGGCCACGCCGCCTTGTCGGTGATCGTCGTCACCACCACGAAGCAACTCTCGAGTTCCTTGCGCCGGCTGATCGCCTCCTCGTTCCGTTCGATGGTGCCCTCGATCGTGTAGACCGTCTCGTAAGGCTCCCAGTCCTTCGGTGGCCGACCAGGACCATCCCGTTGTTTCTTTTGTTCGGTCTCGATGGTGGCCGCCGTCACGTCGAACAACGGATCGGCGTGCTCCTCACGCCATGTGTCGAGGGCTGACTGGGCATCCGGTTCACACTCAAAGGTGCGTTCCTCCAGGGCCGCCAGCTCCTCCTCGAGGGTTTCCTCGGTCTTGGCGACCTGTGTCTCCACCCGTTCGGCGGCGGTGTCCGCCTTCGAGGAGGAATGGACGACGACGCATCGCACGTCCTGCTCGTAGAGCGTCCCAGGACGGCTCTGGACACGATACTGGGTGGCATCCTCGCGGTCGGAGAATGTCCCGACCTCGATCCAGTCGTCCGCGTCGATCGCTCCCTCGATGACCTCGTCGGCCAGGTTGAACGTCTTCGGCAGGCGGGTGATCAGGGCGATGTCCTGGTCAGCGGCCGCCTCGAACGTTTCCTCCCGGACGACCTTGCTATCGCCAACGTAGACCAGCGGTTCGTCCGTTTCGAGGGTCTTCCGGAGTCGCCGCACCAACTCGGTGTTCCAGCTCATATCGGAGCGATTCCCATCGAGGATATCGCCAACGACCGGGACGCCGTCGCGGTTGACCCCCAGGCCGATATTGAACTGCTTGAGATCCGGCCGGTTGTCCTTGCTGTGGCCGTAGGTAATCGTAACCGCCGATTCGTCGGTGTAGTCTTCGGAGTCGAACTGGCCCTGCACGGAAAACGAGGTGGTATCCCCGTGCAGGATGC
>CAYOLR010000380.1:0-1506 GCA_964404815.1 uncultured Halobacteriales archaeon
GAGTTCGGCATGAACGACAGGTTCTCCATCATGTCCTGGAACTCGTCGGCGACCGCCTCGACGTGGGCGCGGATCTCCTCGGGGAGGTCGGGGACGACCGTCTCGTAGGCAAATTTGTTGAGGTTGTGTTCGGTGAGCACCGTCTCGACGTCGTCAGCCATTGTGGCGCCGTCGCCGAAGACCTCGGCGGCGAGCTCGTCCCGTCGGGGGTGGTCTGGTTTGAGCTGGTCGGGCGTGACGGTGAGCTCCATTCCCTGCCGGTCGGCTTCGTAGACGGCCTCGGCGAGGGCGACGTTCCGGGCGACCCGCTGGAACAGCTGCTCCTGTGTCTCGACGAGGTTACCGTCGCTGTCCTTCTTGAGGTAGCGGGCGGGGAGGATGTTGTGGTAAGCGTTGTCCGTCAGCCGCTCCTCGAGTGTCTCGCCGACGGTCCGCTTGATCGGGATCGTCACCTCGTCGGCCGTGAGTTCTGGCGTGCTCATTGCGTCGTTCCTCCCCCGGATTGTCGATGTGTGAGATGGATGCGTATCATTGTCGTGCAACACTCCGTGGACCCGTGATCGCGGATCAACCCTCGGCTCCCCCTCCCAGGGCGGCGGTAGATGTCACTGGCGTTCCAGTGAACCGGTATGGTCGGTTGATCGTGCGCGGGCCGCGGTTCCGATTCGTCACGTCGGTAGGATCGATTATAATGGTAGTTAGACCGCAGTGAAAGTGACTCTTTCGATGCGAAAACCGCTAGCCAGCGTCGTGATATGCAGTGGAAATCGTCGGGGGTTGCCCGGATACCCGTGCGTCCGGCGTCGAACGACCGTCGGACGGACAGTGGCCGAGGTCGGCGAAATCGGGGGGCTGCGTCGGTCTCGCCGGCCGCCGAAAAACCGCCGGACGGCGGGTTGACGAAAGTCACGAGTGAAAGTGTTCATGTCGGGCGATCAGTCGCCGGCCGCGACCGTCGGCCCGACGCCATCGAGGAAGTTCGTCACGAGGTCGTGCCCGGCCGGGGTGAGCACGCTCTCCGGATGGAACTGGACGGCGGCGATCGGGTGATCGCGGTGGCGGATCCCCATCACGAGCGTCTCGCCGTCGTGGTCGGCACTCGCCGTCACCGTGAAGCAATCCGGCACGTCGACGGCCGCGAGCGAGTGGTACCGGCCGGCGCGGAAGCCCGGCTCGAGCCCCGCGAACAGGCCGGTGCCGTCGTGCTCGATCGATGAGGCCTTGCCGTGAATCGGCTCGGGGGCACGGTCGACCGTTCCGCCGTAAGCGTGGACGGCGGCCTCGAGCCCGAGGCAGACGCCGAGGGTCGGAACCTCGTGGCTGATCGACGTCAGGACCGCCGGTGTGACGCCAACATCCCGCTCGTTCGCGGGATGGCCCGGGCCGGGCGAAATGACGATCGCGTCGGGCTCGGCGCGCTCGATGGTCGCGAGGTCGACGTCATTCCGGTAGACCTCGGTCTCGGCGTGGACACTCAGGTAGTCCACGAGGTTGTAGGTGAACGAG